>CALLDL010000239.1 GCA_937998305.1 uncultured Desulfobacterales bacterium | reverse complement strand
GCAACAAAAACTCAGAAAGGAGGTGAACCGATCCATTTCTGCTTTGACAAATTACTCGGCAAACATTTACAATGACCAAACTAACCTGATGACCTGTAGTGTAATTCCTCCCTGATTTGGGTCATTGTTTCAGAAACGCGCAGCACTTATGGCACAAAGGCCATGGATAAAACATGCGGAATCTGAAACGTTAGTACATACGCAAAAAGATGATTATGAAACCTTTGCAGTTCGTGAGCAGATAGATGCTCAGCGTTATCTTGGAGTTGACGATTTTTCAGACACCGGTGAGAATGATGCTGATGATTTATTAAATACGATAAGATGATGAATCTATTCACAGGAGGTGCTATGACATCACCATTTAGCGAAAGAGTGGACGTTTTAATGGCGTGCAGACATATTTTAAAGAGCAATGGCGTAAGCAAAAAGAATCGGGCCTTTGTAATGCATTCACTGGGCAGCTTGGATGATGAGGAATTGACTCCTGTGTATTGGGCGCTGCTGCATATGGACCAAAGGCTCAACAACTTGCCAACAATGGGCAAACCCAAGGGTTTCAGTATAGGTATTTCCATCAGCGATGACCAAACACATATAACCTGTGAAAAAGATAGATATGCGCTGTGCGGCGTTCCTATAACAGAGTGGCAGAAAGAATCAGAACTTACACCTCACCAGGCACACGAGCACGCTAGCTGCAAACATTGCCAGTATACTGTTAAGCTGTACATTCCGGTTTTCTCTGAAAGCTCCTACCAAGATTAACCCGTCATTTTTTAAATCAAAATTACAATGTAGACCGTCAGGTCACATTTTTGATGTCGCCCAGTATCAAATTTTATTTTGATTAGCTGATGAAAGGTGCAAAATTCCTTGAGATTTGATTTATAGCCGAAGTACACAATTCAGCAAAAATGTGGGTTACGCAGTCTAATATATACTTGGAGAAACTGAATTAGCGGAATCTTACGCCGGTAATATTCAAGAATTATCCATCGTTGAACTTGCAAGACCGCTGGGGTGGGATTTGCATGGCAGGAATTAATTTGATTTCTTTAGCTTATCCTTTTCTATTTTCCTTTTTTTCCACACTGCGCCCATGGATTTATACGCAATATAATATTTGTTCAGATTTGCCACATATTGTACAGTTTCCGTTCCGATCTCTTTTCGTGCAACATGTTCCACGTTAAAAAACCATTTATTCTGGTCAAGTCCCATTTCCGGCGCTTTACGGCGTAGCGACTCTATTCTAGCAGGGCCTGCATTATAGGCTGCAGCGGTAAAATTGACTTTAGCGTTTGGGTCGATTGCCGCATCATCAAAATATCTGTCACGCAGAAAAGCCAGGTATTTTACTCCAGCATGAATGTTGTTCTCAAGCTTGAATACATCTTTTATATTTACATTCGAATCAGCGGCCGTTTCCGGCTTTATCTGCATGACTCCAACCGCTCCACGTCCGCTCTTCTTTTCCTGATCAAAACGCGATTCCTGATATGCCAGTGCCGCAATCTTGAGCCAATCGAATCCATACATCTTGGCATATTTCCTAAAAAGGACACCCACTTGTTTAAGATGTTTCTTCTCTGCTTTTTCCAGAGGGTTTTGTATCCATTTCGTTTTTTCATAATATCGTTTGATCAACATATTCCCCAGAAGGGTACCCTCACGATGCTCTCGTAAAAATGTGTTTAAATTGGATAGCAGTCGTGGATTGTTCTTTCTGACCGCCCAAGCAATATTTCCTCCGGAATGAATCTTTAAGTCCTCGCGCAAGATAACGTTTTTTAAGACCATTGACCAAAGCTTGGCAATATGATTATCGACTACCATCAATTCAAATATCCCGGCGTTTACCATCTGCATTAAATCCTCGGATTCTAAATTTTCATTTGCCTCGACAATTTCAATTGGCTTTAAACTGTCTTGGGCAAATTGATGATTCAATTCTTTTAGGTGTTGCACGTAACTGCTTCCGGAAACTACATGGATTTTCCGACCAGATAAATCCGTTTTATGCTCCAATCCCGTAACGCCTTGCGCGGCAACAATAATTTCATCAATGTTTTTAATATAAGGATCCGTAAACTCGACCTGTTTTTGACGCTCCGGCGTAATAGTCAAACCGGCCGCTGCAACGTCTCCACGCCCATCGATCAGTGCAGGAATCAACTCCTTAAATGGCTGAGCGATGAAGATAACATTTATTTTCGCCCCTTGCCGGAGGTATTTTTCATATTGTCGCATAAGCTCGGCTTCAAGACCTTTTATTTGCCCGCCGGCTTCAAAGAAATTTGTTTTGTTAAAACTGACGAGGACACGGACCGTTTTCCATTTCTCGCTTAGGTCATCGGTCCTTCGCGTTAGAACGCGATCCATCAAAGCCTCTTCAGGTTTCTTTTTGTCATCTCTATCTTGCTTTAAAGGTTGATTTGCCAGGATATCTTTTGATTCCCTTTCTTGGTCATTGGACTCCTGACACCCATTCACCGATAGACTTATCAGAACTAATGCAAAACCGATGGCATGTTTTAGTTTTTGATTAAATCGTAATTGCATCGCTTGTACACGGAAGATATTACTGTAAAATTACTTTTATGATTCAGCCGCCTTAAGATATTAATCGCATGCTTCATCCTTGTCTTTATTTTCATCGGCTTCCAAACCGGCCTTGAGAACCTCTAAAACTTCCCTGAAAAAAAGCGGTCACGAATATTAAGCCAATGATATCATGTCAGCACCTGTCATCTTGGCTTTATGTAAAATCTCTTTATTATTTCTGGCAGCTTTTCGCTCAATACCTGTCCCATATTGATGGAAAATCTCATATTTTCCCGCCCCTAAAGAAAGCGGGATCAAATTTAGCCATTCGTCCAGATGATTGTAAAATTGCGGAAACAATTCTGGTGGCTCAGGATCACCGCGAGAAATTAAGATTACCATTTTTTTCCCAGCTGGAAACT
>CALLDL010000238.1 GCA_937998305.1 uncultured Desulfobacterales bacterium | reverse complement strand
CCTTTCGTAGCTGTCATTATTCAATCAAGTTAATTCATTAAAAAGTGTGGATAATCGATTCAATTACACACTTTTCTTTTTTATGTACACCACAATATATTGGGTTTTGAGATCAAGCTACAAATCTGAGATATCTGCAATGAAAAAAAGCTGTCAGTGGCCTGATTTTTTTGTGATAACCTAATATCATATCACCAAATGATAATTGTGGCGATTTCTACTATTGATCCCCGGGTCTGTACTATTTAAATATTCTGTTTCGTATGATGATATCTGCAAACGAAACAAATTGCAGATCAGTAAGCAGTATTCAGGGCAAAGGTGAATGTGTAATTTAAATATTATTACCTGATTCTTAAAGATCCAGCCCCCACTTTTTTAGAGCAGCCACGCCTCCCTGAAGATTATACGTGTTTTTCAGTCCTGCCTTGTCCATGATTAATTGCGCTTCATAGGAACGAACGCCGGTATTGCAGATGAGCACAAGCTTCTTGTCTTTTGGAACATCTTTAAACCGGGCCCTCAATTCATCCTGTGGAATGCTTTTCCAGTAATCCGGATATTTATTGACAAAAGGTTCTGCATTGCCCCATCCCCGGCAGTCTAAACAAATGGTATTACCATCTTCTCTATTTTTCCACCAGTCAACAAACTGATCTGCATCGATGACTCTATTTTTTCCGGCCAGGATATTTTCGGCAGTATTACCCAAGGCGTTTAAAATATCCATGGCGGACGAAAACGGTGGTGAATAGGGGAGCTCAAGGTTGCTGATCTCTGAAACCGTCGGCTTTGATTTAAGTATCGCAGCCACGGCGTTGATCCGGCCGACCATACCATCTCCCTTGTTCCCAAGACCTTGGATTCCCAGAACCTGTCCGGTGCTTTTATCCACTACCAGTTCCAGGTACATGAGATCCTTTTCCGGGAAAAAGTGGGCACGGTCAAACTGGACCATGAATGCACTCACCGGGTCAAAATTTTCATTTCTGGCGGTTTCGAGGCTCAAACCGGCACTGGCCACCGATATTTCAAAAAGCTTTACAACAAAGCTGCCCACACTTCCTTCAAATTCCGCCTCACCACCGGCCAGGTTGGTACCGATGACACGTCCCTGTCTGTTCGCCAGACCACCCAGCGGGTAGTAGCTCGGTTTTCCGGTGATTAAATTCGTTACTTCAACACAGTCTCCCCCCGCATAAATATCCGGATCCGAGGTCTGCATTCTTTTATTCACGACAATGCCGCCTTTTGGGGAAATCTTCAAACCCGCACTCCTGGCAAGGTCCGAGTTGGGCATTATGCCTGCCGCGATAATGACCATATCCGCATCCAGGGTTCTATTGCCGGTCACCACTTTTTCCACCCGCTGTTTACCTTCAATCCTTACAACCTCTTCATTGAAGTAAACAGAGACCTCATTTTCTTCCAGATGACATTGCACCATCCTGGCCAGATTATAACTGATAATTCCCGGAAGTACCTGGTTTGTAATTTCGACAATATCGGTTTCGATACCCCACAGGTCGACCAGTGCTTCGGCCATTTCAAGACCGATAAATCCCGCACCGATAATTACCGCCTTTCCAACTTTTCCTTCGGAGATTTCCTGCTTTATTGCAATGGCTTTATGCAAATCGGTTACGGTGTAAACACCCTCGAGATCAATTCCGGAAATGGGAAGCTGCCTGGGTTTGCTTCCCGTCGCCAGCACCAGCTTGTCGTAGGAAAGCGTTTCTTCTTTTCCGCTGATGACGTGTTTGGTATTAACAGTTTTCCGCTTTCGATCTATGGAAAGAGCACGGGTATTGATTCGGACGTCAATGTCCTTTGCGTCTTGAAAAAACTTCACATCGCGAAGCATGTGGAAACTGGTTTCCTGGAGCTGCGCCGCATCGCTGACGTCGCCGGAAATAAAATAAGGTATGCCGCATCCGCCGTAAGAGATCAGGTCGCTTTGATCCACCATGATAATGTTGGCGTCGGGTTCCAATCTTTTGAAACGGCACGCGGCCTTCGGGCCTAGGGCTACAGCGCCGATGATGAGAACATTTTTAGACATGGTAAAACTCCTCTGGCTTTTTTTCGGATTCAGCCTATATACTTCACAAACTTAAAAAGATTCAACAATTTTATCCTATCTGAAATAATACAAGGGAATCGGCTTTCTGATATTCAGGTTTCTGAGTATCAGGGGAAAATGGTCCGGGTCCCGCGGGTGATTCCAGCGTTTTCCATCCCGTGCGCCAGACAATCGGATTCTCGATCCGGCTGCAAAAACGTCAAATGAGAAATCACCCGGCCGGACCTGTCCCGCCCCGCATGATAAACAACCGCCCGTTTGCACGGTCCGATTTTGGCCACTCTTTTCAGGTAGGATGCGATATTAACGATATGACTCTCTTTTTCATGATTGTTTGGACTCATCTGTTCGAATCGATTCTTAATCTAAAGCTATTATAATCTATCAATAACTATCAAGGGTTGTAAAGATGCTTTATTACCTCAATTGAGCAAAGGCCGACGATACCGTACTTAAACTTATCTGTCTTCCATTGCATGGTCTACCTTTCGTGCAAAATCATTCATACCGAAAGGTTTCCGGACAAAATGTACCTCTTTTTTCAACACGCCCTGACGGATAATGACATTTTCTGTGTACCCGGACATGAAAAGGCACTATTCCCTTAAAACACTTGCATTTGGGGTCATGCCAAGCTATCCTATTCATATTTATGGGGATACAGAGGCATATTCTTCACATTAACAGTTTTAACCAATGTAAAAGCAGTATGGGGTGAGTGGTAATTGCCCTTTTCATTTTTATGATATATGTATTGGGCATAAATTGACTTCCACCTCAATTGAGGTTCCAGTTGGCCTACTGGCAAGAGTACCAGTTATAACGCCGACTATTTAATATCGGATTATCTCCCGATTAGTTGTAGTTAATTAGGGTAAAATTAGTGGATCATCTCCAATTGAGCAGGTGTGATTCCAAAGGGTACAAGGGGGCAAGGATTCAAGGGTTCGAGTGAAATGCTAAAGAAGTACAAAGAGCAGAAGGATATGGAAGAAAGACAACATAGGACTACGTTAGGAGGCTTTACATATCTTATGGTTCTGTTTGCGATTTGCGACGCAGATATTATTAGCAGGGGATTTAGATTTAAGTGAAAAAGGTGAATTGGGTACACTAAATAAAGACATCGCAGAAATCGAAAGAATGTTAAAGACGTTGATAAAATCTTTAGAAAACAAACCCTTGACCCCTTGAGTCCTTGGACCCTCTTCTCCAACTAAATTGGAGAAGAACCTTAATATCTAATGTTAGCCGGAAAAGGGGATTTGATGAAAAAATTCAAGGTTAAACTCCATGGGAAGAATTTCCTCCTCAATCTTGACGGTGAACTCAAAAAGTTTGGGTTTTATGCCACGAGATTTGTCAAGGCAGAGAACCCACAAGAGGCTGAGAAAATTGCCATCATCTTAACGCATCAAAATCCTAATTTAAGGGATACCGTATTAAATGAAAATGCTGATCGCCCGACAATTAATCTGGAAGAAATAAAGGAAGTCGGCTTTCTAAAATTCTTTGCCAAAAAATCAACAACAGGCTTTACGTTTTATCCCGAAGATGAGGGATAGAAATTGTCCACCGGTAACCAGCAAATGTACTTGTCCGCTTATAGCTTGCGCTTCGTTCGCATGCTTGCAAGGTTTTTGGCAACAGGCCCAAGATGTTAGCCCGCTTCTTGACTCGGCATCCCTCTTGTTTTGAAACGCAACAAGAGAAATTCTAAAACTTGCGTTCACAGGATTATTAATGTAAGAGCAAACGGATGCTGGCATAGTGTTTATAAATTTTCAATGACAGGTGACCGTTAAAAAATGCAGCATACCACCATTTCCGTTTCCGCGGAAACTGACAAAAGCGCTCGTATTGAAGGCGCCCGGCAGCTTGGCGTTCAGCCCGAGGATGTCAAAGTCGTTCCGGTCGATGAAAAAACTTATGCTGTTTCGATAAAGAACATGCCCGGCCAATTCGATATTGCCATCTCGGAAGATAAGATGGGTGCAGCCATCAGGACAATAACGCCGCCTTTGGGCAAGGGCAAGCCGGTAACAGTTGAAGACATTGAACACGCCCTCGCCGATCTCAAAATTGTTTTCGGCGTCAATAAGGAAGTTATCAAAAATATTGTTTCCGAAGTTATAAATACCGTTACTCCGGGTAACAATATCCAGGTTGCAGTCGGCGAGCCTGCAAAAAGCGGCCAGGACAGCCTTATCGATCTGAAAATCGGACAGGATGCCGTCAATAAAGATCCTGAGGCCAATATGATGGTCAAACCGGGCCAGATCATCGCTGTTCGAATTCCCGCCACAAAAGGAACGCCGGGCAAAAACATCTTCGGTGAAGAAGTTCCTGCAAGGAAAGGCAATGAGGTCGATTTTGCTTCCGGAGACAATGTTACCGTCACCAAGGACGGCAATACAATTACGGCTGCCATATATGGTACGGCGCAATTAACCCGGAAGAAAGTGTCAATAGAAAATCCGGTCAAGATCAACAAGTCCGAGATGTGGGCTAAAATGTCCATATTCCCTACACTTGCCGACAACAGCAAGCTTACATATAAAGATGTATGTATGACGCTGGAACAGGCAGGCGTAATCAATGGTATTAAAGAAGATTCGGTTATAAAGGCCATTGAGGCGGACGAACCGCTTCGGGATTTCATGGTCGCCGAAGCTGATCCGGCCAAAGACGGTGTTAATGCCCGGATAGAATTCAAATTTTGTCTTAATGGCGATGATCCCGAAACCGTCGATGCTGCAAGACAAGACGGCAGACTGCCTGAATCTTCCGTTATCAAGGAGATATTTTCAGCCGGCGATGTGCTTGCCATAAAAACTTTGCCGGAAAAACCTTCCCATGGCAGCACTATAACCGGAAAACCCCTGACCGGTGCCGAACCCAAGGACAAACAGATAACTCCAGGCACGAACGTCACTGTTCTCGATGACGGCGTAACCTTTGTCGTTGCCGAGGGCATATTGGCAGGCTATGCAGATTACATCAATGGTCAATTGTCTGTCAACGAGCCGCTGATTGTGTCTGAGGATAAATTAAGCGTCTATCTGTCTGTTCATCCTCCGTCGGAGTCGGGCAGGATGCTTACTATGGAGTTGGTTGAAAAATTACTTGCCGGCTGCGGAATAGTTCAGGGTATCGATGGCGGCGCCATTGAACAGGCATTGAACGAGGCTGCCTCAAAAAACATGCCGATTCATGATGTGGTGATTGCAGAGGGGAGAGTTGCCCAGCAAGGAGAGGACGCGCAAATCGAACTTAAATTTCAACCGGAGATGATTGCAGGAACTATTGATGAGCACTCCGGAAACATTAATTATAAAGAACGCCAATCAATACAAAGCGTAAAGGCGGGGATGCTGCTGGCAGTCAAGATCCCGCCGACACCCGGAATAGAAGGGGTTGACGTATTTGGCAATGTCATTCCTACCAAACCCGGTAGCGAAAAAGACCTCAAGCCGGCGGGCAACGTTGAGGTTTCAGATGACGGGCTTAGTTTTACATCCGAAATCGATGGCATCGTATTTTTCGCGCCTGAAAACAAAATATGGATTTCCAAACAGTACGAAGTCCCCGGTGATGTGGATTATTCAATTGGCAACCTGTCAATGGAAGGGTCGCTGGATATCAAAGGTTGGGTTCATTCGGGATTCGAAGTGAATGCCAGCGATGAAATAAAAATCGGAGGCGGTGTTGAAGACGCTATTGTTGAAGCCGGTGCCGACATTTACATAAACGGCGGGATCATCGGTTCGGTTGAAGGAAGAGTCCAAGCCGGCGGAAATATAACGGCCCGTTTTTTTGAAGGTGCCCGGGTCCATGCCGATGGCGATATATTTGTCCATGATGACATATTGCGCAGCACTGTATCAACCAATGGCAGCATAATGGCAACTAAAGGAAAAGGTCGTATAAGGGGCGGTTCAGTTGAGGCCTTCAAGGGTGTGGAAGTTAACAAGATTGGATCCGATGCCGGAGTCAAAACATTTGTGAGCGTCGGAACGGATTCAAAGACTCGAAAGCTTTTGGCTGATGTTAAAAAACAGCTGGAGGATTTTAATCGACAAAGGGCTAAGACGGATAAGGTTTTAGCCCGATTCGTTAAAAATTATAAAAGCAAAACGCTTCCTGGAAAAATAACCCGTAGACTTGAAAAACTGGTTAAATTTAGGCGCGAAGTCGTGCGTAAAGAAACCATGATGGTCAAATACAAGCAAAAACTGGCACAAAAAATCTCTGAAACAGAGGCGGAACCTGTAGAAGTGAAGGTTAATAAGGCCGTATATAGCGGGACTACCATAATTATAAGCGGGTACGCCTATCATGTCAAAGAAGATATCAGAGGAAAAGCTCTGTTTGTTTTGAATGAAGAACAACAGACTGTGGAGCTATCAACATAACTTTATCTATACAGATTTAAGGTCTATGATTTTTTATATGGAGGGCAAAGAAATATGGATGTAAATAGAATCAGAGTCAAAGATCTTATGAAGGCTGACGTCAAAACGATCCATAAAGATGCAACGCTGTTGACGGCCATTAAAATGATGCACGATTTCGGCGTATCGAGTCTTATCATCGAACCTGAAAGCAATGGGGATGCATTCGGCATTATTACTCGCAAGGATATCGTTGAAGCGATTGTCATGGACCCGACCGGAGGGACATCACTCATAGTCGATGATGTCATGACCAAGCCTGCTATTACTGTTAATACCGGCTTGTCGATTTCAAACTGTCATCAGATGATGCGAATGGTGGGTGTAAGAAGGTTGCCCGTGGTCGACGGAACCAAATTGATCGGTATTCTCAGTAACACCAACATCTTCGCAAAAATAGTCGAAAACATCTCCTGAAATTCCCTACGGCATGAAAAAGTCTCGTAAAAGCTTATGGATTTCGATCAGCCAAGAACAATATACTCAACGTCTATCACTCCTTGCCAGTATTTGGGCTTCAAACAATTTAGCCGGCATTCTGATATCTGTAAAATTTTGGACTTGAGATTCGTACCATCATAGCTATCGGCAATTGAGGCTCATTTGCAGTACATTGGAGATAGGAAAGTAGATACTAACGGGCTTACGCCCGTAGGTATCTACACTATACGTGAGGTTACTGACTCAGTCCACACCCAGTGCTTTGAGAATTTTGCGAACGAAAATGTAAACCCGCCATATGGGTTGATGCGGAAAGAACCATTTCAAAACTGCACTTGATGCTTTCAATATCACTTCAGGGTATTGTGAATTCTCATCGAACATCATGAAATTGGGATAGCGGTGGTAGGCGCGCTTGGTGATCATTTTAATGGTTTCAATGTCGAGCCCCTTTGGCTCAAAGTGCACTGGGCGCAGAAAGTTGTCGCTGATCCTATCTCGGTTCATTGGCTGGAAAATCTTGGCAATCGGTGCGCCTTTGTAAACACGGATGCCGACCCCGATGACCACAAGATCCCACGGTGACGCCGCCTTACCTATAGTCTCAAGCGTTTCATGGAGTGTATCCTCAGTTTCGCCCGGCGCGCCCAGGAGTAAAAACCAAGAGATGGGTATGTTTGCCTGGTGCAATAGCTTCCCGGCCGTCAGTACATCCTCTTTACGAAAATTCTTTCCCAGACTCAATAACGTTTGGTTGCAGCCGGATTCGGCTCCTAAATCAACATCCTGAAAACCGACCCGTTTCATCAGCTTCACCAGTTCTTCGTCAACCGCCGCCGGGTTCATGCCCAAGGCCCGGCACCGTAAATTCAGGCCTTTGGCTGCCACGGCCCGCAAAACTGCCTTCGCATGCTTTATCGGGATGTTGAATGTACTGTCAGTGAATTCGATGTGGCGAATGCCTGTCTCATTTACCAGCATCTCCACTTCTTCTGCCACACGCAGCGGATCTTTAATGCGGTAGACTCTGCCTTCAAGCCGGTTGTAGGTGCAGTAAACGCATCTTAGAGCACAGCCGCGTTTGGTCTGGATCTGAAGCGGTGAGTTGTATTTTCGATAGCGCCGTACGTCGAGGTAACGGTCGAATTTTATCAATGGCAAGGCATTCAAATCGGTAACCATCAAAGGCGGGTTTTCTTCGACTATCATGCCATTCTGTCTTAGGATCAATCCGCCCAGACCATTCAGAGGCAGATTCCCTTCAAGCCTCGCAGACAATTCAACAATGGCCTGCTCACCGTCGCCTTGTATAGCCATGGGGAGGTCGAATAAATGCAGCATTTCAGCACCACTGATGCCAACCGCGGAACCACCGATCACGATCGGGCCTTTAAATGCTAACTTCAATGGATTGATAACTTCAGCTTTTATCTGGTCAAGCAAAAAAATGGTATTGTATCCGGAAGCGTTGTCGATATTGCGGATGCCGACTCCGACCAATTCAGGCTTGAACTTGCTGAGCGCGAGGCGGACTTCTCGATCAGGATCTTTTGAAAAACATAAATCCAGAAAAACAACGTCATGTCCTGCGGCCTCCAGAGCCGCGGCAACCGAGCACAGACCGAAAGGAATCACAGGCCACGGATGCTTAAGCCGGTTGGAGTTGATCAGCAGTATATTCATCACAAACTTTGCTCCGAATCAGTCAAAGCCATTGAGACCAAAAGACCAGCCTTCAGGAGGATTTCGAGAAAATATGGCGCGTACTGGAAATTGGGGATATTCGTGGGTTCGAAATCCTTGTGATGGTGATAGAAAAATCTGCCTCGAACAATACCCTCGTTTTCTTTTATCTAATCGAATGATTGCTGAAGCAGTCCAACACCAACATCAATTTCTCCCCAAACCCCTCTTTCGCATGTTTACCCATCCCAAGCAGATGGGATATTTAAAAAATCATAATAAATCCTATTGTTGAGAATTGTCAATTCATCTTCGTCCGCCGACAGTTCATTCCTTATTGAGTTTATCAAGCGGCACCAAGAATTTGATCCACTATTTTTACCAGTTCCTTCAACTGGTATGGGGTGAATTCAAATTCAAAGTACACCATAACCATATATAGCAGTTGTCAAAAATATGTTCCGATTGAATTAATAACGGTCACAATTTGCCGCAAGCCGCCGGATGATTTCGTTTAGGTCGGGAAGCTGTCTGAGCAAATTAGAGCGCGTTAAAGAGAACATCTTTGAAGTATTTAAAATTTAAAAATAAAATCAAACTACTGCACGATATTCTAAAA
>CALLDL010000237.1 GCA_937998305.1 uncultured Desulfobacterales bacterium | reverse complement strand
AAATTAGGGGTTACAGGGGAGGGCTCAATAAATTTTATCTGAAATCAGAAGTTTTGAGAAAAATTGCACAATGCCGTGATTATGCCACTCCGGAAAATCCCATAAATTGATCGTATTTGGGATTCATTTTGTATCCGTAGGCGTCTTCGCCGGTGAATTTAAACTCGATATGGGCTGCATCGATGGTGCCGTCTCCAGCGGCGTTCTGTCCGACATCAAAATAAACGGTAGCGGTTAAATTATCTGCATCGTAATAGACGTTTTTGGGAATGGGGGGCAACGTGACTTCGGTATCCGGTACCGGAAAGCCGTAATTGTATGCCAGACCGGGCCCGCTCTGGGTCGAGCGGCCGATATGCCAGTTGAGCACATTTTCAACGGATTCCCGGTCCATTTCTTTGTCAAACTGAAAGACCATTTTAAATGTTTTTTCCGCATTTGGCGTTGCCAGGTACGCATCCAAAGCCGACAGCGGGGTTTTCCAGGGCATCATGTAATTAAAGCCCTCATCGGCAAAGGTAAACATAAATTTCGGCGGATCCACCTTGTACATGTGGCGGCTGACGGTGTCTGCCAGTTCCGGTGCGATCGGCTCGAGGATGTCCACTGTCCGCTGGGCCTCATCCATTTCACCCAGATCCGCATAGGCATATCCCAACTCGGCGTAACCATCGTAAAATTTGGGATCGACTCGAATGGCTTCCTTAAACTGCAAAATGGCCTCTTCATAGCGGCCCTGTTTGCTGAAATTCAGGCCCAGGCCATAATATCCGGCGGGTTTGTCGGGATCCATGCGCAAAACCGTATTAAATTCCCGATCTGCCGCTGAATGCCGCCCGGCATTCAAATAAGCCTGCCCCAGGGCGTAGTGATTGTCTGAACTCGGCCAAATCCTGACCGCTTTTTCATAGACTTCGGCAGCTTCGTCATACTTGCCGTCGGAAAAGTAGATGTTGCCCAAACTGATGTAAATATCATCCCGATCAGGGCTTCGAGTAAGGGCGTCCTTATAGGCTTTGACCGCCCCGCCCGTATCGCCCAGCGCCATATAGGCGTTCGCCATATAGGTGGCGGCATCGGTTGAATGCGTTGAGTTCGGCGCCAGGCCGATAGAGCGACGGAATTCTCTGATGGCGCCTTCATAGTCCTGCCGCCGATAAAGATCGATACCCTTTGAAAGCGCGCCATTGGCCAACGATTCCAGCTGAGCGGGCTGCTGTATCGTCGCTGAGAATATGTCGGTATTTCCTACACTTAAAAACTCCATATTTGTACCTATCCGGATAAACTCCTTTCCATAGTTTTTATCGGCAGATTGCCGAAGTATCTTTAGATTTTATATTTTTTTAAAATTTCATTGGGTTATGGTCAAATGACCCAATTATTCTCTCCGATTCGAATCCAGGTGGGAAAATTTTTCAAGCCCACCCGTCAGGTTTTTGACTTCTTTGCTTCGAAAAGCAGGTGTATTATTTCTATCTATCTGAAATTAATATATATTTATTATTCCTCTCAATGGCATGTATATTGCTAACTTTAAATCCAAACGAAATTTTATTTCTGGCTTTAGACTCCAACAATTCACAAAACGTAATTCCAGACAATCGGGAATATTATACAGAAATTTCTGATCTATACTATCGGGAGATTTTTTTTGAAAAATAATAAAAATATTGATTGGGAAAATTTAAATGTTTTGGTAACCGGCGGCACAGGATCTTTTGGGAAAAAATTCGTTGAAATCATACTGCGAGATTTTCATCCTAAAAAACTCATTATTTTTAGCAGGGATGAACTTAAACAATATGAAATGAGAATGAATGGCTTTGACCATCCATCCCTGCGGTTTTTTATAGGCGATGTACGGGACAAAGAGCGATTGCATCGTGCCATGCAAGGCGTAAACATAATCATTCATGCCGCCGCATTAAAGCAGGTACCCGCATGTGAATATAATCCATTTGAGGCAGTTAAAACAAATATCATCGGAGCACAAAACATTATTGATGCAGCTATCGATGCGCGTGTTGAGAAAGTTGTCGCCCTAAGCACTGATAAGGCTGTAAATCCTGTAAATCTATACGGAGCAACCAAACTTTGTGCTGAAAAAATGTTCATCCAGGGAAATTCATATTCCGGAGTTGGAGGCACTATTTTTAGCTGTGTCCGATATGGGAACGTGATTGGAAGCAGAGGCAGCGTGATCCCACTTTTTATAAGCCAAAAGAAAAAAGGAAAGATGACCATAACCGATAAACGCATGACGAGATTTTGGATCACGTTGGATCAAGCCTTCCAGTTAGTAATGAATGCCCTTGAGCACATGCAAGGCGGCGAAATCTTTTTACCAAAAATTCCAAGCATGAAGATTTTGGATCTAACTAAAGCCATCGCGCCGGAATGTGAAATTGACATTATCGGAATTCGACCTGGAGAGAAGATCCATGAAGTTCTGATAACAGCAGAAGAGGGACGGCAAGCCATAGAATACAACGGAATGTACATAATCTTGCCAAACTATAGCTGGTGGAATCGTCAGAATTACACAACAGGCAAAAAATTACCTAAAGGATTCACTTACGTCAGTGACACAAATATGGATTGGCTATCGATCAATGATTTGAAAGCCATTATTGATAATTATACCGATTCGATTAATAGGAATCCATCTAATAAATCAGGGGTGATAGGAAATAATAGTGGTCTGCAAAATGAGTCATTAAATACGGATATTTATTCAAATAGTGTTTCTAGTAAAAGTCGCAGTATGACGAGCTGAGTTTGTGTTTCCACGATGTGTTATGCGGATAATATAAATAGTGACAACGACGCCCTTTTTATTAAAAAAAAATTCATTAATATGAGCTTCAGATGAGCAGAGCAGATTTTAAAACTGAGCAAGAAATATTCTGGGCTGGAAATTTTGGCGACAGGTATATTGATAGAAATCGAGGATCTAATAAGAATATTAATAATATTGGACTGTTTTGCGATATTCTAAGACATACAGAAAGAATCGAGTCGGTGATTGAATTCGGCGCAAATATTGGCTCAAATTTAAAGGCTATAAAAAAAATTCTACCGAACGCCGCTTTCCACGGAATTGAAATAAACATGAAAGCATACGAAATTTTGAAAAAATGGGACGGCGCGAGGGCCTATCATCAATCAATACTTGATTTTAAGACGAAGATGAAATTCGATTTTATACTAACCAAAGGCGTTTTAATCCATATAAATCCTGACCAGCTATCGAAAGTATATGAATCTCTTTATGGGGCCAGCAAAAAATATATTTGTATAATTGAATACTACAACCCAAAACCAGTTGAAGTAGAGTATAGGAGCTATAGAGATAAATTGTTCAAGCGAGATTTTGCCGGTGAGATGCTTGATAAATATCATGATTTGAATTTGGTAACATATGGATTTGTCTATCATAGAGACCTGCATTTCCCTCAGGATGATTTAACCTGGTTTTTACTTAAAAAAAATTAATTACCCGATAATTCAGACTATATTAATTCTTAAACTCAATACGATGTAAAGTAGAATCCGAATTTCTAAATGAACTTGGTGCACACCCAAATTAATAAAACAAATCCAAAAATTCACTATGGGCATCAGTGGATTGATGAAGCGGACATCCAAGCCGTTGTTGATGTTCTTCGTTCCGATTGGATAACCACTGGCCCAAAAGTATCAGAATTCGAACAGGCCGTTGCAGATTATGTGGGTGCCGAATATGCCGTGGCAGTCAACAGCGGTACAGCAGCCCTACATGCTGCCATGTACGCTGTTGGTGTTGGACCTGGCGACGAGGTCATTTTGCCCCCAATGACTTTTGTGGCAACAGCTAACTGTGTCGTCTTTCAGGGGGCTACGCCTGTTTTTGCCGATGTGGAGCCGGATACGCTCCTCGTTAATCCTGCCGAGGTCGAGTCCAAAATCACAGAGCGCACCAAGGCCATTATTGCTGTGGATTATGCGGGACAACCATGTGACTATAATGCTTTGAGAAATATAGCGAAACGCCATGACCTATCCCTCGTTGCAGATGCGTGTCATTCGATTGGAGCGCAATTTAACGGCAGAAATGTCGGCACACTCGCTGACCTTTCGGTCTTCAGCTTTCATCCGGTCAAGCACATTACGACAGGCGAAGGAGGGATGGTCGTTACAGATGAAACCAAGTTTGCCGAGAGAATGCGAAGATTCCGCAATCATGGCATCAGCATGGACTCACGGCAGAGAGCTGATCACGGTACCTGGTATTATGAGATGGAGGATCTTGGCTACAATTACCGCATAACAGATTTTCAATGTGCTTTGGGCTTAAGTCAGCTGCAAAATCTTCCAGCATTTCTTGAAAGACGGCGGCAGATAGCGGCCCAATATGATGAATCCTTTTCAAGACTGCCAGAGGTTGAAGCACTTGGGCTGAGAGAAGGCGTTTTGCACGCATATCACCTGTATGTGGTTAAAACGAAATATCCTGTTCTAAATTTGGGGCGGGCAAAATTTTTTAGGAAAATGAGAGAAAAAAGTGTGGATGTAAATGTTCATTATATCCCCGTCCATATGCAGCCTTTCTATCGTAAGTATTTCAATACAAATCCCGGACTTTGTTCTGTAGCGGAAACAGCATATGAAGGTATCCTTTCCTTACCAATCTTTCCGGCGATGAAAGCTGCAGACGTTCAGAGAGTCATTACAGCCACCAATGCTACTGTGGCGGAGATGCGTAAGGAATCTATTTAGTTGAATGGAGAGGTAGGCTAATGGTTATCTTTGGAAACAGAAGAGTCGGCGATGGCGAGCACTGTTTCATAACCTTTGAAGCCGGCCCCACCCATAATGGCCTGGAATCTGCGAAACGACTCGTTACGCTGACGGCTAAAGCCGGAGCCGATGCCATCAAATTTCAGATTCTCGATCCAGATCGCCTTGTCGCGGATAAGAAACAACTATTCTCCTATGAAATTTTGTTTGACCGTGAAACCGGAGATACCTTAACGGTCAGTGAACCGCTGTATGACATTCTATGCCGCCGTACGTTAGATCCGGAGGAATGGAAAGATCTTAAGGCCCACAGCGACTCGATGGGCCTGGCCTTTTTTGCAACCGTCGGCTTCGAGGACGAAATCGAGTTATTGGAAGAACTGGAGTGCGACTCCATAAAAATATCCTCGGCAGATGTGAATCACTGGCCTTTAATTCGCCGGGCAGCCCGTACCGGTATGTGCATCCAGCTGGACACCGGAAATGCTACCATTGGTGAGATCGAAGAAGCAGTAGACATCATCGTTTCTGAAGGAAACGAGAATATCATCATCCACAACTGCCCTTCAGGTTATCCCGCCAGATTAGAGAGTATCAACCTTAATCTTATTCTTACGCTTAAGCATATTTTCCCCTATCCAGTAGCATTTTCAGACCATACGCCGGGTTGGGAAATGGATATTGCAGCGGTCGCCGTCGGGGCCAATCTTGTGGAGAAAACCATTACTGAAGATAGAACCATTCGCAGCGTTGAGCATATCATGTCGCTAGAGCCCCAGGAGATGAAAGATTTCATTACGAAGATTCGCGAGGTCGAGATCGCCATGGGAAATGGCAAACGGATCCTGCACTCAGCAGAGCTTGAGAAAAGGAAAGCAATTAGAAGAAGTGCGTTTTTAACAAAACAAGTCGCCAAGGGCCAGACGGTTCGAGAGGCTGAAATCGAGTTCAGGCGCCCGGGATTTGGGATCCCTCCGAACGAGTTTGAAAAGCACATGAGTCGAAACTTCGCACGGGATCTTGCCGCAGGCCACATGGTTGAAATTTTGGACTTCGGGTGAATGTAATGACTGTCGCAATAATACCTGCTCGTGGTGGATCAAAAAGACTTCTCCGTAAAAATATATTGCCGATACTTGGCAAGCCACTTATTGAGTTCCCGATTTCTGCGGCGATTAAGTGTGGGTTGTTTACATCTGTTATCGTATCTACTGAAGACGATGAGATTGCTCAAATTGCACGGTCGGCAGGTTCTCAAGTTATTATGCGTCCGCCTGAGCTTTGCGATGACAGAAGTACAGTTGTGCAAGTCTGCAGCCATGTTCTAAATTCTTTGGCAACGATCGATCAAATACCAGAATATTTTTGTTGTATATATGCTACAGCCATATTCCTGACCGCTGATGACTTACGGGAATCTTTTGATCTGCTAAACCAAAAACCTGAAGCTGATTTTGTAATGGGAGTATCGGAATTTAATTTTCAACCGGTTCAAGCATTAGAGCAAGAAAAAGGATACCTTGCCTTAAAATGGGCTGAATATAAAGGTGTGCAGTCCCAATTTCAACCAAAGCTTGTGGCGAGCAACGGTACGTTGTATTGGGCTCGTTCTTCATTTTTTTTTGATATCAAATCATTCTATGGAAAGAGGCTTAAAGGTTATAATATCCCGCAATTCCGTGCAGTTGATATTGATACGGAGCAAGATTTTAAGATGGCAGAGATTTTGGCGCGGCACTTATTGATATAACCATATTCGCTATCTGAGGTTTTGAAATCACTTCTAGGTAAAGCGTTTAATACCATCTATGCAACAACTATTAATAAGAGCTGATGCAGACAGTGAGATAGGGACTGGCCATATCATGCGTTGTATTGCGTTGGCTCAGTCATGGAGAGACCATGGCGGCAAGGTGAAATTCATTACTTATTGCTCAAATGCTTTTCTCATTAATCGTTTTGCCGATGAGGGTTTCAGTTTTCATCAACTTGAAAAATCCTATCCTGATCCCTCTGAAGCATGTTCCTTTATAGAATACATTCCTGATTTCCGACGCAAGAAGGATAAAAACAATTGGATTGTACTCGATGGCTATCAATTTGATCCTGAGTATCAGGCAGCTGTAAGAAAAACGGGATACAAGGTTCTGATTATTGATGATATGGCTCATCTTCCTATATATCATGCAGACATTTTGATAAATCAGAATATTTCAGCAAATAAACAAATTTACAATATGGATTCCAATACCACTCTTTTGCTTGGTAATCGATATGTTATGTTAAGAAAGGAATTTTTACAATTTAAAAAGCAGAACAGATCAAAAGTTGGTGAAGTGAAAAAAATCTTGATTACTTTAGGAGGTGCTGACGCTGAAAATGTTACCCCATTAGTTTTAAAAGCTTTATCTCGCCTGGTTCAGTCTGGTTTGAAAATAAAAGTCGTGGTCGGGCCAGTTAACCCTAATCTGCAAGCACTAAAAAATGAGATCCAAATGTCAAATATGGATATTGAAGTATTGACATCCGTAAATGACATGCCTTCTCTGATTTCTTGGGCAGATTTAGCAGTTTCAGGCGGTGGGAGCACCTGCTGGGAATTGGCTTTTTACGGACTGCCTTTTTTGGCTATTGTTCTTGCTAAAAACCAGATGGATATCGCATCAGGGTTGGATGATGCAGGTGCCGCCATTAATTTAGGTTGGCATCGTGAGCTCACAGAAGATTATATATTTAAGCGTATAAACGAATTGGTTGAAGACCACAAAATGCGGTCTTTATTGTCTCAGAATAGCAGAAACCTTATTGATGGGCAAGGAACCGAACGAATAATAAAAGAAATGGAAAAATGGGGATGAATGTTCTTAATTTGGGGATTATTTCTTCGCCTCTTACTCCAATTATTGCAGCAAGCGGTTGTCAAGTAATAGAATATAGTGATGAGATCGATTTACTTTTTTTAAAAAATAATGCCATCGATTTTGTTGTAAGCTATCGCTACAAGCACGTTATCCGAAAAAAAGTAATCCGCTACCTTCCACAAAAAATAATTAATCTTCATATTTCTTTGCTACCCTGGAACAAGGGTGCAGACCCAAATTTATGGAGTTTATTAGAAGATACGCCCAAGGGAGTCAGCATACATTATATTGATGATGGGATCGATACCGGCGATATTATTTACCAGAAAGAATTAATTTTTGATGAGGAAAATGATACTCTCGCATCGTCTTATACAAAGTTAAATGATGAAATAATAGAATTATTTAAAATAAAATGGTCATCAATTAAAGAAGGCAAGGTTAAGCGTTTTAAACAACTCAAAGGAGGATCATTCCATCTATCCACAGATAAAAAAAAATTCGAGTACTTACTAGCGGATAATCACTATGATACTTATATAAAGGATTTAATTGGAAAAGCAAATAATGGAAAAGCTGGCATAGAGAAAGATGAATTTTAAAATTAATAATCGTTTAATTGGCCAAAATCAGCCTGCCTATATCATTGCCGAAATGTCAGCCAATCATAATCAAAGTTACGATGAGGCAGTAAAAATTGTTGAAACAGCCAAAGCTTGCGGCGCTGACGCCATTAAATTACAAACCTATACTCCAGATACACTAACGATCGATTGTGGTAATAAATATTTTCGAATAGAAAACACAATTTGGGAAGGAAAGAAGCTATATGATCTGTATAAAGAGTCATATACGCCCTGGGAATGGCATCCGAAATTAAAAAATGTAGCAGAAAAGGTAGGCTTAGATTTTTTTTCGACTCCTTTTGATGCGTCTGCTGTCCATTTTTTGGAAAAGCTGAATATCCCCGTTTACAAAATTGCTTCTTTTGAAATCGTTGATTTTCCTTTAATTCATACAGTGGCTAAAACAGGTAAACCAATAATTATATCTACGGGTATGGCTAAGATCGAAGAGATTAAGGAGGCAGTCAGCATTCTAAAAAAAACGGGTTGTACAGAATTGGCTCTATTAAAGTGCACTAGCGCCTATCCTGCAAAACCAGAGGATGCCAACTTAAGAACAATTCCACATATGCTTAAAACCTTCAATTTGCCAATTGGCTTATCTGATCATACACCGGGGATAGCAGTCCCAATAGCCGCTATCTCGTTAGGGGCATGTATCATTGAAAAGCATTTCACATTATCCCGGAATAATTTTGCTGCCGATAGTTCATTTTCGTTAGAGCCAGAAGAATTCAAATCGATGGTTGATAATATTCGAATCGCTGAAAAAGCACTTGGGACTGTTTCATATACAATTTCAGAACAACAGAGAACGTCATTTAATTTTAGGAAATCCTTGTTTGTTGTTGAGGATATAAATGCAGGTCAAAAATTTAGCATCGAAAATGTCCGAAGCATTAGACCGGGTGATGGGATTCACACTAAATATTTTAAAGCGATATTAGGGAAAAAAGCGATAAAAAATGTCGCTAAAGGCACTCCGGTTAACTGGGATTTAGTTGAGGATATTTAATATGGTTAATATTATTACTGGTTTTTACAAATACAAATCTATAAATATTTACAAAGAGTAAACAACCAATGAAAACAGATAATATTTACGAGCTGTCAAAAGATAGGCCGCTAAAATCTAATGAAATTTTTCAACCCAATGATTTTTACGGGCATGCCTCCATTTTAAAAAAATATGTCAAACTACCAGAAAATTACCAGATTAAAGCAGCCATAGAACATGGTGCTGGAATTGGCGGAAATATTTGGGATCAGAATATTAAAAATATTTTACCTGCGATTTTCACTTCTTCATATTATCGGAGCAGGATATTAAAAAATAATACCCAAAAGAAGATTTTTGTCATCGGTCCAAAAATTCAATATGCTAAACATTATCTAACTGAAGAAGAACTACAAATTAAAAAAGAGAAGTTAGGGAAAAACCTTTTATCATTTCCGACGCATTCAACTCATTATGTTAACAGCCATTATGATATTCAGAAATATTGTCAGGTTTTGAAAGAACTGGGAAAAGATTATAAATCTATACGGGTTTGTCTATACTGGAAAGATATTCTGAGAGGTTTAGATAAGGAATATAAGCGTAATGGATTCGAAGTTGAAACAGCTGGACATATGTTTGATCCTTTGTTCTTATCTCGCCTTAAAAGTATAATCGAAACTGCAACATTTACAACTTCAAACAATATCGGAACGATACTCGGCTATTGTATTATTTTAAAGAAACCGCATTTATTGGCAGAAAGTGAGATTAAAAGGGATTCACTATATTCGAACAAATTGGCGGAATGTTCTGACTTGACCAACCAACCCGATGCCAATGAAATCAGGGAAGCTTTTACTGAAATACAGGAGAATATCACCCCAAAGCAAAAAGAAATTGTCAACAAATATTGGGGAGTTAGTGAATTTAATTCGATTGAAGAAATGGATGCCATTATCAAAGAATGCGAAGAACTTTATCAGAAAGGAACCGGCGTTTATAATTCACAAAATAAACAAAAGAATAGCGAATATTTATTTAACGGTTCGTTCGATGAAGTATTGCAGGATATAAGTAAAGTAATCGGGACCTACCCACGGAGGAAGAAAGGAGCGCTAAAAATAAACAATCGGGCTATTTATTTTTGTGATTTACATAGCTTCTATTTCCAATCAATGCAAATTTTTAAACAGAATCTTTATGGATTTAAGTCTGATGCCCGCAATCCAGTGATTCTTGATTGCGGCGCTCACATCGGCTTGGCGTCTATCTTTTTTTCTGAAAAATATCCCAATTCGGAAATTTACGCCTATGAAGCGGATCCGGAAATTTCAAAAATACTCGACCACAATATAAAATCTTTGGGATTGAAAAACGTTAAAACAATTTCAAAAGCGGTTTGGATTGATGAGCAAGGCGTATCCTTTAAAAATTCAGGAGATGACTCTGGCTATATAAATAAAACAGATGAGGGAAACGGGATAAAGATACCCTCATTTAGGATACGGAATTTTTTAAATGAAAAACATGTTGACCTGTTAAAATTGGATATAGAAGGAGCTGAATTCGATGTGATCGAAGACTGCGATGGTGTTTTGGCAAATGCAAAAAACATCATAATTGAAGTTCACAAATTTCGTGAAAATTACGGTTCATTGGGAAGCATTTTAAAAACTCTCGAAAAAAATAATTTCGAATACGCTTTAGGTGATCTTCATCCTGCAGATTGGATTGAAACCTCATCTGCACCTCCTCTTTTAGCACTGCAGAGCGATAAGTTCATTGTTACGGTGTTCGCATGGCAAAAAGCAAAAAAGTCTGTCAAATATGAGAAAAAATTCGAAAGTAAAGTTGTCCACATTTGCACCCAGGATTTTGGTGGCGCAGGGAAAGCCGCTTATCGATTACACAAGGGCCTCCAAAAAGTTGGCGTCGATTCTACAATGCTAGTTGTGAACAAGCAAAGTGGCGACCCATCTGTAAAAGTTTTCCCATCCGAATACCTGGGCTCAGTGAAGCAAAGCCTCAACATTCCATCCTATGGATCTCCCCTATGGCGACAACAAATGCTTCGCTGGCAAAATGAACTGACAAAATATCCGAATAGGCCTGGTGGGCTTGAAATGTTTACGGATGCATTATCAGATATACAGCTCGAACAGGTTCAAGAAATAAGGGACGCGGATATAATCAATCTGCATTGGGTCGCAGGATCACTGGATTATCCGAATGCTCCTTTGGCACTTAGAGATAAACAAATCGTTTGGACATTACATGATATGAATCCCCTTACAGGTGGTTGCCACTATTCCGGAGATTGCGAAAAATATCAGGAGAGATGTGGCGCTTGCCCTCAATTAGGATCAAACATTCAGGAAGACCTTGCGAGGCAAAATTGGGATCAAAAATTTTATGCTTTTCAAAATTTGGATTTAAATATCGTTACACCCAGCAAATGGCTGGCCGATTGTGCTTCTAAAAGCAGCCTTCTGTCCAAATTCCCTATCACGGTTATACCTTACGGTTTTCCACTCGATACCTTCAAACCTTATCCTAAATCAGACATCCGTAAGCCTTTAAACATTCCTGAAAATGCTAGAGTTATTTTATTTGGAGCAGATTCCATCGTCAATGCCAGAAAAGGATTTGTATATTTGTTAGAGGCGATAAAGAGACTTCCGCTAAATAAGGAATTTACGACGGTTGTTCTTACTTTTGGTGGATTCCCCGAAGGCTTACAGATCGAGACAAAGCACAAGATTTATAACTTGGGTTCGATAGCCGATGAGAATAAACTTGCTTTGGCTTATAGTGCAGCGGATGTTTTTGTAATTCCTTCTTTAGAAGATAACCTTCCCAATACCGTTGTCGAAGCAATGGCATGCGGTGTTCCGGTAGTGGGGTTCGATATTGGCGGAATACCCGATATGATCGTCCATAAGAAAAACGGTTTTTTAGCAAGACCCAGGGATATAGATAGCTTATTAGAGGGTATCGAATGGGCTATATCTCCACCAAATGGTGGTAAAAATATTTCAGCCTTTTGTCGGGAGCCGGTGGAGACAAAATATGCTCTGGAAGTCCAGGCAAATGCATACAAAGAAATGTATGATGCCATAATAAAAAAACAGTCATTGAAATCAGAAGATACGCCCACGGTGCAGGGCAAGCTAGACCATTCCCGCTTACGAAATACCGAAAGCGATCGAATAAAGCGAGGCGGGGATGATTTAAAGGATACAGAAAAAGATGAGCAAGTTGTCCCAAAAGCTAAAACTAATAAATATCTAGTTTCCGCCATTGTTTCAACCTATAACGCGGAACAATTTATCCGTGGCCGGCTAGAAGATCTTGAGAACCAGACCCTCGCAGACAAACTCGAAATAGTCGTTATCAACAGCGGTTCCCAGCAGAATGAAGAGAAAATTATAAGAGAATTTCAGGATAAATATTCAAATATTAAATACATCAAAACGAATCAGCGTGAGACCGTCTACGCGGCATGGAACCGAGGTATCAAGGCCTCACAGGGCAGGTATATTACCAATGCCAACACCGACGACCGGCTTCGCCAGGACGCGTTTGAAGTCATGGTGAATACGCTTGAAGCACATCCTGAAATTGCGCTGGTTTATGCCGATGTTATTATCACTGAAACCGAAAATGAAAACTTTGAAGGTTGCACACCCGCCGGCTTTTTTAACTGGCTCAACTTCGACAGGGAACATTTGTTGAATAAAGGTTGCTTTGTGGGTCCCCAGCCGATGTGGCGCAGAGAGATTCATGATGAATATGGCTACTTTGATCCTTCATTTGTAACTTCGGGAGATTATGAGTTTTGGCTGCGTATTTCTCAAACCAATACATTTATGCATCTTCCCATTCAACTGGGGCTGTATTTACGCTCTCCGGGGAGCATCGAACATGCCAATCGGGAAAGGCAAAGAGGAGAGAATGACAGAATATTAAATATGTACCAAAAGGCCCGGGCTTCCGGAAAACTCATCGGGCGCATTCCAGTCGGCACATCACATGGTCACTCTGAAACAAGGAGCAAAGATACGAAATCTCCGGAGTCAATATATCAAAGCATAAAAGCAGAGATGGAAAATAAACCACCTGAGGAAGTGGTACATGAGCTGGAAATGCTGGCAGAATCTTTCCCGCAATTTGCTCCGGTGTACAATGACCTGGGCGTTTTGTATTATCAAGCGAGCGAAAAGGAAAAAGCACATCAACTTTATGAAAAGGCCGTTCAGCTGGATCCAGGGAACATGGTGTTTCAAAAAAATCTGGCCGATTTTTACTGCGTTGAAATGGGCAGGGTCGAAGATGCCCTGCAAATCTATGTTAAAATTTTAGAGCTCAATCCACAGGATATTGAAACGCTGCTGATCACCGGCCATATTTGCGTCGCATTGCATAATTTTGAGGATGCTAAAGTGTTTTATCGGCGGGTGTTGGAACTTGAACCCCAGAATGAAGATGCCCAAAGCAATCTGAATAAATTGGACAATAGGAACCCGGTTACGCCAGAACTTAAATCACCCGAGGAATTGTATCAGGAGATTCAGCCTTTATTAAACAACGGAGATCCACACAGGGCGATCGCGCAATTAGAAGAATTGTTGCAAGCCTATCCGGACTTTGCCCTGGCGCAAAATGATCTGGGCGTGCTTTATTATCATACGGGTGACAAAGAAAAGGCGCGGCATCATTATGAAAGCGCCGTAGACTTAATGCCCGATAATATTAACTTTCAAAAAAACCTGGCGGACTTCTTGTTCGTTGAACAGGGAAAGGTGGAAGAGGCCCTTCAAATTTATGTGAACATACTGGCAACGCACCCTGAGGATGTAGAGACGCTGCTGATTAGCGGGCATATATGCGTGGCACTCAAAAAGTTTGACGATGCCAAAGAATTTTACAAACGGGTTCTGGCGTTAGCGCCAGACAATGAAGACGCCAGTAAAAATCTTCAGGCCTTGATGAGCCGGCAAGTTGAGCGGCCACACGCAAAACTGGATTCTTTAAATGATGTGACCGCTTCAAGCGCGAAAAATAAGTCAACAGATCCGTATCCGGAAGAATCTGAAACCCAGGATATTGAGAACAAATCCATCGTGTCAATTGTTGTCCCCCTTGATGGGATCCAAAACCGCGTTAAAGAATGCCTGAAAAGTATTCAGGAGCACACTGTAGAGCCTCATGAGTTGCTCCTTGTTGATAGCGGGGCAACAAAAGGCATGCTCAAATGGGCACAACAACTCATAAAGGATAAAGACAATTACCACATTATTGAGTGTGGCAGACGACCAGGCTGGGCTGAATCTCTCAACCGGGCGATCCAAAAAGCCGCTGGCGAGATTATGGTTTTACTGCACAATGATGTGGTGGTACCGGAAAGTTGGCTGAAAGCGTTTGAAATGGGTATCAAACTTGAGCCGAATATCGGTGTCGTGGGCCCTATGTCCAACCGGGCAGGGGGTATCCAGCAGCTGATGAATCCAGACGAATCTGACCGGATTGAGTTCGAATACGCTGCTAAAGCGTTTCGCCAGCAAAATCAATATAGACGGGTGGTAACTCGAAAGCTCGCCGGTTTTTGTCTGGTTTTCCAGCGGGATTTACCTGATACAATCGGATATTTTGATGAACAGTTTGCTTCAGAAGAAATGATTGTCGAAGACTTTTGCAACCGGTCGGTCGCAGGGGGCTATCAGAATTTGATTGCCGCTGATACATATGTTTTTCATTACGATCGGCACAAAGTCAAAAAGAACGCTTCAACGGAAAAAATGGCCGGCGGCGAAGACCAAAAGAAATATAATGAAAAATGGAATAGCACTCAAAACCCGGAAGCCAAAGCATTACAGACCTTACAATATATATCGAACGCAAATGAATTAAGTCAGAAAGGCCAAATTGATGAGGCGGTAGAGATATTGTTAAATGCAATAAGGGTTCAAACTGAAGAAAAGCGTCTTTACCTGGAGCTTGCAGAGATTTTGGTGGCTGCAAAAAGATTTCAGGCTGCAAAGGATGTTTTAAATGAGATGCCTTCGGAAAACGGCAACCCGGAAATAAGAAAAGTTTTACTATCAGGATATACGGAAGAAGGTCTGGAAAATTATGAGGCGGCAAGGGCCTGTGTTGAACAGGTGCTTGCAATCAATCCCACTTATGCGCGGGGATTTAACCTCAAGGGCATTCTGGCTTACCGCAACAATGACCGCAATTCTGCCACAAAATACTTTAAACGCGCCATCGCGTCTGATCCGGGTTATGGGGAGCCTTACACAAATTTAGGTATGTTACAGCTGGAAACAGAGCAACCTGAAGAGGCCCTAAAGTTTTTTGAAAAAGGTTTCATCCTGTCACCGACGGATTTAGATATTGCAACCAATTATCATGCTTTTATCGAAGGGTTCGGTGATTTTGAAAAGACTGAAGACGTTGCGCGTCAGGCGGCGGAGCTATACCCGAACAACCGGAAAATAAAATATATGCTGATCGATTCTCTCATCCGGCAGAGCAGATATGAGATGGCCATGCCTGAAATTGAAGACGCAATTATCAAATTCGGTATTGCGGATGGCATCCTGGGCGCTGCGCTGAAGGTCAGAGAGAAACTGGGGTCAATGACCATTAACAAATCCTCGAAAAAGGCGCCGGTTTCTTTGTGCATGATTATTAAAGATGAAGAAACGTATCTCGCCAGATGTCTGGCCAGTGTAAAGCCGATTGTTGATGAAATGATTGTCGTTGATACCGGTTCCACGGATCGATCCAAAGATATTGCCATTACTTTTGGGGCCAAAGTCTATGATTATGAGTGGAGAGATGATTTTGCCGCTGCGCGCAACTATTCGATATCAAAAGCATCCGGTGAGTGGATTTTAATTCTGGACGGCGATGAGGTGATTTCTCACTTGGACCATGCGGATTTTAATAAACTTGTGAAAAAGATACCCGGGGCGCCGATCGCATACTCCATAACTACCAGAAACTATAGCAAAGTGCCCAACATTGTAGGGTGGGTGCCCAATGATGGACAGTATCCCGATGAAGAAGGGACTTTCGGGTGGTTGCCCAGTGAAAAAGTAAGGGTGTTTTACGGCAAGGATCAGATTCGGTTTGAAGGGGCGGTGCATGAGATGGTCGATCCGCTTTTGAAACGAAATGGTATCGAAGTCAAAAAATGCCGTATTCCGGTACACCACTACGGCCGGCTGGATCAAGAAAAGCTGGGGCGCAAAGGGGAGACCTATTTTGATATCGGCCTGAAAAAGTTATCCGAGATGGGTGAGGATGTTCGTGCCCTGTGGGAATTGGCGATACAAGCAACCGTTCTGGAGAAAAACCAGCAAGCTCTTGAGTTGTGGCAAAGGCTGCTTGCCCTTAATCCAAATCCGAAAATGGCCGCAAATGTCTATGTGAATATGGGAAACATTTATAATCGGCTTGGTATATTTGAAGACGCCCTTAATGCAGGCAAAAAGGCCGTGGAGTATGACCCGGATCTGAAAGAAGCGCA
Source organism: uncultured Desulfobacterales bacterium (assembly GCA_937998305.1). Lineage (GTDB taxonomy): Bacteria > Desulfobacterota > Desulfobacteria > Desulfobacterales > UBA11574 > UBA11574. The sequence goes on along the minus strand of CALLDL010000237.1, from coordinate 5,478 downwards.
ATACAATCAGGCACTGGCTGAGTTGCAGTGCGGCAATGCACCTAACACCATCAGCATTCTCGAGAGCTTGTTGAACAGTTTTCCAGATTACCCGCCGGCTCAGTTTATTCTATCGGCTGCATACTGCTGTGCAGGTCCTAAAGAAAAGGGACTTGATGGCATCCGGAAATTAAAAAATACTCCCTTGGGCGCTCATCTTGAAATTCCGTGTCTTGAACTTGCGCAGAGTCTCCTGGCGGCTAAAAAAGTGGAATATGCCCTGCGGGTGCTCGGGGCTGCGATTGAATGCGATATCATTAATAAAGAGATTTTGGATTTATTCACCGAATGCATCCAAATGAACGACAAGGCCCAACAATTATCGGAAATCCCGCCAACAGGACTAACGAATCGACAGCCGATTAAATTTGAAAATTTACCCCAATAGATGTCTTCAGATAAAAGATCGGCCAGGATTGTCTCGTGTCCGTGAAAATTATGAAAAGTGAATTTTAGATCGGATCATTCAAAAAGAGCTTCAGCCACACATCTGACCTCAATTCTGGAACGCGGGTTACATTATCATCAGCAAGGTGATTTGGAACTGGCCGAAAAGAATTACAGAGATATACTGGATGTTATGCCCGAGAATGCGAACGCCTTGCATCTATTGGGCGTGCTTTTAAATCAGATGCAAGACAATTTAGCGGCTATTGATTTAATCAGCCGGGCCATTCAAATCGTCCCCGATCAACCCATTTTCCACAACAATCTTGGCAATGCCTACCGCGATAGCGGTCGCTACGAGCAGGCCATCGCCTGCTATCGAAAAGCGCTTCAAATCAAACCCGATCTCGTTGAAACTTATATCAATATGGGCATTGCCTATTATAAATTGGCCGACCTTGAACGGGCCGTTTCTGCCTATCAAAAAGCGATCGAACTGAAGCCGAACAGCGCTGAAGCATACTATAATTTAGGGAACACCTTCAAAGAAAAGCGACGTTTCGATGAGGCCGTTTCCTGCTACCGGCAGGCAACCTCTTTAAATCCCATGCTGGTTGAAGCGTTTTACAACCAGGCCAATATTTTGGAAAAGCAAGACCGTTTTGAAGAAGCCATTGTCTGCTTGAAGCACTGCATTCAATTCAAACCGGATTGGGCCGAAGCACACAGTAACCTGGGTAATTTGTCAAAACAGCTGGGTTTTATAGACGATGCGATTTTCTACTGCCAAAAGGCCATTCAACTAAAACCGGAGCTCGATGAGGCCCATATTAACCTCGGTAACGCATTTAAAGACCAGGGCAGTTTCGGCAATGCAATGGACTGTTATCATAATGCCCTCCGGATCAACTCCGCAAATGCCGAAGCGTATTTCAATCTGGGCGTCACCTGTGCCGAGGCCGATCATATGGCCGAAGCAACCGGGTACTTTCAAAAAGCAACTCAGTTGAAACCTCAGTTCGCGGAGGCTCACAATTATATGGGTGTGGTTTTGGCGGAGCAGGGCCGGCGTGACGAAGCAATTGATTTTTTTCAAAAAGCCATTCAGATTAACCCGGACTATACTGAAGCTTATTTTTATCTTATTCATCAATTGCAGCATACCTGCGACTGGCGACTGTTGTCTCGATTTTCAGAAAAACTGGAACTTTTGATCAGTCGCGCAAAGGATAAGGGACGATCCATCATCGAACCGCCATTTATATGCATGGCGAGATGTTCAGATTCGGCGATGAATCTGGCCGCTGCAAAAGCATGGAGCCGAAAAATTGTAAAACCCCTGCTAAACGCAACAGTGCCGTTTGCACTTGAAACCCGGCGGCAAAATAAGCGTAAGCTTACCGTCGGCTACCTTTCCGGTGATTTTCATGATCATGCCACAGCGCATTTGATGCTTAGCCTTTTCGGCCGCCATGACCGGGAAAAATTCAAGATTAACTGCTATTCCTATGGCCCGGACGACCACAGTAGCTATAGAAAGCAGATTCTAAATCAAAGCGATCAATTTATCGATATTCGAAAAAAATCTCATATCAATGCGGCCAGACAAATTTATGGGGACAGGGTCGATATTTTAGTGGACCTGAAGGGGCATACCAGAGGCGCCAGGCTAGGCATTTTGGCCTCTCGGCCGGCTCCTATTCAAGCCCACTATCTGGGATATCCAGGTACCACAGGAGCCAATTTCATTGACTATTTAATCACCGACAGAATCGTTACCCCTGAAGATCATGCCGCATATTATAGTGAAAAACTGGTTTATCTGCCCCACTGTTATCAGGTCAATGATGATCAACAGGAGATTGCAGATAGGGATTGGACTCGGAAAGCGATGGGTTTGCCGGATAGGGGCTTTGTGTTCAGCTCGTTTAATCTCCCCTACAAAATTGATCCAGTCATGTTTGACAGCTGGATGCGGATATTGCGGCAGGTTCCAGACAGCGTATTATGGCTTTTTGATGACAACCCGAATGCCAGGCGCAATTTGCGCAGGGAGGCCGCCAATAGAGGCGTCGAGCCTGATCGACTGGTGTTTGCCCAGAAGATAGAAAAAGCGGAACATCTGTCACGCCTGCAATGGGCGGATCTGGCTCTGGACACTCGTATTGTCACCGGCCACACGACCACCAGCGATTCATTGTGGGCAGGTGTGCCGGTGATTACCATCCAGGGCAGTCATTTTGCATCGCGGGTGTCATCCAGCCTATTGTGCGCCGTCGGACTACCGGAATTGGTAACTGATTGTATGGAAGAATATGAGAAACTGGCGGTTGAGCTGGCAGCACATTCATCCCGGCTAAATGACCTGCGACACAAGCTCAACATTAATCGCCTGAAAAAGCCGCTGTTCGATACAGCACGGTTTGTCAGGAACCTGGAGCTCGCTTACAGCGAGATGTGGCGGATATTTTTGGAGGGCAGGGCGCTCGCGCCGATCAAAGTGGCAGAAGTTTAGCGACAAAGCGGCAATTTGGTTTGGAACCAATTTGGGTTCAGGTGCCAAACCCAGAATTGCCCGGTCAGGTCTCAATTCAACCTGCAAAGGTTTCGATCCGCAACCCGGAGGCGGGTGGCCTATTTACAGGCCATGGCTCCGTAATTGTATCAGCAGGCTGACCGGCAAAAAAAATGGCCTCGGTAATCGAGGCCTTTTTTCATTCCTAAATCGGATTGATGACCATGTGATTGCTGGTCTACAGGCAATTCTTTTTTTAATGATACCACCCGGGAGGTCTTAGGGCGAGGCTCTCAAGCCGGCGGCCAGATTGTTATTAATAGCGATGACGATATTGAGTTTTTCCGGTGCCGGTGATGCCATGGTTTCGAAAATACGCCGATCGATAAATGTCGCCAATCGCAGAATGCCCAGGCGCAATTTCATGGGCAGCTCGTGATCCTCGCGCGACAGTTCACTTTGAAAGATACTCCAGACCCGCTGGTTGTATTTCAGTGCTTCCTCTAATATGTTGTCGCGATCCGGCGCATCCCATCCGTCCTGGCATTCTTTGAGCTTTACGGCCGCTTTGGTAAGCACAGCCGCTTCGATTTCACGGCCGGACTGGGTGGCTTCGTTGACGCTTTCATATGTTTTGAGCGATTGGCTCTGTGTCTGTGTAGGCGCGTACATGTTTTAGAACCTCCTGTTCATAGCCGATTAATTCGCCGGCGAGTTTTAAGGCCTGATAGAAGTTGCCCCCCAGGATATTTTCGTTAATCTGATTGATGTGCCCGGTTAGCCTGGGGGCTGCATACAGCAACTCTCGAACCAACTTCCAATAGGCGGGCTGATGATCCGTTAGATTTTCTTCATCGATGTACATCAGCTGTATGATGAAATAGATTCGGCTGCAGGGTGATGTCGCATCCTTTTCACTCAAAATATCTTTCTGGCGCAGAACCGGCACGTTGTTCTCAATGATCAAGTTGGTGTTTTTGTTATTACCGTTGGTAACCACGGCGCCACTGACGATTATTTTCTCATTTGGTTTTAAAGTGATTTTTAAGGCCATTTTTTGTCGCCACCCGCTGATCAGCACCGGTTCAAACAGCTGGTTGATCAATCATGAACTGATTTTCGCACTGGTATCAAATTGGATTGAACAACCTGCAGGATAAAAAGATTCAAGGTCAGTCAAATCCGGAGGGGGATTGCTCCCCCTCCTGAATCCATTTCGCTTAGAATAGTCTCAGAACCCCTTGAGCTGCCTGAGAGGCCAGACTTAATGAGGTTGTACCCAGAGCCTGACGCGTCTGCAGCATCAGCATATTGGCGCCTTCCTCATTCATATCGGCTTCTGTCAACTTGGAAGCACCGTCGCCCAGCGTATTGATCATCTGGGCGGTGAACTCTTCGCGCGCCGTGATGATTGACAAACTGCTGGACAGGGTTTTGCTCCTTACTATCAGCTCACCCCGCGCCGTTTCAAGATTGTTGACGCCTGCTTGAATATTGGCCGTGTTGACGGTCGTACCGGTGACCCAGTTCGAACCCATCGTACCCATTTCAGTAGTTAAACCACTAATATTGAACGTTGTACTGGTGTCGCCGAAACCAGTCAAACCCAAAGTCGATTTGTCGGCTTCGGATGCGAACTGAACTGTTAATTCAGCCGCTTGAAGCAGGTTGACGCCCTTGTAGCCGGAATCCGCAGCCATCTGGTTAATCTGAGTCAGAACCGAACTATACTGAGAGGCAAAAATACCTGCATCCGTTGATGTGGCGGACAAAGCCGATTGAGCCAGCGATTTGGCCTGGGCGATCAGGTTGTTGATGTTTTCGACACCGACGTTGGCAGCTTTAATTGTCTGAATGGCCTCAGACATGCCGTCTTTGCGTGCGGCCAGGTCACTTGCCCGCAAACGGTGTTCCTGAGCGGTGAAAAAATTGATCGGATCATCCAGTGCGCTGTTGATTCTCAGACCCGAAGCTAAACGTTTCTGGACAATTTCAAAATCCTTAGAAGTTTGCTGCAGGCTGAATAGATTGGCCCGCATACCGGGAGTTAAGCTTATTGTATTTAGTGCCATGATAAGGTTTCCTTTCCTAGGTGTTTATTTTGGCGTTTCTGCCAATCGGGTTATTATAATACCGTTAAATTCGGTGTTTGTGGTTGCCGTATCTGGTCTCGAAGTACTCACCCCGCCTCCTTTCAGACCAAAGTTTTTTCGGCTGCCATATTGTTATCGGAATTACGTCAAATTACTTTAGTGTTTTTTGCATTCTGACGCTTGCACCCGGGGGGCCATTCATTTGCGAACGGTAATTCCGGGTGCTGCGAGGTGACTGTACGCTGGTATCGGCGGTTCTGCTCGTTCCTTTAGTATTATTAAGCAATTGGAAAATCGGCGCGCTCATAAATGGAATCATTTGAAATTATCGACTTGAAAGTCATAAACGATCGAATTAAAATTGTTTTTTGATAAGAACATTGAACATTTGCATTCATTTTTCGAGAAGATTGCAATTGCCGGCGCAGTGGTGTATGCAATTAC
>CALLDL010000236.1 GCA_937998305.1 uncultured Desulfobacterales bacterium | reverse complement strand
TTGGGCCCGTTACATCAGCCAGCTTGATCTGCGATTTGCCGGAGTTAGGTGTTTTGAGTCCGAAAAAGATTGCGATGTTAGTGGGTCTTGCGCCGTTAAACTGCGACAGCGGAAAATACAAGGGACGTCGCAGAATATGGGGAGGCCGTGCTTGTGTTCGCTCTGGTTTGTACATGGCAACGATGGCCGCGATCCGATGTAATCCGGTCATTAAGGGGTTTTATCAACGGCTGACTGCTGCCGGTAAATCGGCCACCGCCTGCATGCGCAAATTGCTGATAATCGTAAATGCGATGCTTCGCGACCAAACGCTCTGGCAGCAAAATTAGGGCTTGACTCCGAACACGGTTGCTCCAACATATCGGTACTTTTTAGGGTCTAAAGATATTTGTGTTTTTTTGGCATATCTGCAATATTGGTAAACTTGTAATACTCTCATATGTATTTTGGACCTCAGCTTTAGAGTGAGTTCCTAAATTGGACGATTGGTTGAAATTGTGTATTTTTGTCTTTATTTGAGGTGTTAATATTACGTCTATTTAACATTCCCATATAGGACACAATCGACGCGTCCATTAAATATCAATGTTATCCTCAAAAGGAAACCGCATGAAAAAAACTATTACATTGAGACCAGCTTCAATGGACGATGCGAATATTCTCTTGGAATGGCGCAATGATCCAGAGACAAGAAGATCCAGTCACAATACATCTGAAGTTGTTTGGGAAGAACACCTAGCTTGGCTAAAGAAAACACTTAGTAACACCAATCGAAGGTTGCTTGTCGCAGAAGAAAATGGTGCTCCAGTCGGCACTGTTCGAGCGGATTTGTCAGAAGGTGTGTGGGAACTGTCTTGGACGATAGCCCCAAAGGCGAGGAGGCGCGGAGGAGCAAAACGAATTGTTGCTTTATTGGCCCAACAAATTTCCGAACCAATCCGAGCAGAAGTAAAGGTCGGCAACGTAGCCTCAGCTCGAATTGCAGAACATGCAGGCATGGTATTTATCCGAGAGGTTAAAGGTATTCTTCATTACAGCCGAGAAGCATTGAAATGAGAAATTGTCAATTTTCATATACCTCCAACTAATCTGTATCACATCTAAATAAATTCAGATTGTGATATCGTTTTTATATCTCAACTGTAAAATTCAGCGACCTGCATTAAGGTCCGAGATTATATATTACGTATACGAAACCCACACTTTGGCTGGAGTGTGGGTTTCGGCTATAAGTCCAACCTTTTGAAAAAGTTCACCTTCCGTTCGCCAATCTTAAATTTTTCGAGCACCAGGAAAGATTCGATGCAGGCACGAAATCTAATACGCCGCATGAGCTAAAAATGCTGCCATTAGAAAAAGAAATATACCATAAGTTGGATGTTTCCGGAGAAATGGTACTCTTTACATTAAGGATCTATATCTAATTATAATACATAGACTTCCCAAAATTTATGCAGACTGCAGAAATCAAAAGTAACACTGCCAATTCAAGAAATTTGTATTTTTGAATATTTGCAACGACCGAGCTATAATTTTTGATTTTAAAATTTATGAAATAACTTGACCGGATAATACGCTGAGTTGCGATACAGAAAGAATATATCAGGTTTAATAGACGATGAAAACTCAGATTAATTTGAAATATCAAAAGGTTTAGTGCCGCAAAAATTATGGTTTATACTATCAATTGAATATAAAACTCAATTCTATGGCTTGCCAAAAAGTCCTATTGCATTTACATTGCTATTAATATATCACTCCTCACAATTTATTTTTCGCAACTAAACCTAAATCGAAGAAATATTTCGGAATGATGTAAATGCCAAAAGATCAAAATAATGAAAGCGAATATTTTAAAAGTATCTTAGATGGAATTCCAACTCCTATTTTCATTGTCGATGACGACTTAAGAATACTTGATTCCAATATTGCGGGAATGAATTTATTGCCCTGGAAACGAGGGCTAATTGTTAAAAATCGATGTGGAGATTTATTTAAGTGTTCTCACTCTCACGGAAAAGGAGGAGGATGCGGCAAGAGCGAAGAATGTAAAAAATGCATCATAAGAAACTCTGTAAAAGAGTCTTATAAAGGAAAGCGTGTACTTAGAAAAAAGGCAAGAATAGAGGTGGTAAATAATAATAAAGAACAGGCGCTTTATCTATTAGTAACGACTGCGCCTTTTAACTACATGGATACCTATCCATAGCCACCTGTTCCGACCTGGAGGAGAACGAGCGAATCCGGCTGACAGGTTCATTTGGCTTCAGTGTTTGACGAAATACTGCGAACGCCAAACTTCTAGGATACCAGCACTGTCCAATCTCATTTAATTCCAGTAACTGTATCAACATTTCTTGAGCCAATCGAAAGGAGGCAGGAAGATGAAAAAAAATTATTACATCCTAAACTTCATTGTGTTGATGGGCGTCATACTTGTCAGCTGTCAGGCCCATTATGCGCCGGTAGTCCACCCGCAGTTTCAGCCCGTGGATCTCAACGCCAAATTGAAATCCGGCGCCTATCAGCCCAAAGTTGACAATTTTGCCGTCATTTTGGATGCTTCGCCATCAACTCAAAACATGCAAACCGGGTTGACGACCTTTGAATCATCCAAAGCTTTTCTGTACCGCATGAATCGGTCAATCCCGCAGATGAATCTGAATTCATCATTAAGATCGTTTGGCCACTGGCAAGAAGGCGGGGAAACGACCTTACACTATGGCCCCGCGCGCTGGGAAAGGGAGTCTTTTCAAGGCGCGCTGGACGGGGTACCCCAGGGAGGCGGTAAAAGCCCCGTGGATCAGGCTTTTGATCTTTCCAGTGATGATATGAGCAGCATGAAGGGTCGAACCGCCGTGATCCTGGTCGGAGACGGACAATACCGGGGCGTTGACGCCGCAGCCGCTGCCAAACGCCTGAAGGCGCGCTATGGAAACGATACCTGTATTTACACCGTTTTGACCGGCAGTGCCGGTCCCCAGGATGTGGCCACGATGAAAGAGATTGCCGCCGCCGGTGAATGTGGTTCTTACCAGAATACCAGCGACCTGGAATCTCCGCAGGCTATGGCCAATTGGGTGGAGTCGGTATTTCTGACAAAAGCAACGGGCGGTCCTTTGGACAGCGACGGTGACGGGGTTTACGATAATGCCGACCGGTGTCCCGATACGCCCAAAGGCGCCACCGTGGATAATCGCGGATGCTGGGTGCTGACCGGCGTGACTTTTGACACTTCCAAATGGAAGATCAAATCCAGATACTATCCCATCCTGAACAGCGTGGTTGACATCCTGCAGAAAAATCCATCTTTAAAACTGGAAATTGAAGGACACACCGACAACCGAGGCGCAGCCGACTATAACCAGCGGTTATCGGAAAATCGTGCCAAAGCCGTCATGGACTATTTGATTGCCAGAGGCATCGCGTCAAACCGCTTGTCGGCAAATGGTTACGGATTTTCAAAACCCGCAGCTTCAAATGCCACGGCTTCCGGCCGTGCTCAGAATCGAAGGGTCGAATTACGACCCTTGCCGTAATACAGCAAGTTATCCCGTTAAACCTCTGGGGGTGGATGCGTACCGCATCCGCCCCTTTTTTTTGCGTCAGTCGAATTTAACTTAATGTAACCCATGACGATATAAGAAAGCTAAGGATTTTATTGATATCGGTAGAGTATCATACTATGGGGTTACGTACCGCTTCAGAGCAGAACTGTTATCCGAGAAATTGTAGATGATATCACAACTTTCCCGTTTTAGTGATGTTCTCATCACAAATTAACTACATCGCGATTCCCCAAAGCGTTTCAAGGTTTAATCCCCTCTAACTATATTTGTTTTTAAAAACAATTATAGACAGATAATATATTGTTGTGCTAATGAGACTCCCTATTGTCATTAATCCATCCTAAAACAAGCCCCATTTCTCCAAACTCTATAAATCGATAGGCAAATAAATGAACTATTCTGACAGAGTTAGGAAAATGCTGTTGAAAAAAATTTCATTAGATAGCAAAGACTTGTATATTCAAAGCAACTCCAAAGAGGCTCTCGCTGAGCTACGGCAACGTATTGAGGATAGACGCAGACTGCATACAAATATTGAAAAGGACAGAAGAAGTGGGATTTATTATCAAAATGATTTCTCGAAAAGCACGTACACAAATCCAAAAAATGATCTTTCTAAGAAAGTGTCGATTATGAATGATTCAGAGGAGGTTGCCGGCAAACCCAAATTCATGCGATACAATACAACTTTTTCCCGTCTGTTAAAGCTGGTTTTGGATATGTCTGAAAGAGAACAACTGAGGTTGTTAGAATACGCAAAATCTATCATTGATGAACGCACTTTTCCCAGAAATCACTGTTTGATAAAGGCCAACTGTACTTTAAAAGATCGAACCTTTGATGGTTTAATTCTGGATTTAAATCAATACGGCGCATATGTCGACACCAATGAACCTTGTACGATCGGCCAGGAAATATATATCTCTTTCTACAATCCCTTTTCTTATAAAAACATGAATCTTGGTGGTAAAATTGTCTGGAGCAGCAGCTATGGAATCGGTTTGAGATTCAACGATTTATCCAGGGCTCGTTATATATGGTGATTTGAACTATTATTTTGTGATATTTTTGCATATCTGCACTTTCGGTATTTTTCAGATACTCTCAATCTGTACTGCTGAGTATCCCATTCCTTGACCAAATATTCGCAATGATATATGTATTTCATATTGTACCTAAAACTCACTTGACCGGAAGCTGAATCCAATAACTTGGCTTGGTCTGTACTCATTTTCAACCTGCTCTTACCTTTTCTTATCCGTGCCATTTTTTCTCAACTCCAAGCCAACATAATTGAAGGTGGAAAAATGTCTGGAAGTAAAAATAACTTTAATAGAAAAATCAGGTTTATCTTGAACACGATTATTGTTTGTGGAGTTCCTCTTTTTATATGCTTAGCGTTTGGAATTGCATCGAGTGAGTCGCAAGACTATTGGCCAACTGCGGCATGGCGCACATCTTCACCAGAATCCCAGGGGATTAACTCTGAGGTATTGGTAGATATGCTCTCAAGATTAGCATTATAT
>CALLDL010000235.1 GCA_937998305.1 uncultured Desulfobacterales bacterium | reverse complement strand
TGAGGGGTCGGGGAGTTTTTCTAAATAGTCGCTCCATGGATAATCTTTTTTTAAACCGCGTGAACTCGTGGCAAGGGTTCGTAAAGAAAGAACAGGAATCAATCTTTGAAAAATCAATAAGTTTGCCATACAATCTTTAATTTCTTTTAAAGATGCGATTTCGGCATGCGCCTGTTCTTTCCAACGATCCCTAAGCCACTCAAACAGCACCCGCTTTAAAAAAAGATCATCCATTCCGCTGAGACTCAGGGATTTAGAAGAAAAACTCCCCGAGGGCTCAGATATTTGAGCCCTCGGGAAAATCAATTTAACTAGTGTCCATCCATGATCTCAAAATGAACACAACGGGTGTCCAATTCAGAAATGAGCAATTTTTGTTCTGATCAAGGCCGCACAAGGGTTTGCGGTGCGGCGTACGTCTGTACGCCGCAGCCGGAAACCCGCGGAGAACGCCGAGCAGAACAAAAATGGCCATTTATGGATGGACACTAACCAAACTTGTCATAAGCAATCATCTCCGGGTCAACGCCGAGGTTGTCCAGTATCTCTTCAATGGCATCAATCATCGGCGGCGGACCGCAGAGATAATATTCAATTTCGGTCGGGTCTTCATGTGTGACAAGGTATTTGTCATACAGACACTGGTGGATGTATCCGGTCATACCTTCCCAATCATCTTCTTCTTTGGGCTGGGATAATGCCACGTGAAATGAAAAATTCTCATATTTTTTTTCCAAGCCCCTGAATTCTTTTTCAAAAAACAGCTCTAACTTTGATCGGGCTCCGTACCAAAACGTGATTTCCCGTTTTGTTTTCAATGTGTTGAGTTGGTGAAAAATATGAGATCTTAGCGGTGCCATTCCGGCGCCACCGCCGACGAAACACATTTCCCTTTCGGTGTCCTTAGTAAAAAAATCTCCATAAGGACCGCTTAATGTCACCCGGTCGTCCGGTTTCAAATTGAAAATATAAGATGATCCTATGCCGGGGGGTGCTTCTATAACCCCGGGTGGCGGGGTGGCGATCCGGATCGTAAATTCCAAGATGTCTTTTTCACTGGGAGGATTTGCCACGGAATAGGCCCTGAAAATAGGCTCTTCTGTCTTTGACTGCAACCCCCAGAGGTTGAAGGCATCCCAGTCGGGCCTGAACCGTTCGGCCACTCTGGCTCTGAATTCTGAAAACGAAAACCCATACTCCGGGATATCAATCTGTATATAGGCCCCGGCTTTGAATTCAAGTGCTTCGCCGGGATCGAGTTTCAGTACCAGTTCCTTGATAAATGTCGCGACATTGTCGTTTGAAACCACGGTAGCGCCGTATTTTCTGACATTGAAGATTTCTTCCGACAACCGAATCTTCATATTTTCTTTGACTTTGAGCTGACAGGATAGGCGAACATTTTCCTTTTTCTCCCGTCGGGTCAGATGGGCAAGCTCGGTGGGCAAAATGCCTCTTCCACCCTCTTCTACCACGCATTTGCATGTCCCGCACGAACCTCCGCCGCCACAGGCCGATGGAATATAAATCTCATTGGCGGCAAGCGCAGATAAAAGTGTGATACCACCGGGCACCTTTAAGCTTTTTTCCTCGTCATCATTGATAACAATATCACAGGCATCCTTCTTAACGACTTTGGCTTCCACCAGCAAAAGGAACCCCACAAGGATGAAGATGATTGAAGAAAAAACTGTCAGGCTAACAAGGTAAATCAATTATAATTCCTTTAAAGTCCCTGGTTAAATGTCATAGATAACCCTATTATTCCTTACCTATAACCCATTACCATGTTAAAGCGTAATTCCCGAAAACAACATAAACGCCATGGCCATAAGGCCGGTGATAATCATACTGATTCCAAAATTTTCAAGCCCCTTGGGGACATTGGCGTATCTGAGTTTTTTTCGAATTCCCGCCATGGTAACAATGGCAAGCATCCATCCAAAACCCGAACTTGCGCCGTACACAACAGATTCTATAAAATTATAATTCCGCTCCACCATGAACAAAGAAACTCCTAAAATGGCACAATTCACAGCAATCAAAGGAAGAAAGACTCCCAGCGCCATGTATAAAGGGGGTAAATACCTGTCGATAATCATCTCCAGCGCCTGAACAATGGCTGCAATAACGGCGATAAAGATAATAAATTTTAGAAAGCTAAGATCAATTCCCGGAAAACCCGCCCATGCAAGGGCGCCGGGCGATAGCAGATAGTGATAAACGAGCCAGTTTACCGGTGTTGTAATGGAAAGCACAAACGTCACCGCCAAACCGAGTCCTATGGCGGTTTCCATTTTTCTGGAAATCGCAAGAAAAGAACACATCCCCAGAAAATACGCCAAAAGGATATTGCCGATAAAAACAGAATTTAAAAATATACTGATAAGGTTTTCCATATTTTATTCTTTTGAAACCGTCTTCTGAAGCCACACGATCAGACCGATAGCGATAAACGCGCCTGGCGCCAGAACCATAAGCCCCATATTTTCATATCCTGCGGCATAAAACGCATCGGGTATCACCTGAAATCCAAAAAGTTTCCCTGCACCAAAAAACTCCCGGATCACCCCCACCGTGATCAGGATCTGGCTGTATCCGAGGCCATTCCCGATACCGTCCAACAGGGAATGAAACGGGGGGTTCCCCAGGGCATATGTTTCGGCCCTTCCCAGGATAATGCAATTCGTGATAATAAGCCCCACGAAAACGGAGAGTTGCTTGCTGATGTCGTACAGAAATGCCTTAAGAACCTGATCCGCAAAAATCACTAATGTTGCGATGACGGTGAGTTCAACGATAATACGAATATTTCTGGGGATAAACTTGCGCATCAGTGAGATCAACAGATTCGAAAAAGCCAAAACAAAGGTCAGGGCCAGGCTCATGACAACAGCCGTCTTTAGCTGAACGGTGACCGCCAGAGCAGAACATATCCCCAGGATTTGTCCGGAAACCGGATTACTTTCCCAGATGGGCTTAAAGAATACGTTAAAGGCTTTGGTTTTTGTTATCTTCATTTGATTTCATTTTTTCTGAATCTTTCAGAAAAAGGTTCATATTCCGTCAGTGTCTGCTTTAACCCGGCAGATAAAAATTTTCCGGTCATGGAAGCGCCGCTGATGCCATCAACGAAATTTTTCTGACGGCTTTCAGGTATCCGCCCTTTGACCGATCCTTTGGCAATGGCAATGGAAACAAAAGTACCCTGGTCATCCAGGATTTTTTTATCTTCGAAATTCTTCTGGAACCATTTTTTCTCAATCTCTCCACCGAGACCGGGGGTCTCCTGATGGCTGTAAACGGTAAATCCTGAAATGGTGGCCCCATCATTTTTTATCGCCAAATATCCTGAGATTTTTCCCCACAGCCCTCGAGAATGAACGGGGATGATATATGCTTGTACTTTCCCCTGTTGAGAAAAAAGATAGGCCGGCAAATCATTTTGACCCTTTCTTTGTTCCGGAACACTTTTACCGTCAACACTAATCCATACCTGTCTGATGTTCTCGGAATAAAGTTGTTCAACTCTCTCTTTTGAAACAGAGTCTTCGCCATCCATCAGACCAACGGATTTTAATATGTTTTTATGCTTGTCGAGTTCAATATTCTTAAGCTGATATTCCTTCAAACCGGTGGATGCCAGGGTCAGCAAACTGCCGCAAACCATGCTCAACACTGCTGCAAATAAAATGGATTTGATATAATTAGACATTCGGCACCCTTTTTTTCAGCCGGAAATGAATTTCAAAATGATCCAACAACGGCGAAAACAGGTTCATGAAAAGAATGGCCAGCATAATCCCTTCTGGAAATGCCGGATTGAAAATGCGTATCAGTACCGTCAACGCACCGATGGCGAAACCGTATATCCATTTTGAAATGTTCATTCCCGGGGCTGAAACCGGATCGGTGGCCATGTAGGTAATTCCAAAGGCAAATCCACCCATCACCAGATGATAAAACGGCGGCAGCGACAGCATCGGAACTGTTGGATTTCCGGATACAAGGCTTACAATGTATCCCGGATATGCGGCGACCAGTACCCCAAGAATACCGCCGATCATGATCCTGTAGCTGGCGATGCCCGTAAAAATCAGCAAGAGAGCGCCCAATAGACACATGAACGTCGATGTCCCGCCGATGCTTCCGGGATACAAGCCGTAAAAGAGTTTGGGCAACGTAAACCCGGCTTTTGACAGCAAAGATTCTATAAATGCAGAGATCCCTTGAACTGCGGAAATCGCAAGCGGTGTGGCCCCGCTGAATGTATCCACACCCTGGGAATTGACACCGCTAACCACCGTCCATACGGTATCTCCGGTCATCTGAATGGGATAGGCAAAAAATAAAAACGCCCTTCCGGTCAATGCGGGGTTTAAAAAGTTTCTCCCCGTACCGCCAAAGATCTCTTTACCAAAGATTACACCAAATGAGATGCCCAGGGCAACCTGCCAGAGCGGAATCGTCGGCGGAAGTGTAAGGGGAAATAACAGCCCGGTAACCAGAAATCCCTCGCTGATGTTGTGTTTTCTAATGGATGCAAACAAAACCTCCCATGCAAATCCAACACCATAGGATACAATAATTATCGGCAGAACAATTTGGCATCCCTTGATGAAAACAGCGACAAACGTAATCGGAAGTCCGGAGGCCAAATTCGACTGATATCCCGAATTGTAAATTCCGAAAAAAAGCGGGGGGATCAGCGACACAATAACCATGCTCATCAGACGCTTGAGATCAAGGCTGTCCCGCACGTGAGCATCCTGTTTGGTTACATTGTCCGGTATAAAGAAAAAGGTTTCGAAGGCCTCAAAAAGAGGATGGAATTTTTCAAACCTACCGCCTTCCACAAAATGCTTTCGCTTGGAATCGAAAATCTTTTGTATAAACTTCATGATTACAACTGTTCCAAAAAGTATGCTTTTTTTGTTTCTTTGAAAAGATTTCTCAGTTCGACCTTCGATGGACAGACATAGGTGCAAAGACAGCATTCCACACAATCGAGCAGTCCATGATTTAGTGCCTCCTCAATTTCATCTGCCAGTATGCTTTTGTATGTGAACTGGGGTAAAATATCCACCGGACAAACTTCGGCACAGAATCCGCAATTGATACAAGCCCGTACTTCACCATGACAATTGCAATCCACGGCCATAGACGACTTATTTAATAAAGATAAAAATGTCCTGGACCTGCTGGGTTTATTGAACCCGGGTCTGGCAAACCCGACAAACTCTTTTTCATCGCCTTCTGGAATCAATACCAGAGAGGTCTCATAAAACCCCATATATGAATCTTCTGAACCGGTATAACCGTTGAAAATCCCCCCGACAATATGTCTGCCGGCTCCGGTATTGTCTGCACGCCCCTTTGTGATATGATTCAAAGGAACCCCCATTCTGGTCTGAAGATGCTTTTTTTCCGTGGCAAGGGTTCCGCCTAAAACCACCGTTCGATCTACTGGGTATTTGCCGGTCTTAAATAGCATCGCCAAAAGAAGTACATCTTGCCCGTTGATATACCAGGACCGGTTTTCATCCGGATGCTTTTTGATATAATAGAGCAATACACCCGGATCATCTGCCGGATAAACACCTTCGCAGGTATGGGTCACATGGGTGTTTAACCGGTCCGGAACAAAATTATTATCCGGGGAAGCACTGATAAAAAGCGTTCCTGTCAATTTGTTAAGAATTTTTATACCGAATTCAAACAGATCTATTTTGTCCTTTAAATAAACTTCCGGTACAGGTTGAAAAGGTTCTCTGGAACCCAGACTAATGATGATCGACGGAGGGAGTGATTGTGGATTTGGAATATTTCGAAATGGAAGTTCTCTGAACAGAGGCCATAATCCCCCGGCGGTCAACATTTGAACCAAGGCTTCCCTTTCCATATCTTCCAAGTGGGTCTCATTTATCATCGGGAATGTTTCATAGCCCTCATCTTGATCCAATGCGATGATGATCTCTTTGATTATCCTGCGAGGGCCGTAATCGATTTTGCTGATACGTCCGCCTCCCGGTGATAGAAATATAAAATCGGGATTTCGTTTGTCCTCGAAAACTGGAGAGCCCACGTTCACCTGATCATCAATCTTAACCTTTAAACGAGGCTTTATGAATGGAATTCTTTCCGGCAATAGCGCCACTCGGGTCGGCTTCTCCAATTTTTCAACATCACAAGAAGGAGTCCCGGCGATATTAATATCGTAACCTTTTCTGATACGGATGGAAGTCATATGGTGGTCTAGTTATAGAATGGTTTCATGTTTTCATAGAACAACCTTCATTTAAATGCAATAATTATACCCTAAAACACCATTTCAGACTCATGCAATATTTTTTCCCCAAAGGTTTAAAATACTATGATACAATAAAAATACATTTTATTCACTCTTGACACAAATTTTTATTAAGCTTAGGTAATATTTAAGGAATTTGGGAAAGAACCTATCGCACCAGAGGTAATAACTTGCTGCAACCTAAAAAAACAAGAATGACCCGGCAACGCAAGGTAATTCTTGAAGAGCTGTTAAAGCAAAATGCTCATCCAAGTGCTGATGAAATTTATCACATGGTACGCCGCCGGATGCCCAGAATCAGTCTCGGTACGGTTTACCGGAACCTTGAAGTCCTTGCCAACATGGATAAAATCCAGAAATTGGAACTCAGCGGCGCTTTGAAACGCTATGATTGGAATACAAACAAGCACTACCATATTCGCTGCGTGCGCTGTGACCGGGTGGACGATGCACCGATAGCACCTCTGAACCAACTCGAGAATGACCTTTATGGGGCAACTGTTTTTGAAATTATCGGACATAACCTTGAATTTACCGGGCTCTGTCCTGAATGTTCAGAAAAAGCAGCTCCGAACTATGCTGAATAACTACTTTCAACACCAGGCCCATATTTTCGATATCGAATGCAATTTCCGGTGCCCGGATGACTGTAACGCACCCGGATGCCGGAAGGCTGACATTATTGTTGAAGTTACACTTTTTGACCTGATTAGACTCGGTCGATTCCTGACCACCTCTGTCTCTGACCTCTTTTCTCAATATTGCCATCTGGGCTTGATGATATGTGAGGACAATATCCGCTATAAAAAACTCTTGATAAAAATGAAAAAACCTTGCCTTTTCCTTTCCGGGAACGAATGCGTTGTTCATGATGCCAAGCCTTTAAATTGCAAACTTTTTCCGGAATCTTACCATATAATGGGGTTGTTGCCGAAACTTTCCAAAAACCCATTATTTTATACATTCCCATGCCTGAAGAAACCCATCGTCATCTCGGAAAAAAGAAAGAAGGCATTAAAAAAGCTTAGAAGAATGAGCTTGCTGGAACAGGCCCTGTCCCATGCATACCTGTTCGGCGTACCAAGCTTTATCATTGACGAAAAACCTTTGAGAAAAAAACTTCGTCGAAATCACCCGAAACACCGAAACCTGTCTTTACAGGATTATGACAACCTCATGAATAAGTTTTTAAAATCTTACAGCTTTATTGAGAGTGTTATGAAAAAAATGTCCAGATTGGATGCCGAGTCAGAAATAAAAAATCTATTTGAAAAATTGAAAGATCGTGTCATGATGGAACATCTAATGGAAAAAATGGTTCGGCCGGTGGTGGTTCACAGATTAGAAAGAAATGACATCAAACAACTCAAAAGAAGCCTTTACCCACCAGCGATATGTTTCATGTAAATATTTTGGTGCCGTACGATCATGCGTCAGTGACATATTTTGACTTCCCACCGGTCGAAGATGCCGCTTGCGGTGAGGCGTACAAGAACAAATTTATTTCGGCCAGCAGTTTCAAAGGCTTTTTAGCAATTTTGGCGTGCGAAACTTAAAATTTAAAGTTAATTGAGGGGGCGGGGTGTTTTTATTTGTTAAATCACTCCATGGATAATGTTTTTTTTCAAACCGTGTAAACTCGTGGTTAAAGAATCGTAAATAAACAACAGATTTTAATATAATAACAATGGGGCCACCTTGATATTAACAACTTAAATTTATGAAATATTTCGGCATACGTCTGTTTTTTCTGACGATCCCTAAACCACTCAAACAGTAAACGCTTTTCAAAAAAGATTATCCATTCCGCTCATAAACTCATAAATAGGTTTTTACAAACGAAACTCCCCGACCCCCTCAGTTAATTAGATTTGTAACGGGTGTTTTATGACACACATATGTATCATCGATCATCTATGAGACATTTTTTCAGAGTGATGTGCTTTCATGCTTTGTAAAAAATTGTTCTGAAAGTCAGCAATCCGCTATATATTGAGAGTCATCGAATTCCAATTAAGGCAAGGGCGGATCCTATTGTTATCCATATCGGGAGTTAAAATGCCAAGAAAGGTTGTGTTGGGTTTTTAGTTTGGAACACAAAACCTGGCACGGAATTTGATGATTATGTTGAGAGGTACATAAGACCGATATACGTTAACACTTAATAACGGAGGTAAACTATGGAAGCATGTCAACCCATTTTAAATACCGGCCTCCGAGGTTTTAAAATCGCTACTACCCGGGTCGGTGATGTTGACGGTACTGCCGGAAGATTGATCTACAGAGGGTATTTGGTTCAGGATTTGGCAGGAAAAGTGTCATTTGAAGAGGTTGCATATCTTTTGCTCTATGAAAGACTGCCTCAAAAAACAGAACTTGAAAACTTCAAGAAACAGCTTGTATCGGAACGGTCCGTCCCTCCTGGACTTATCGCAGCCCTTGAAACCATACCCAAAGATGCCCTTCCCATGGATGTCCTTCAGGCAGCGACTGCCTTACTGGCACACCACGACCCTGATACCAGGGAATACTCTCCTGAAGCGGCACATCGAATGGGAATAAAGCTCATCGCAAAATTCCCAACCATTGTCGCAGCCTGGGATCGCATCCGGAACAATAAAAAACCTCTTGATCCGGATCCTAAGTTGAGCCATGCAGCCAACTTTCTTTATATGCTCAACGGAATAATTCCGGACGATGAACTCACCGGTTTTTTTGATACCTGTCTGGTGCTTCATGCAGAACATTCTTTTAACGCTTCAACATTTTCTGCAAGACAGGTGGCATCAACAAAAGCCCACATGTATTCGGCTGTTGCGGCCGGGGTAGGTTCTTTATCCGGAGAATTGCACGGTGGTGCAAATACGCGGGTCATGGAGATGCTCCTTAATATAGGTTCTGTCGACAAAGTCGAAGCGTATGTAAACAATCTGCTCGATGCCGGCGGAATTATCATGGGACTGGGCCATGCAGTCTATAAAACCGATGATCCCAGAGCGCATATCCTGGCTCCCATGTCCAAAAAAATGGGCGAGCGTACCGGAGAACCTAAGTGGTACGAAATGTCCAAAATTCTTGAGATAAAGGGTAAGGAAGCCTTTAAACAGAGAAAAGGAAGAGATATTTTTGTTAATGTCGATTTCTACAGCGCTTCTCTGTATTACTCCATGGGGATACCGACAGACCTCTTTACACCGATATTTGCCATCGCCAGAGTTTCCGGGTGGGCTGCCCATGTTATTGAAGAGCAGTTTGGGGGTGCCGCTTCAAAACCGGTGCTTTACCGTCCCGACTCTGAGTATATTGGGGAGTACTGCGGTCCTGAAGAGTGCGCCTTTATACCCATGGATGAACGATGATGTCAATCTAAAGAAGGGTGACGGACGGCATTAACCGCTTATCCCGAACCGAATCAAGAAAGGAGATCAAGTGAAAAAGTGGGAATGTAAGGTCTGCGGTTATATTCATGAAGGGGAGGAGCCACCTGAAATATGCCCAGTTTGTGGCGCTGATCGAAGTAAGTTTGTTGAAATTGTTGCTGAAGAAAATAGTGAAAAAAAAACAGAAATAGACCTCTTAGAACCTGAAACTGAAGCGAAAGTCGCAGATGCTCCCGGAACAGCTCTTCACCCTTTGTCAAAATATGACCGGATTTATCACCTGATGGTCAAGCATCATGTCCATCCGATTTCGGTCCATATCCCCAACGGCTTACTTCCCGTTTCTGTTCTCTTTATCTTTTTAGCTGTCATTTTCAAGATCACCGGCTTAAGTCAGGCCGCATTTTATAACCTCATATGTGTTGTCTTTGCCATGCCGTTGGTACTTTTTTCAGGGGTTATTGTGTGGCGGAAAAAATATAACGGCGCCATGACAACCCTGTTTCTGACAAAGATGATTTGCGGTGGTGTGGTATCATTAACGGCAATGATTTTGGTCATATGGTCTATTGTTGACCCCGGCGTGTTGGCACTCACTTCCTCCCATTTGGTCCCGGTTCTTTTTGTTAACATTGTTATGCTTGGTGCGGCTGTTACAGCTGGATTTCTCGGCGGAAAGCTCGTGTTCAGAGATTGATCTCATAAAAAAAGGATAATCAACGATGGATCAGCAGGAAGACATTCAGGAACTGGAAGCCCAAAAAGAAATTGAAAGAATTTTGGGAGCGATTAAAGCAGAAATTCCTATTTTTTTGTACGCTCAGCCCGGCCAAAATGATGTATTCACTGATACCGCCAGGCAGGCCATTCGTTTTTTTCGACAGCTCACCGATAAAATTGTATTGCGCGAATTTAATTTATATCATGAATCCGCAAAAAAATTAAACGTTGAATCTTCGCCCACTCTGGTTTTCGATCCGGACCGATACAATATCCGGTGGCTGGGAGCACCCCTGGGTGAAGAAGGACGTATTTTTCTGGAAGCCGTCATCCTCATTGGCCTCCAGAGGAGTAATCTCAACGAACAATCACTCCAGGTCATAAAACGTATAGACACCCCAAGGAATATCAAGGTGTTTGTTAGTGCAAGCTGTCCGTATTGTCCCCAGCAGGCCCTGAACGCTTTAAAGGCGGCTGTTGAAAAACCCGAGTTAGTTTCTCTGGAAATCATCGATATACAGGCCAACCCTGAACTTGCTACCCGATATTCAGCCCAATCTGTTCCCCAAACATATGCAAATGACATTTTGATTGCCCAGGGCGCACAGACGGAAGAGCTTTTTATGCTATCTTTAGATAAAATGGAGGAACAGACGGTATTCATTCCCGAAAGTGATGCAGAGGAAGTGGAGGCAGATCTGGTGATTGTTGGGGGCGGGCCGGCGGGTCTGACAGCCGGGATATACGCAGCACGAAGCGGTCTTAAAACGGTGGTCGTGGAAAAAGGGGTCCTTGGGGGTCAGGTGGCCACAACCCCGGTTGTTGAAAATTATCCGGGCCTCAAACAAATCGGCGGAAAAACACTTGTGGATATTATGGTGACCCATGCTTTGGAATATGTACAAATTTTCCCGGGAGAAGGGGTTGTTGAGATCACCCCCAACGATCCTATCAACGTACAAACCACCAGACGAAAGTTCAAGACCAAAGCCGTACTGATGACGACCGGAGCCACCCACAAACATCTTCGAGTTCCCGGAGAATCTCGGCTGTCGGGACATGGTGTCAGTTATTGCAGTACCTGTGACGGCCCGCTTTTTAAGGGGAAAAAAGTCATTATTGTCGGCGGCGGCAACAGTGCCGCTACAGAAGCACTTCATTTGCATCATATCGGCGTGGATGTCACCCTGGTTCATAGGAGAGATAATCTAAAAGCGCAGGATTTTTTGGTGAAAAACCTGATACAAAATAATATTCCGATACTTTTTAATACTGAAGTCAAGGAAATCAGGGGAAAACATAACGTAGAAGAAGTCCTACTTTATAACAAAAATACTGAAGAATCTTATCCTCGATCCGTTAATGGCGTCTTTTTGGCCATTGGGTATGATCCTGCTGTTGAGCTGGCCAAAAAAATTGGGCTCGACCTTACGGATGAAGGGTTTATAAAGCACGATAATTACAGGACAAATATCCCTGGAATTTATACGGCCGGAGATGTGTCAGGTGGATACAAGCAAATCGTAACGGCCGCCGGACACGGTGCAGAAGCGGCTTTGGCCATATTCGAAGACCTCATCAATCCATACTGGACCTAAATTTTCATAACAATCAACCATTGAAAATTTAGGCTGAATAAAAATTTGGTTTAAAAGTGAACAAGCAACAATCTATTTCAAATAATCCAGTTGAAAACCCCGAGAAATGGGTTGATCTGTATGGTGATTATCTCTACAGATACGCACTTTATAGGGTTTATGAGGCCACCGTTGCAGAAGACCTGGTCCAGGAGACTTTTCTTGCCGCCCTTCGCTCTTTCAAAAATTTTCAATACCGTTCATCCATAAAAACTTGGCTTACCGGTATTCTTAAACACAAAATCATCGATCACTTTCGAAAAAAGGCAAAAGAACAACAGATTGACGATATTGAACCCAATATTAACAAATTGGATGACCTTTTTACTAAGAACGGGCAATGGAAAATTAAACCGGCTAATTGGAACGCCGATCCACAGAAGCTTTATGATCAGAAGGAGTTTATTAAGATTCTCCACAAGTGTTTGTCGGAACTTCCCGGCCGGCAGGCCAGTGCGTTTATTCTCAGAGAAATCGTTGGTGAAAAGACGAAAGAAATTTGTAAGATTTTGGACATTTCTACGACCAATTGTTGGGTGTTACTTCACAGGGCGCGCATGTATTTGAGGCGATGCCTTGAAATCAAATGGTTCACCAATGAGGATGTAAGAGAATCGAAATGAAGCACTGGATGTTTAATTGCAAAAAAGTGACACACTTGGTGTCAGAATCCCTTGACCGCAAACTGTCTTTGGATCAGCGAATGGGGATGAGGATACACCTGATGATGTGTAAATTCTGTTCCCGATACCAAGAGCAGTTACTTTTTTTACGTAAAACAGCCCGCCTATATTCCGAAAGCAGCGAAGAACCGGACCTTTCAACTCAACTATCGTCTGAGGTTGGTAAACGGATTAAAGAATCTATGGTCCATTTTTTGAAAAAGCATAAATGAGTCTATAGATCTGCCATGGAAGACGCAACATGAAAAATAAAATTGTAAAAGATTTAATGATCCCCATATCAGAATATGAGACCATTTCCATTAAATCCAATTTATATGAGGCCGCTCTTGCCCTTGATAACGCTCAAAAGGCTTATGAACAGGGAATGTATCCCCATAGAATCCTTCTTATATCTGATGAAAATGGAGAAATTATCGGCAAAATTAGCCAGCTGGATGTCCTCAGGGCATTGGAACCCAAAGGGCAGCAGATCCATGACTCCAAAACCCTATCCAGGTTTGGTGTCAGCTCTCAGTATTTAAAACCGATGTTGAGTCAATGCGGATTTTGGGACAAACCTTTGATGGATATCTGTAGAAGTGCGGGCCGGCTTAAAGTCAAAATACTGGTCTGCGCTCCAGCCGAAGGGGAGTCTGTTCCGGAAGACGCTTCCCTGAGTGAAGCCATACATCAGCTGGCGCTGGAGCATCATCAGTCTTTACTGGTAACCCGGGGCAAAAAGATTGTGGGGATTCTAAGACAAACAGATATGTTCAAAGAGGTTGTACAAACACTTGCCGTTTGTGAACTCTAACCTAAACTGAGCGTTTCAAATTTTAAAAGGAGATCAAATTTTTTTTATTTTTAATGAATTATCTTTATTTATATTTTTAAAATTTGAAACCCTTCGGAATTGCCGATCTTACCGCATCTACTGCGTCAGATGCCGTACCGAATAGTTGACTATAGCGGAACGACATCTTCTTTGTATCTGCGGCAACCTCGACAATCGCTCAATTTAGTTCTAACTGTCCGGCACGTATCTTCTTAATGCGTTCTGAGAGTGGTATTTTGGGAATTAATCTATGGCAGGAGATTTTGAATTTAAGATTCGCAACGGTCATTTTAACGCAAAACAATTTATTTTTCTTGTTGCCGGTATTTTGCTCTTTGCACTGGTGTATTATACACCGCCGTGGTCGGACGCCGTCGACCCGGCCGGAAAACATTTTGTATTAAGCAGAGAGGGAAAAGGCGCTCTGGCGATATCTGTGTTTGCCACAATCTGGTGGGTTATGGAAGTCGTTCCCGTCGGCGTCACCAGCCTTGCCATAGGCGTCCTTCAGGTCTATTTTCTTATCCGTCCGGCCAAAGCGGCGTTCACGGACTTTATGGACCCATCGGTCATGTTTATCTTGGCCTCCATCGTCATCGGCATGGTTTTTACAAAAACGGGACTCACCAAGCGGATGGCCTATAAAATGCTGGTGATCGTCGGCGAAAAAACCAGCATGATTTATCTCGGCTGTTTTGTATTGATCGCTGCTTTGACTCATATAATGGCCCATACCGCTGTAGCGGCAACCATATATCCGCTCCTTGTTTCTATTTACGGGCTTTATGGAAAAGAAGACCAACCCACAAAGTTTGGCAAGGGGTTATTTATGGGCATGGCTTATGTCGCCGGGGCAGGAAGCATTGTAACGCTATTGGGAGCTGCACGGGGTGCGGTTGCCATAGGCTTTTATAATGACATCATTGGCCAGGATATTACATTTTTTCAATTGAGTTATTACATGCTCCCCATAGGGTGGCTGATGGTTTTTTTATTGTGGATTTTTTTTATGATTTTCTTCAAGCCCGAAAAAAGCACTATTCCAGGGTTAAGAGAAAGGGCCGTTCAGCTCGATAAAAACCTGGGACCGGTTACCAGAAAAGAAATAATCGCCATGGTCATCGTCTTTGCCTGCATTCTGGCAATGTCTCTGAGTTCCTTTTTTCCGGCTTTTAAGATTCTCGATAAAACCGCCATTATCTTAACATCAACGATTCTTTTTTTTATTACAGGCATCCTGGATATCGATGATCTTGAAGAAATACCATGGAATATCATCCTGCTCTTTGCAGGTGCCATGAGCATGGGGTTTTGCCTCTGGCAAACAGGTGCGGCCCAGTGGCTTGCGATAAAATGGCTGATGATATTCCATAATTCAAGCGGTTTCTTCTTTATCATAGGTATTGCATTTTTCGTTATGATCATGACCAATTTTTTAATGAACGTAGCGGCCATCGCGATCTCACTTCCGGTTGCCTTGGTGCTTGCCTCTTATCTAAGCGTAGCACCGGATGTCATCCTTTTTACATCCTTGGTCGCGGCAGGAATGCCGTTTCTGTTGCTTGTCGGCGCCGCTCCAAATGCCATCGCATATGAATCCAGACAGTTTACACCCGCTGAATTCTTTCTATACGGAATACCGGCAAGTATTTTGCTGATGGCAGTGATCGGTTTTGCCGTTTACGTTCTGTGGCCGATCATGGGCATGCCGATTCATTGATAAATCGACGTGGACCATCGCCCTGTATGATGGTCTCATAATAAGACCTAAACTGAGCGTTTCAAATTTTAAAAGGGGAAGAGATTATGGGTGAAATTGTTCACACATCACACATTACGATCACGAGAGAAATGGGGCCTACCCGTAAAGCCGTAATCAAGGGTTTTGCTGAACCGGTCTATTACGGGGTCCACGGCGGAATCAAAAATTTCTATAAAGTTGACCCGGAAGAAGAGCATGCGGCAACGTTAGATCACATTGTCGGTGCTGTGGGAGGCTGAATGATGGGCACACTGGCCGCGGTGCTGGCCGGCAAAAAGATTCGGACCTTTAAAGATCTGTTTAAAGCCATCGTAACCGGGGATATCGAAGACGTCGACGGTGTTTTGAAAATTACGCGCATTAACGTCGGTTACTGGCTTAAATTACCAAAAGAAAAAAGGATGAAGGCAAAAGATGCGCTGAAAACCTATTTGAAATTGTGTCCCGGAGCCCAAAGCGTCATCGGTTGCATTGATATCAACCATGAACTGACTATGGAAGACTTAATTGAATAAAAAGGAGGAAATTGTATGAGTCAAACAGAACAAAATTTACAGGAAGCATTTGCCGGGGAATCTCAGGCCAACCGAAAGTATCTTGCATTTGCAAAAAAGGCGGATCAGGAAGGTTATCCTCAGGTTGCCAATCTTTTCAGGGCGGCTGCAGAGGCTGAAACGGTTCACGCCCATGCACATCTGAGGGTTCTCAAGGGAATAAAATCAACCGCTGAAAACCTCAAAGAGGCCATTGCCGGTGAAACCCATGAGTTCAAAAGTATGTATCCGGAAATGATCGACACAGCAAAATCAGAAGGAGACAAAGCAGCTCTGAGAAGCTTTACCTATGCCAATGAAGTTGAAGAAATACACGCCGATCTTTACCAGAAGGCTCTGGACAGTCTTGATAATCCTGAAACTGTGGAATGCTATTATGTCTGCGCTGTGTGCGGCTATACCTGTGAGAATGAACCTCCGGAAACATGCCCGGTTTGCAGCGCTAACATCAAGGCCTTTTCCAGGGTGGATTAAAAAAAATCACAAACATTAATAAATTTAGTAAGGAGGTTGAAAATGGCGAAAGTGCTTATCGGATATTACAGCAGAACTGGAATCACGGAAAAAATGGCGGAATATATCGCTGAAGGTGTCCGTCTCACGGGAAACACCGCGGAGCTGAAAAAAATCTCTGAAATAAAAGATGAAAAAGATATGGGAGGATACGACGGTTTTATATTCGGGTGTCCTACTTATCATCGGGATATCACTGCGGGCATGAAAACATTTCTTTTCTTGGCGGAAAAAGCCAATTTGGTAGGCAAGATGGGGGGCGCATTCGGATCTTATACCCACAGTGGGGAATCTGCTGACATGATATATGATACCATGCTTTACGTATTTAAAATGGATATGGTTGATCTGGGTGCATTAAATCTGAAAGAACAGGTCATGGAAACTGATGAAGGGACGCGTGCCTGTCAGGATTACGGAAAAGCCATTGGTCAGAAGTTTGCTTAATCCTAAAGAAAATGTTTTGTAAGTACTGTTTCAAATTGTGATTCATCCCTTTCTGTCCATCCCCTTTGAGGGGATGGTTTGGGCAGGAGTGAAGCCCCTTAAATATGTAACCGAATTTTGGATCCGGAATACGAAGACTTTAAACTTATTGATAAAGGAGAAAACGATGAAAGTAAAAGTCACTGAAAATTGCATGGGAGATCGGCGTTGTAACGACTTATGTCCTGAAGTTTTCGAATATGATGAGGATCAACTCAAATCTACCGTTAAGGTGGATGACATCCCTGCACAATACGAGGCACTTGTTAGGCAGGCTGCAGATGAATGCGGCGCCGATGCCATTATCATAGAAGAAGATTGATGACATTTAAACGGGGTCAGGGTTACACGGTATAAATCTGGCCCCAAAGCTTTTTATCCTGCGAAAACATTAGATTTGACATGCCACAGTGTGGGATTATATTAAGATCAATAACACGCTAAATCGTATCCTGATATATCAACAATCACAGATATAACCACAGGAGGCACACCATGAAAGAAATATCGATTCTTGTCGGAGGTAAAGCGGGTGATGGTATCCGGCAGGCCGGTCACGTCATTGCCCGACTTTTGAATCGAATCGGCTATCGGATTTTTTTCTATGATGATTATCCCTCTCTGATTCGTGGCGGTCACAATTTTTCCATCATCAGGGCCGCGGAAAAACGCATCGTTGCGCACAAAGACACGGTCGATGTCATTGTAGCCTTAAATCAGGATGCCGTTGACAATCATAAACATCGACTCAATGCCGGCGGAATAATCCTCTATGATTCCAAAAAAGCGGATGCCGAAGGCATAGGATTCGACTTTATGGACATTGTCAAAAAGTTCGACGGAAAACCGATTATGAGGAATACCGCAGCCATCGGAGCATTGGCCGGCGCATTAAATATCGAATGGTCTGTTCTGGAAAAGGTCATCATGGATGCCGTAGAAAAGAGCGTCGACTTGAATCTCAAAATCGCCCGGCATGCTTACGACCGGATTGAAAGCCCTTCCAAGACCGTGCCAAAACTGGATCAAAACCCCCTTCCACTGGTCTCCGGCAATGAAGCCATTGCCCTTGGGGCCGTTAAAGCCGGTTTGAACATGTACATTGCCTATCCCATGACCCCCGCATCGGCCATTCTCCATTATCTGGCTGCCTACGAAAACGAATTGGGGGTGGTCACAGTGCACCCTGAAAGCGAAATTGGTGTTGCACTCATGGCCCTGGGGGCCGCCTATGCCGGCGCAAGGACCATGGTCGGTACTTCCGGGGGAGGATTCGCGTTGATGACAGAAGCGTTGAGCCTGGCCGGACAGGGTGAATTTCCCATGGTCATCGTGGAATCTCAGAGACCCGGGCCAAGTACCGGGGTTCCCACATACACCATGCAGGGCGACCTGGCCTTTGTTGTCCATGCCGGGCACGGGGAGTTTGTTAGGGTGGTGCTGGCACCCGGTGATGCTGAGGAGGCTTTTTATACCACAGGGCTGGCCATGAACCTTGCATGGAAATTTCAGATTCCGACCCTTGTGCTTTCCGACAAGCATTTGAGCGAAAGCATATTCAGCTTCGAGGCCGATCTTGACAAGGTTAAACCGGAAAAGCCACTTCTATGGAACAACCAGGGAGAATACAAAAGATATATAGACACTCAAAATGGCATTTCACCGTTGGCCTTTCCGGGAAATCCGTCGGCAATCATTAAGGCCACATCTTATGAACATGATGAATACGGTATTGCCACTGAGGAACCTGAAACAATTGCGCAAATGCAAAGGAAACGGTTGCGTAAGGGAAAAGCCCTGGAAGATGAGCTTGAAAAATTTGAAACAGTGAAGGTATACGGAAACCCTGATTCAAAAACCGCCCTCCTCTGTTGGGGCTCTACCAAAGGGGCGTGTATAGAAGTGGCCGAAGCACTAGATCTTAAAGTGGTCCAACCCCTGATATTGGAGCCCTTACCGGTAAAGGCGCTAAAAAAAGCCCTTTCCGGCGTCGACAAAATCATAGACGTGGAAGTCAATGCCACCGGACAACTGGCAAAACTTATTTCCGGTCACGGTTTCTGTATTGACGATATGATTTTACGTTTTGACGGGCGTCCTTTTACCGTGGATGTTTTG
>CALLDL010000234.1 GCA_937998305.1 uncultured Desulfobacterales bacterium | reverse complement strand
CTGCTACAAAAGTGTCATATCTATAAAAATTGTTGTGATATCGTTTTCTACTAAAGGCAGATCCATTTCACCGGGGTTTGCCTTTTTTGCATTTTTGTAAGAAATACGATATATGTAATCGAAGTTGAGATGCTTGAACCTGTGGTTTTGGCAAGATATCTGCAGTTCAAGTTATACTGATAAAATGCCATAAAGCAATACGTTGAATATTAATTTCTTATGGAGGTTAATTATGAAAAAGTCCATTGGTGCGCAGACAATAGTCTATCCTGCCCCTATCCTTATCGTGGGGACATATGACAAATCAGGAAAACCAAATGTTATGACCGCCGCTTGGGGAGGAATTTGCAGCTCTAAACCTCCCTGTGTTACGGTATCACTGAGAAAAGCAACATATAGCTATGGGAATATTGTGGAAAACAAAGCTTATACTATAAATATTCCCTCTGAAAAGTATGTTAGGGAGTCTGATTATTTTGGAATTTCATCAGGCAAAACAAAGGACAAATTTTCAACAACTGGCCTTACACCTATAGAAAGTAATTTGGTAAAAGCACCATAGGTTCCATTTTTTCATTTGTTCAGATAGTTCTTCTTTTACGATTTTTCTTATTTGATCTTCCGAAAGTGCTTTTTCCTTCATTTTTATTCCTTTTTGATTTTTAAATACGCTTTCCTCGAGGGCGAGGTGTAAGCTGAGCATCCAAGTCATCCAAAATCATATTTCCTTTAACTCGAACGCATCTGAATAAGGAATTAATGATCCAGCGTTTTTCTTTTCCCAAACTTTCTCGCGGTGTGCAGCATCAATAATCATTTTTTTATTGGGAAATCTTTTTGCAATTCTGACCAAAATCCTTTTTTCTTCATTAATTAGCGGCTTCGCCTTTGTTTCGTCAGCATCTCTTATTGATTCAACCAAATCTCTATAATTGTTCAGCTGGGGGCCATATGGAAGTTTCGCATAAGTAGCACCAGTTATACTTCTCCCATTCTCTCGATAAGCAACCATATCTGCGTAGCACGCATATTTAGCATCAAACAGCAGCATATCACCTTCTTCAATAAAACTTTCACCAAGAAGGTTTTCAAATTCTCTCATTACGAGCTTAACTCTTGGGATCGAAAATGATCGGTTGCCTGTATAGTTATTCCCAATCGTTTGGCCCCTAAACGCACTAACAAGCGCAACATTCATGGCTCTGCTTTGAATGAGCCCCCCTTCCCATCTTTTTATACTCGCAATGCCAACATTCATTCGTTTTGCAAGCTCTTTTTGAGTAAGGCCTATTCTTTTCCTGTATTCTCGTATCTCTTCGCTTGTCAATAAACCCTTAACTTTTCGGTATGCATCCGATATAGCCCTCTGTGTAGAAGCCGTTTGTTCAACAGTTCCTATCTCAGCACCACATTCTTGGCATTTATAATGTTCAGCCAAAAATTTAATATTAACACCTTTAAACTCCATTTCTTTTTCAGCCTTTACCAGCATCATATCATCATGGGCGTTAGGGCAAATTATTCTTTTTTCTTGCATTTTAACCCCCTTGTTTTTCTCTATGTTCATGAAGTGAAACTATCCATAAATTCTCTTGATTAAGAGCAAATTTAAAATATGTATCACAACCGAATTTTTCACTTACCCACCTAAATGCAAAAAGCTCAGACTCTTTAATTTGGCTCTCATACGAACGCTGCGGAGGGTAGGTTCCTGCATAGTAGTCTGGCTTTAGTTCATTTAGTATTTCAATGAGAACCTCACTAATCTCATCAATTAAATAGCCCAGATTTAATGCATCTGCAGCTATTACAGCTGGATCTAACAGAAATAATGATCCTTTTGTTATAGCATCTTTTGCTTGAAGAATTTTATTATAGATTTCTTTGTGCGATGGCCTCTTCATATTCATAGTGTAAAAGCAACAAAGGTATCATTTGATACCTTAATATGGTATCATTTGATACCTTTGTCAAGTCTTTTTGTGACAAAATGTGACATAAATTAATTTTTTTGCTTATATTCTTTATATTGTTTATACACCTCCCAAACTTATAAGTCATTAATATCAATAAAAATAGTGGGTTGACACTTTCCGCTGGAGTTGATACAGATACATGCATTCAATGGCAGCGTCGATAGTCGAGGCTTTTCTTAAACTCTTATTTGCTCTTTCATTCAGTTCCGATGAAAAGTGTAGTCATTGAAAAAATTCCCTATAAACAAGACAACAAAACGACATTTTAAAATCGTCAAGTATTCAGGAGCATTTCATGCAACAAACGAACTGGCACGTGATCACCGGTGCGCCATGCTCCGGGAAAACCGCCGTCATCCGTGAACTTGAACAGCTCGGCTATCCGGTGGTACATGAAGTTGCCCGGGCATATATCGACGAAAGACTGCAGAACGGAGAAACCATTGCCCGGATAAAAGCCGATATTTTATCGTTTGAACGGCACATTCTGTATAAAAAAATCGCGATTGAAACGTCTCTTTTAAAAGAAGAAACCGTCTTTCTGGATCGGGCGGTGCCGGACAGTATCGGATATTATATCCTGGAAGGATTAGATCCTGACGATTCGATTCAAAAGAGCAGGCTTTGGCGGTATAAAAAAGTTTTTTTCTTTGACAGAATCCCGTTTGAAAAAGATCCTGTTCGATCAGAAGATGATGAAATTGCATCAAGGCTTGATGGTCTGTTAAAGGAAGGTTACCGGATGCTGGATTATGAGATTATTCTTGTCCCCCTTATGACCGTTAACGAACGGGTTCGCTTTGTTTTGAAGCATGTTTAACCCTTATGGATTTCGAAATCGTCGACGGATCTGTTCTTTTTCGTCGGGGGACAACCTGTCCCATTCTTGAAGCTTTTCCCGGATCCTATAGCGCTCATCAGGCGGAAGTTTTTGCAATTGCCGATACCTTTGCTTAAACCGCTTGCGCTCCTTGGGGGGAAGCTGTTCGTATTTCTTCATTCGACGGCGCAACATCTGTTGTTTATGCTCAGGTAATGACTCCCACTCCTGATATCTTTTTTTTAGCATCCTCTT
The DNA here is from genome assembly GCA_937998305.1 of uncultured Desulfobacterales bacterium. Taxonomy (GTDB): domain Bacteria; phylum Desulfobacterota; class Desulfobacteria; order Desulfobacterales; family UBA11574; genus UBA11574. Next base: position 8,057 of record CALLDL010000234.1, on the reverse strand, counting down.
CTCTTCAGGGGACAAGCGGTTGTATCTTTTTTTGTAATTTTTTGACAGAAGCGGGTAGGAACCTCTCCTGTTCGAAGGTGCGTAAGACCGATGTTTACCCGGAAGAGTAAAATCATTTCGATCTTTTGAACGCATCTTTTTGTGGTAATTTTGTGTGTCCTGAAGACGGTTGCCCCTGTTCAGTTTTTTCGATCGGCCCAAACTTAAGGCAGGAAAAAAGAAAAGGATTACCAGTGCCAGGGTTAAAACAGTGACATAGATATTAAATCCCTTTAATGACCGATAGTTATGTTCCATCATCTTATATTAACCTAACCCGTACAAGCCGGAATCAAACAGGAAACTAAAATTCTTTCTTACTAAATAATATTAAAATACAGGCAATGGTTAGCCGGTTGACCCGTTAGCCTTGCCTGTCCCGTTTGGGCGGGATTGAGCCCGTAAAAACGTTATCTAAAAACAACGGGAAACGGGAGAACCTGCAGCGGTATTCGCTCGTTTCATTACGTTAGAAATATTTTGCCACAAAAAGCACAAAATTTACAATTAGCGCCTAATGAAAAATGCCCTTATATCGTGGTTTCTCCCTTTCCCATCACCTGCTCCAGTCTCTCAAGGGTATCCATTTCTTCCAATAGTTCCAAATTTTGAAGCAGGTCCATGTCTGTGGCAACCAATTGTTCTTTGACCCCAAGGTCGGAGACGGTGCCGATACGGGTGGTTTGCTGCAGTCCTTTTAAGCCGAACCATCCAAAAACCACGATCAGCAGACAGCATGCAGCCAGGGCATGAACGGGCTTAATATATCCATCGAAAAACGATTTTCGCCATCCGGCTTTGCCGCGGTGTTCCTCTTTCAGTTTCCCTGTGATGGCATTGTAAAGAGCACCGGCGTCTTCATGAGAAAGGGACGGTTCGGGCACGGCTTCATTCACATTCTTTAACAGATGAAGCAACTCTGTTCGCTCCTGATAACAGGGTATGCATCCCTCAAGATGCTTTTCCCACTTCAGACGCACTTGCGGAGACAATTCTCCATGCACGTCCAACCATAGTGTTTCTTGCCATTCTCGACAATATTTCATACCCTCACCTCCTATGGCTGGGCCCATTCCTGCAAAGCATCTCTCATAAAATGCGTTGCCCGAAAGAGATGACTTTTGACCGTCCCTTCCGCCGATCCCATTATTTTAGCGATTTCACGTATCCGCATTCCATGAAGCACTTTCAGTTGAAAAACCACACGCTGTTTTTCGGGGAGAGACGCCAAAGCTTGCTTGATCTCCTGTGCAAGTTGTTTGTTGCTTAGTGCAGCCATGGGATTTGAATATTCCTTCGGATCCGGATATTCCGCATTAATCTCATCTAACGATGCTTTTTCACGCTTATCCCGACGCCAAAAGGAAAATATTCCCTCCCATCTGCTACGTCGCCGCCGGCTGTCTAAACATGTATTTATGAGAATGCGGTAAAACCAGGTATAAAAAGACGACTTTCCACGAAAGTTTTTCAAGCTCCGAAAAGCACGCAAAAAAGCCTCTTGAGTAAGCTCCCTGGCCTCTTCACTGTCACCGGACCCCATATTATAAGCGATTGCATAGGCTTTTCCCTGATACTGTCTCACCAGAGCCTCGAAGGCCGTCTGGTCACCATCCTGCGCCCGGGCAACCAATTCTACATCTTTCAATGACATTGAGGACTCTTCCCTTTTGGCTTTTGAGTTTCGCCCTTTTCTGTTTATCGGTCTCGCTGCATTACTGTGCAAAAGCCAATCTCCAACTGCCATGCTATTCTCGAAAGTCATTGAACATATCCATCAATAAGCGACATCGACTTTGCTGTCTGATCAATATTTATATTAATTTTTCTTTCCATGCAAGTAATCCTTTTTTAACTTCGGGAGTCTTATACATATAGACGCTGAGAAACTAAAAAAGTTTACCCTTATTCCATTGTTCCGGGTAAGTTTTGCAATTGGGCCTGCCCGCTCGTGTCTTGCAATGGCAGGCGGGGCAAAGCCCCTAAGTTCTTTGCAGCAATTTATTGAACTTCCGAGACGTTTGTGGAATACCGAATTTCTTGACAATAAAACTAATTTTATTGTAATTGAATGTGTAAATTTTAAATTATTACCTCAATTGAGGTATTACAAACACGAAAAGGAGCTGTTTAATGAAAAGAACAATTTCAATACTTGTCAGTCTGGTTCTTGTGACATTTATGCTTTCCTGCGCAGGCCCCACACAACAGGAAAAAGGCACAAAAACAGGCGCTTTGATTGGCGCTGCCGGTGGTGCACTTCTGGGACAAGCCATCGGCAGAAATACAACCGCTACGCTTGTCGGAGCTGGAATCGGAGCTGCCATCGGCGGTATTGCCGGAAATCAAATCGGGGCATATATGGACCGGCAGGAACAGGAACTTAGAGCGGCAATGGCCGAAAGCGAAGCCGCGAGTATTCAGAGAACACAGAATGTTTTGACCGCCACGTTCAAATCCGAAGTGATGTTCGATTTCGATTCTTCAACGCTCAAACCCGGTGCATACAGAGAGATGGACAGAGTTGCCGGGGTATTAAATAAATATTCACAAACGATGATTCGAGTGGAAGGCCATACCGACTCAAAAGGTCCTGAAGCTTACAATCAAACTTTGTCCGAAAAAAGGGCCATGGCCGTCAAGAATGCATTGACACAGCGTGGCGTGGATCCGCTAAGGATACAGCCCGTCGGTTACGGCGAATCACAACCCATATCTTCAAATGACGCTGTGAACCGAAGAGTAAACATTGTCATTATACCTGTTGAGGCAGGATGACGCATATGGTAAAGAATCCCCCGCAATGCGGGACAGGCAAGGCCCATCGAAGATCCCGCCTTGGCGGGGAAGGACTATGTTTTTCAAGACTAAATAAAAACAGGGGTGTAAAAAGATGAGATTTTTAACAGCGGCATTATTGTTGATATTCTGTTTTTCTCCTTTGAATGCTTTTGGGGGATGTGCCCAAGGAGACTGTACAAATGGAAATGGAACCTATATTTTTTCAAAAGGAGATAAATATGTCGGCCATTTTAAAAATGGCAAAATGGATGGAAAGGGTACGCTTACATCCTATGGCGGTGGAAAATATGTCGGTGAATTTAAGGACAATATGATGAATGGGAATGGGATTCTTGTTCGTCCAAACGGCCTTAAATATGTAGGACAATTCAAGAACAACAAATGTCATGGAAAAGGAACACTGACCTCACCGAGCGGAAAAAAGATAAAAGGCACGTTTAAGTCCGGTGAGTTTGTCGGAGAATAAGACTGTCTTAAGAAGATCCTTTCTCACTTCATACGACAAATGCTTCCACAACCCTAAAAAGATCCGTTACGCTCACAGGTTTGGCAAGAAATGCGTCCGCCCCTGAATCCCTGGCGATTTTTTCATCGTCGGGGTTTGAGGACATCAGAAGGCACTTTTTGGCTGGATGCTTCTCTTTGAACCTGGCAAGGAGTTCAAATCCGTTCAAACCGGACACGTCAACTTCTGAAATAATGATGTCCGGGCTGTCGGCACCCTCTAAATACCTCCATGCTGCCATGCCGTTATCGAAAGATAGAACATCCCTGTTTACACAATACATTAAAACAGTGGATACAAAATCCCTGACCAACAGATCGCCATCGACCACGGCTATCTTTACATTTTGGATACTGACCTGGCTCACGCTACTTTCAGGCATTTAACATCTTTGACGTTGAAGTTGAAGATAAATGCTTCACGGATTCTATTCAAATTCTCTTTAAGGGCCTTTTCTCTAAAATACCCTTTGAGCCGCCCTTGGGCCAACGCTTTGGCCATCACAGCAAGCAACAGGGTTCTCTGATAAAAAATATGCTCTTCGTGCATGTCGTCTGCGAAAACGGTGCAGGCTTGTACTTTTAAACCTTGATCCTTGGAAGAGGCCATTTTATTGACCAACTGCAGAGAATGATAAAAAACGCAACGCGAATTTTCTATGATGGCTTGTTTTCGATACTTTCCAATGGGGCACCCTGTCAAATAAGCCTTCGCCATGATGATAAGAAGTTTTAGTCGTGACGAGAAAATATCCTCACCCGACATATTCCTTATCTCCCCGGACGACGGCCCCGTTCTCAACATGGTGTGTCCTCTTTTTTGGGTTATACTAAATGTATTGTATTATTTCGTTATTTTTAATCTATCATCATATCTATGTCAACAAATCTTTCCTAATACCTGAATTTTTCAGCTATAATTGATTCAGGTTTTTTACTGCTTGGAAGCTGTTTCAAAATCTCTCATTCATTGGTCAAAAATAACCGCTTCCATCAAGGTGTCAGCGCCTTTTTTTCTTTTTCTGTCAAATAGCGCCATGCCCCCTCGTCAAGCCCTTTGAGCTTTATATTTGATATCCTTAACCGTTTTAATCTTGTAACATGGTTTCCTACTTTTCGAACCATGCGTCTTATCTGTCTGTTTTTACCTTCTTTGAGCACGATTCGAAAACGTCTGGAAGAAATTTTGACAATCTCTGCAGGCCTTGTTTTTGTCCCCATCATCGGCATACCTCCGGCAATATTTTGCAGTGCTCCATCTGTTATGGGGCTCGATACGGTGACATCGTATTCCTTTTCATGATCGAAAGAGGGATGCAAAAGCCTGTGATGAAGATCTCCGTCATTGGTGAGGATTAAAAGCCCGGTCGAGTCCTTGTCAAGCCTGCCTATGGGATAAATACGCTGAGGAATATCAATAAGGTCAAGCACAATCTTTTCACCCGGTTGACTGCAGCTTGTCACATATCCTATTGGCTTGTTGAGTGCGATGTATAAAAGATCGTCTTCCGGTGTGACAACCTTACCCTTAAATTCTACCCTGTCGTTTACAGGATCTATTTTTGTGCCCAGCTCGGTAACAACCGTATTGTTTACACGCACAAGCCCGGCCTTAATATATTCTTCACCTTTTCTTCTTGAACAGATCCCGGCTTTTGACAAAAATTTTTGCAGACGCATCAAAGACATAGTTTTTTATAAGTACCATTCATCGCCATATATTTTCAAAAAAGATAGATTCGTTTTCGGTTCATAAATATGAAGCCATCTCAAAATAAAGATTTTGGTTCAAGATCAAGGCGGGGCCGAGTTTTAACCCGCGGGCATACTCAAGTATGTCGAGGACTTAAAACGAGGCTCCAACGCCGAGGTTGGGCCAAAAGATTATTTTGAGATGGCTTCATATTTATGAATCGAAAACTTAGGATCTGTAATCCGCATTAATCCTGACATAGTCCACGGAGAAATCGCAGGTGATCATGGACCCAAAACCCTGCCCCATATTTAAGTGAACGGCCACAGTAAATTCAGATTTTTTGAGAACCTTTGTGGCCTCAACCTCAACTTCCTTCCCGCAGCTCATGCCGGCTTTCACCATTTGCACATCGTCAAAATAAAGATCAATCCTGCCAGGATCTACATCAACACCGGCTCTGCCGACAGCGCCGACAATTCTTCCCCAGTTGGCGTCCTCACCGAAAAATGCTGTTTTCACTAGGGGAGAATGGGCAACCGTATCTGCAACCTTCCTGGCATCAGCATCCGAAGCCGCTCCCCTAACGATGATTTCAACCAGCTTTGTCACGCCTTCGCCGTCTCTTACCAGTTGTTTAGCCAGATCCAAAAAGATCCGGTCTAAAACCTTCTGAAAAATTTCTTTATGGGCGGGGCTTTCAATATCCACGCCGGACAGACCGTTGGCCATCATCAACACCGTGTCATTGGTGGAAGTGTCTCCATCAATTGTAATCCGGTTAAAAGACCGGTCTACAGCGGGAACCAAAGCCTCTTTTAAAACATCTGATGCTGCGTTTACGTCGGTAAAGACAAAACAGAGCATGGTCGCCAAATCCGGCCGTATCATTCCAGCACCTTTGGCAACACCGGTAACAATAAAAGACTTCCCTTCCACAACACCCTGTCCGGAAACCATTTTGGGAACCGTATCCGTGGTCATGATCGAATTGGCCAAATCAGGGATCCCTCCTGGTTGAAGGGATCTGACCAGATCAGGCACGGCTGATTCGATCTTTTTCATAGGCAGCGGCTCCCCAATAACACCTGTGGAAGCCACAAGGACCAAATCTTTTGAAATCCCGAGTTCAGATGCAGATAAACTTGCCATGGTTTCGGCATCACGAATTCCCTGTTCACCGGTACAGCAATTGGCATTTCCACTGTTAACAATAATCGCCTGACAAACGCCCGACTTTATCCGTTCTCTGTCAAGAATTACCGGCGCCGCCTTCACCCGGTTCCGGGTAAACACACCGGCGACATTTGCCGGTACCTTGGAAAAAATGAGACCAAGATCCTTTTTGTTTTTTTTCTTGAGACCGGCGGCAATCCCGGCAGCCTCGAAACCGGGGCACATGATAATTCCCATTTTGTTATTCCTTATATATTTAGCAGATTCATAGCATTTTATGTGCATTTTACAAAAAACTTTTCTTGTTAAAACCGGTAAAGCATAAAGGCATTAAATAAAAATATCAAGTTTTGCACATGGTGCCTTGGTGCCTTTGCGGCAAACTTATTGGTTCCAGCTTGTTCGGTTTAGGTTTTTTGTTTTAAATTTTATTTGACAGAATACCAGAATATTGTCAATCTGCATTCCAAAATTTCAAACAAACAAAAGCATTCAAGAGATAATTCATGAAAAAACACTTGCCTTGCTGCCCGGCCTGCAACGGCCGGCTGGTGATCCAAAAGTCGTGACAGCGTGTGAGTCTGCGTTGCAGGTCATGCGACGTCGAGTATTCATTGAGTGATTTCGCCGATTCGATGGATGATTTTTTCGAACGCCAACTTTCGAATATTCCCTGTGATAGGCTGTAACCCAAGTCTTTAATGTTCGCCACAATCACAGCGCTTGTAAAACTTGAGTTAAAAAGTAAAACGCTGTTACTTCAATTGAGGTATCAGTTGGGGCCACACGAATTCATATCATGTTAAAGAACTTTAAAATTACCATTGAATACGATGGCAGCGCCTATCACGGTTGGCAGCGACAGGCCGCGGATCGAACCATTCAGGGTGAAATCGAAAATGCACTGATGGCCATGACAGGCAATAGCGCTACTGTGACAGGCTCAGGCAGAACTGACGCCGGTGTTCATGCCTTGAACCAGGCAGCAAATTTTCAATGCGCCACATCGCTGACTCCCGAAATTTTTCTAAAAGGACTCAACAGCCTTTTGCCGGAAGATATTGTCATAACTTCGTGCAAAGTGGTTCCGGAAAAATTCCATGCCCGATATGATGTTAAAAGCAAAGTGTATCATTACAGAATTTTGAATCGATTTCTCCCTGCCGCTATCTCCCGTCAGTACGCCTGGCACATCCGGAAAAAACTCGACCTGAGCGCTATGCAAGAAACGCTCTGCTGTATCATCGGCAGCCATGACTTCAAAGCGTTCGAGGGATCGGGAAGTCCCAGAGCTTCCACCGTTCGGTGTATTATAAACGCTGATCTTGTAAAAACAGACGATGATTACCTGGTTTTAAAAATAGAAGGTGACGGATTTTTAAGATTTATGGTACGCAATATTGTGGGAACACTTGTGGATGTCGGTCTTGATAAAATTACACCTGACGATTTTAAGCGGATACTCATCTCAAAAGATCGCAATCTCGCCGGGATCACTGCTCCGGCACACGGATTGTTTTTAGTAGAAGTGAAATATTAATAATTTTCGGATCATCTCCCGATTGGTTGCAGTTAATTGAGCCCTCGGGGAGTTTTTCTAAATAGTCGCTCCATGGATAATCTTTTTTTAAACCGCGTGAACTCGTGGCAAGGGTTCGTAAAGAAAGAACAGGAATCAATCTTTGAAAAATCAATAGGTTTACCATACAATCTTTAATTTCTTTTAAAGATGCGATTTCGGCATGCGCCTGTTCTTTCCAACGATCCCTAAGCCACTCAAACAGCACCCGCTTTAAAAAAAGATCATCCATTCCGCTGAGACTCAAGGATTTAGAAGAAAAAC
>CALLDL010000233.1 GCA_937998305.1 uncultured Desulfobacterales bacterium | reverse complement strand
ATGCTGACAGGCTATTTTATGCCCACTTCCGGAACCATTCACGTCAAGGACTACTCGCTGGATGAGCATCTTTTAGAAATCAAGAAGTTGATGGGATATTTGCCGGAATCGGCGCCATTATACCACAGTATGCTGGTCTTTGATTATTTAGACTATGTTGCCAGAATTCGGGGAATGGACAAAAACCAAAGAATCTCCAGGATCCGGCAACTGGTTAATTTATGCGGATTGGATGAAATTATGCATCGGAGTATCAATGAACTCTCCAAAGGGTTGAATCAGCGTGTGGGTCTGGCCCATGCCATGATGACCGATCCGGAAATCCTGATACTGGATGAGCCCACGTCAGGGTTGGACCCGAATCAGATTGTAGAAATAAGGAACATCATTCGAAAAATCGGAAAAGAAAAAACCGTCATTCTATCCACTCACATCTTGAGTGAAGTGGAAGCCACCTGTGATCGAGTCGTGATCATCAACAAAGGCAAGATCGTTGCAGACGATATCATGGAAAATCTCAAGCAATCTGCTGGTCAAAAATATTTCATCCATTTAGACCTGCTGAACGCCGATTTTCAAGATGTGAAAGAACAATTCAGCAGGATCGAGGGTGTCGAAAAAATCCAAAAGATTCATGAAACACAAAACGGCAACCTTAGCATACGGGTTACGTGTGAATCAGCGGTAGATTTGAGAGAAACCATTTATCAAACCATCAAACAGACATCCTGGGTTCTCATTGAGTTTCACCAGGAAACCAAAACATTAGAGACCGTATTCCGCGAATTGACCAAGGAGGACTGACATGCAGCAGGCGATCCGTATCTGTAATAAGGAATTTAAAGACTATTTCATATCTCCCATCGCCTATATCGTCATCTCTATTTTTCTACTGGTGACAGGGTGGTTCTTTTTTACGACATTTTTCTATTACAATCAGGCAGATCTGAGAAATTTTTTTAATCTGCTTCCCATTACATTTTCGTTTCTGATTCCGGCGGTGACAATGAGACTCTTTTCCGAGGAGCTGAATGTGGGTTCCTATGAAATGCTTCTTACCCTTCCGGTAACATTTACGGATATCCTTTTAGGTAAATTTTTAGCCGGTGTTCTTTTCGTGGCTGTCGCTCTGGTCCCGACCTTTGCCTATCCGATATGTATCGCCTTTATGGGCCAGCTCGACTGGGGACCTGTGGTCGGCGGCTACTTAGGTGCTATTTTACTGGGTGCAGCGTTTGTTGCAGTGGGTTTGTTTGCCTCATCGTTGACACGCAACCAGATCATTGCATTTATAGTCGGTATGACCATCTGCTTTACCCTCACGTTGATCGATAAAATGCTTTTCTTCTTTCCCCGTGCACTGCTCGGTGTCATCGGCTACCTCGGCGCCGATTTTCATTTCAAGAACATCTCCAAAGGAATTATTGATTCGAGAGATGTCATCTATTTTTTAAGTGTCGTGTTCATCGGACTTTACAGCACCCATCTGGTCATGCGGGAAAAAAATTAAGGAGCTTAAAATGGGCATTCAGAAACGATATGCAAAATATATCAAACTATCTATTTATCTGGTCATCATTGTCCTCATCAATGTGGCGGGAATGACACTCTTTTTCAGAATGGATCTTACTGAAAACAGAATTTATTCAATATCCGAGGCCAGCAAAAAGGTGGTGTCCACCCTTTCCGAACCGTTGACCATCAACGTCTTTTTTACAAAAAATCTGCCCGCACCGCACAACAATACAGAACGATATTTACACGATCTTTTAGAGGAATATGCCATCCATGCCAATTCGTATTTTAACTACAGATTCTATGATGTCAGCCCCGAGGCCGAAGGAATCAACCCTTTGACGCGGGAAAATCAGAACCTGGCGAACAATTACGGTGTACACCCGGTTCAGATTCAAGTTTATGAAGAAGATGAGGTAAAATTTAAAAAAGCCTACATGGGGCTTGTGTTGATTCACGGCGATATGGTTGAGCGGATTCCCACCATTACTTCCATCAATGGGGTAGAGTATAAACTGACAACGGCGATACAGAAGCTGAACAATAAAATCAGCGCACTACTGAACTTGAAGGATAAAATAAAGGTCAAACTGTTTCTGTCTTCTTCTTTAAAATCCGTCGCGCCTTTAATGGGCCTTAATCAAATTCTTGAATATCCGGTAAAATTAAAAGAAAGCATTGAACGCCTCAACACCAAAAACTTTGGAAAACTGGAATATACTTACATCGACCCCTCTAAGGAACCGTCAAAGGAACCGTTGTGGAAACCATACAATCTGATGCTACTTCAATGGCCGAATCTATCCGATGGCAACATCCCGGCCGGAAAAGGAATGATCGGTCTTGTAATGGAATACGGGGAAAAAGTCAGAAAGATACCTCTGTTAAAGGTGCTCCGGCTTCCCATCATCGGAACCCAGTATGATCTCGTGGATGTTGATAAATTGGAAGACATCGTCAACGAAAACCTGGAGACCCTGGTGGATATCAACCAGGACCTTGGGTATCTGGCGGGACACGGCACGCTGAGCACTTCGAGTTTCTCACCCATGGGGCAACAAAATCCAGAGGCAATATCCACCTTTTCAAGTCTGATATCAAAAACTTACAGTTTGAAGCCCATCAATCTAAAAGAGCAGTCCATTTCCGATAGCCTCAATTGTCTGGTGATCGTGCGGCCAACTGAAAAATTTTCCGATGATGAGCTTTATCAGATCGATCAGGCCTTGATGAAAGGAACCAATATTGCACTGTTTATTGATGCTTTCAAAGAAATCAACCCCAATAATCAGCAGCGTTCCGGATTTAACCGGGGACCCAGCTATGTGCCGCTGGATACCGGTCTTGACAAATTGCTGTCGCATTATGGCATCCATATTAAAAAATCATATGTGCTTGATGAAAACTGTCATAAGCAAAGGCTCCCCCGCAACATGGGGGGTGGTGAAAGACCCATTTACTTTGCCCCCATCATCAAAAACAAAAATATCAACCATGATCTAAATTTTATGCGTGGCATCAAGGGACTGATTGCGGTCAAAATATCCCCTTTGGAACTGGACGAGGCAAAGATTTCTAAAAATAACCTCAAAGCCGTCAAGCTCTTTACATCTTCTGAAAAATCCTGGGAGATACGTAAAAACATCAGTTTAAATCCCATGTTTCTTTCACCTCCCCCTTCGGACAATGAAAAGCAGCGTTTTCCATTGGCATACATCGTTGAAGGTGAGTTTCCCAGTTATTTTGCGGGCAAACCCATCCCGGAAAAAAAATCACAGGATGAAAACACAGATACCAAGGATAAAAAAGAAAGCACGTCCGAATTGGCAGAGAAAAAGACCCACGTTGACATGTCGAAAATAAAAAGCCAGGGCGAAACCATATCCAAAGGAAAACCCGCCAAAATCTTTTTGATGGCATCGGCAGAAATGCTAAAAAACAATGTTCTGAATCCCGAAGGCAACAGCCCCAATGACATGCTTATTTTGAATGCGATAGATGCCCTGAACCATCGAGAAAATATTGCTGCCATGAGAAGCAAGGTACTTAGTTTTAATCCGCTGAACGATACCGGATCTTTGACAAAAACTTTTGTCAAAACTTTTAATATCGCAGGACTGCCGGTACTGCTGGTTTTTATAGGCCTCATCGTATGGCTGCGGCGCCGTTCCAGAAAAAAACAAATACAGATGATGTTTCAAAAATAAAGTGTAACCGTTCACGGGAGCAGAGTTCAGGGTTAAATCTTCTGTACAGTCTTCCATCAACCTTGAACCGGGAACCTTTGAACTTTGAACGTATATTAAAAGAGGTGAATATGAAGCTGAAAAAAGAATATTTCATTCTGGCAGCTATTCTGGTTGCACTGATCCTGTATCTAGCCTTGCATCGGTCAAACAGAACAAATTATCAACTTCCGGAACTTTCCGAAGTTTCCGGGAAACATATCTCGAAACTTGAAATCACAACAGCAGGCAATTCCATTATTTTTAACAAAAAAGACAACACATGGCACATCGAACCAAAGGGGTACCGCGTTGATTCAACAAAGGTTAAAAATATACTGGATATTATTGAAAAATTGAAATTGACAGCTCTGGTATCAGAATCAAAGAATTATGTCCGTTATGATTTGAGAAACGATAAAAATATCCAAGTGAAAGCCTGGCAGGGCAAAACCCTGCTCCGGGAATTTGATATCGGCAAAGCAGCCCCAACCTTTAAGCACACCTTTGTTAAACTACCGGACGATCCCAACGTGTACCATGCCCGGGGAGATTTCAGGCGAGATTTTGATCGTTCCGTTAACGATTTTCGAGATAAGACCGTGCTGTCATATTCACAAAATACTATTCATGGAATTAAGCTTGTCCACGAGAAAAAAACCATCTCTCTTTCTCGAAAAGAGATCCCTGAAACCCTTCCTGAAAAAAAGGATGAGCCAGCCGCTAAAGCCTCTAAAGAATTAAAAACCAAAACCGTGTGGGAGGATACAAAAGGCCAGGAAGTGGCCCCAGACAAGATTAGCTCTCTGTTGAGTTTTCTAAGCAGTCTGGAGTGTGAAAGATATTTAGACGACTTAAAAAAAGAAGGTTTTGAAAATCCAATCTATACCGTTACCCTAAACGGTGAAAAGGAATATTTACTTTTAGTATTTGCCAAAAAAGACAAAAATGCAAAAAATTATTCGGCAATCTCCTCGGAAAATGAATCCCCTTTTTCACTGTCCGACACCCAGGTGGATAACATCAAATCCAAGCTTGATGATATTCTCAAAGGAAAGGAAAAATAAAAATCCGAAACCAATAGATTTGACTTATCACAGAGTTGCATTACACTAAAGATATGAAAAAATTGTAAAGTAAAAGCGAATATTAAAACTATCACAAAAGGAGAGTGCTCCCATGTACGATAAAAAAGCATTGTGTGATAAAATCAGAGAGCTGTATCCGGACATTGGTGAGTGTGGAATCGATGTTGACGTCAATTATGATGAAGATCAAAAATCATGGACCGTAAAGTTAAAAAAGGATCATATCGAACTGAAAACCTTTTTAGAAGACGAAGACGCCAACTTGTGTATGGACGGAAAACAGTGTGTAAGTCTGGGTCTAGAAATTGCCCAGCTAAAGGATAACATCGCACAGATTTAGTATAGATAATCATCATTACAACTTTAATAGAAATATTCATTATCGGGAAGCGGATTTCAATTCGCTTCCCGATCCATCGTTTCGATAAAATGCTGTTTATATTTTCTTTACGCCCTGAAACCCCACACAACATAAATGGGATCTGAATCCATTAATTCTGGAAAGTATTTATCATCCGTGGATATGGGCAAGCCTCTGGCGGAATGGGTTTCCAGACCTTTGAATCTTTTGCTTTTCTGAAAATACTCCGTGACAAACCCCGGCAGCTCAAAATCTGATATTTCCCCCTAATTTCGAGATCTCCCCTCCTGCGTTAATTACATTTTTGTATTTATATCACCTTTAAAATACACTTTTGTTATTTAAGTGGGCTTTAAATACATTATTGCCACTTTGCTATCAAGGTGAATACCCTCCAATCTGTTCATTATATTACAGTAATTTTAGATAGTTATATTATTTATACTTTCAATTTTACGAACTGGCACATTTTTTGATTTAACAGAGAACAAAATTGAAGTCCGGGATTAAAAATCATCAAACAATAAAAGGAGTATAAATATCATGAAATCATTGATCATTTCTGGTTTACTTGTCTTCATCAGTTTTGCCGGTGCCTGGGCCGGAGACGAAACGCCCACGGTCTTGACCAATAAGGAGGCCATCGGACTGGTTCAAACCCATGCCGACTATGTCTGGACGCTGGTGGCAGCGGCACTGGTCTTTTTTATGCAGGCCGGATTTGCCATGGTGGAGGCCGGATTTACCAGGGCCAAAAACGCCATCAATATAATGATGAAAAATTTGATGGATTTTTCCATGGGAAGCCTGGCGTTCTGGGCCGTGGGGTTCGGCCTGATGTTCGGTGTTTCTAAAACCGGCTGGTTCGGAGCATCCGGGTTCTTCTTAAGTGATTTCAGCCCCGGCGGCGATCCCTGGGTTTTGGCGTTTTGGATGTTCCAGGTGGTCTTTGCCGCCACAGCGGCAACCATTGTCTCCGGCGCCATGGCGGAACGAACCAAGTTTTCGGGGTATCTGATCTACAGTATTCTTATTAGTGCACTCATCTATCCTATATTTGGAAGCTGGGCATGGGGGAGTCTTTACAAGGGAAGTGGCTGGCTGGAAAACTTAGGGTTCATTGATTTTGCCGGATCCACGGTTGTCCATTCGGTGGGCGGCTGGGCAGCTCTGGCCGGCGCCATTGTCCTGGGCCCACGGCTGGGAAAATACACCAAGGACGGAAAAGTCAAACCGATATTAGGCCATAATATTCCACTGGCGGCCCTGGGCGTATTTATCCTTTGGCTGGGCTGGTTTGGGTTTAACCCCGGCTCGACAACCGCGGCCAATAAAGATATTGCCATGATCTTTGTAAACACCAACTTAGCAGCTGCCGCCGGCGCAATTCTGGCCATGTTTATGTCATGGATCAAATTCGGCAAACCCGAAGTCGGCATGAGCTTAAATGGAGCACTGGCGGGTCTGGTGGCCATTACCAGTCCCTGCGCATCGGTCACTCCAATGAGTGCGGTGATGATCGGTGCCATCGCCGGCGTGATCGTCGTATTCTCCGTCCTTTTTTTTGACAAAATTCGGGTGGACGACCCGGTGGGCGCCATCTCCGTGCACGGTGTCTGCGGCGCCTGGGGAACACTGGCGGCCGGAATATTTAACATCGGCGGCACGACCATGAAAATCATCGGGGTGCAGCTTTTGGGAATTTCCGCCTGCTTTTTATGGGTATTCCCCACGGCTTTTGTCATGTTCAAGCTGATCGATCGAACAATAGGCCTCAGGGTATCACCGGAAGAAGAACTCGAAGGGCTTGACTTCACGGAACATGGCGGAAATGCCTATCCTGACTTCGATATTTCCCATTCAGGGGGCATGGGATCCGTCGCACCGGCTTTTGCCAAATCGGAAGCTGTTGCTGGGAAAATGGTCCGCAAGACGGCTGAACAAACATAAATAAGTTACTTAGGAGTACAAATCCTACTCGTATGTTAGATTATACCTGTATGCCCGTCCGGAAGGTTCCCGGTCGGGCATAATGTTACATCTCAAGATTTCTACAACAAATTGAAAATATGGAATTCCTTCAAGGCTTCCAAATTCTTCCCAGGAGATGGAAAAATGGAATGGTGGAATGTTGGTCTCTTAAAGGATATTATTTTTTTTATAAAGATGAATTTACCATTAAACCATCACACCAAAACCCATTGTTCCATTATTCCAGTATTCCAACATTCCAATTGGGGCGAAGCCCCTGAGTTCTTTTTTTCTAGCACCCTTCATCGTCGACAATCTTAAATCCGATCGAATCGGGTGTTTCCGATGTCGCTGACGGTTTTTGGACTCTTTCCACCTGTTTTTCAGGCTTAATTGCTGGAATAGCGGGCTTCGCAATGATTCGATCCGGATTTACGACGGCAAGAATCAACCCCAACAGGATGAGAAGTCCTGCCGCAGTGCGTTTGACTTTCGGCGAACCTTTCGGAAGTGTATCTTTATCGCCGAATTTCTGTTCTACTTTCTCCACAAACCAGTAGGCACCGACAGCCATAAGACAGACCAGAAAAGCAATGATGCCCGAATTGATGTTGAACACATCTGTGAGCCGAATCTTCCCCATGTTACCCGAGGTGTAAAATCCCTTAAGAAACGGAAAAATTTCGGCAAAAAGAACACTACCCAGCATCATCCCGATGATAAATATCAACCCATCCAGTTTGCCCGATACCGTTGCCACCACAGACGTTGTCGGGCAGTAACCCCCCATAACAAACCCGATCCCAAGAACAAGACCACCAACGATTTGCGGCCAGATAAAGGTGGGCAATAGATACACGCGACCCAGATCTATCCAGCCGAAAAAAAAGAAGTAAAGAAGTCCGAGCATGCAGACAATAATGGCCGTGAACATGACCTTCAGCACGGCAAAATCTCTAAGATAAAAGATGGCCGTCAGTTTTCTGGGGTTACCGAACCCTGCTCTTTCGAGCACGAACCCGAACATAAAGCCGATGAGCCCGGCCAGCTGGAGGCTGTATGCATGGTCGAACCATCCGAATTTATACAAAGGCCCCATTACAACCACTCCTTTCTGAAAAAATAGGCGGTTGCGTAGGCTCCCGCAAAAATACAGAACATGAAGACCCAGGAACCGAAGGCCAGTTCAGCAGCCCCGGTAAGGGCCTGTCCGCTGGTGCATCCCCGGGCCAGACGAGCTGCGAATCCCGACAGAATGCCCCCACCCAAGGCCAGCCACAGCCGGATCGAAACGCTGATGGAAGGCCCCCGGGCCACTTCGCCTTTAATCCGATTGCTGATAAAGGCCGAAAACAGACCACCGAGAGCAGCCCCTATTGTTAAAAAGACCAGCCAGGCAATAAGTGGTGATCTTTTCCCTTTAATGTACTTGGAGAAATACGCATTCGCCTTGGCATGTTCCGGAGCGACCAGTTTAACGCCGGCAGTGGCGATCCGGGCAAAGGAGGCTGAAGAACCTAAACCCCGGCCCATGGTGTAAAAGGAAAAGAGCAGGATCAGTCCCAAAATGACACCGATAACGTACGGATTAGAATAGCGGTCGTTCATGTATCCCTCCTTGATTTAATTTCTATTCATAGTTATTTCTATAATACCAATTAGGGTTGAACTTTTTCGGGAAACATCCGTTTTCTTGATTTAAGCCAATCCGACATTTCCATGAAGGTTTTTGACAGATCATAGCGCCCTTTGGAAAACACCCCGTAATCACCGCCGAATCCCATGGCTGATGCAAAGCGGATGTGATTGCCATAGATCAGCCAGGTATTGCTCCACTTTTTCTCAATGGCTTCGTCAAAGGGATTGCCCGCCGGTCCTGTATCGTTCCATTTGAAATCGGCCAGGTTAAGACGCCATATTTCAGACATAATTTGGGTTCCGGCCAAGGTTTTGGCATTGGTCTCGCGAATGGTGTTTTCAAAGCGAGCCCAATGTCCATTGACCCAGGTCGTGGCATGGCAGCTCAAGCAGACGGCTTGCATATTTTCCTTGCGAATGTTCATCTCTTTTTCCGTGATAAGATATTTTGAAGCAAATTCGCCGTCAAATGCCGTGGGCAAGGACTGATTGTCTTTGTTCCTGATTTTGGTGGTATCCGGTTCTTTTGGAAACGGATGGGCATAAATCAGGCCAAAAATCCGCCATGGGAGTCGGCCGGCCATCTGGTGGGTCCGTTCAGCCACCACCTCTTCATCGGTGTTGACCAACAAACTCACATGACAGGCAGCACAGGTGGGTGCGGTGAAGTCTTTACCGACGGTCCATGGCACAGTGTCAAAATTCCACGATTCACCCATGCTGGAAAAAATATTGCCGTGTTTGCTGGCCGAATAGACATTAAACGCCGGCACGTCGGGACCGGTATGACATTCCTTGCACGTGTATGGTTTTCTGGCCATTTTTATTGAAAATGTGTGGCGTGTGTGACAGGCCGAACACGAACCTCTTGTGCCGTCCAGATTGATCCGGCCGACACCCTGATTGGGCCAGCCTTCAATAATGGGAAATTCCAATTCACCCGCCAATTCGGTGTCTCTGGTTTCATACCCCTTAACCGACAATTTGGTGCCGTGACAGTAATAACAGGCTTCAGCCTTAGTGGCATCATTCGGGGGTTTAATGGTGATGCTGCCTTTTTTTCCATGAGCGGGCTCTGTGGTTCCAAGGATACTGTTCTGCAGCAGTTGATAAACAGGATTGGCGGCCAGATTATTAAAGGCATGGGCCATGATGTTTTTAGAGTACTGATCCGCCTCCTGAGCATGGCAAGTGCTGCAATCCTTGGGACTGACCACCACATGAACGTCGTAGCCGTTGTGCTCAAATGTATCCGCATGGGCCTTGGATCTTTGTGTATGGCATTCCGCGCATCCCACAGCCACCGTTAACAGGTTCTCCGGCACCTGTTTACTTGACACTTTACGCGCCAGACCCTTCACCGCCATTGCCGTTTGGGACGTCACTTGAGCGTGCCGGCTTTTCCGCCAACTCTCCACAATGCCCGGATGCACCGTGGAATGGCATTCCAGACACTCGGACGTGGCGTCGCTCACCGCCACATCGGCAGCCGCTGCGACATTTGGGAGCCATAAAAAAAGACCAATAATAAACAGACATGCTATTTTCTTCATTATACCGCTCCTTTTCCTTCAAAACGATGACACGATTTAGAAAGACATCGAATTATTTGAGTTCTTGAGGCGTTTTTCTAAAAAATCGCTTCTTGGATTATCTTTTTTTAAAAATTTAGCCCCCCGACTCATCAATTGTCTTTCGCCCCTCTATGATTAGTAAAAGACACGATTAAGTGTCCGATTCATAAATGCGGATTTTTTTCGCTGGGCAAGGCCGCACAAGGGTTTTCGGTAAGGCGTACAATACGTACTCCGCAACCGGAGACCCGCGGAGAACTAAGTCCAGCGGGAAAAAGACCATTTATGGATGGACATATTTATTCTGACGGCAACACACACGAACTATGAAGTCTCGGCGTAAAACGCTCAGGGCCGGATACAATGGGTTTTTCGATGACCTTGGCAATCGCTTTAAGCATTCCAAAAAATATCTTTTCATGAAACGGATAGAAACTGTACCAGTAAAGCATCCCCCAGAGCCCCTTTGGCAAAAAACGGGACAGCATCTCCAGATCCGTGTACTGATTTCCGACCGGATGAATTTTAAATTCAAGCAAAGCTTCGCCGGGGACCTTCATTTCAGCCAGCAGCAACAGCCGCTCCTTCGTCTCTACCTCCAGTACCCGCCAGAAATCCAGTGCATCTCCAACCCGAAGTTCGGTTGGGTGACGCCTTCCTCTACGCAATCCAACACCGCCGAATAATCGGTCCATCAGACCTCGCAACCACCACAATTTGTCGGCATAATAATAACCTGTATGACCGCCGATCCTGCTGATGGGCTGCCAGACCTCATCCGGAGTGGCTTTTATTCGAACCCGATACCCGCATTGCATAATTGTGCCGCCGGCCCAATCCGCATCCCCGCAATGGGCCCATTCCGGCGTTATGATGTCTCCGGCATCGGCCCAGCAGGTATCCACCTGTTCCTGGATGATTTTATCCAGGGCTGTTCGAATCGCCTCACGGGGACTGAGTAGTTTCTGGGGGACAATCGATAGAATACGTTTGTCTGAACATACGGCATTGCTGCTCAGCCCTTCGGTTAAGGGAAACGCAATGGAATGGGGTACCGGGCTTATGAGATGAATCCAGTATGCGCTAAGGGTGGGTGTGAGCAGGGGAACCGGAAAGATCCATCGTTTTGGCAATTTTGCTTCCTCGGCATAAATATCCAGCAAATCCCGGTAGGCCAGCACATCCGGCCCCCCGATATCATAGGTTTGACCGATGGTTTCATCAAGTTCGAGACATCCGACAAGGTAATTGATAACGTTTCGAATGGCAATCGGCTGGTTCAGGGATCTCACCCATCGAGGTGTGATCATCACGGGAAGGCGTTCCACCAGATACCGCAATATCTCAAAGGAAGCACTACCGGAACCCAAAATCATGGGCGCCCGCAAATCGGTCACCGGCACTTTGCCGGATTGAAGGATGTCCGCCACTTCAATTCGAGAAAGAAGATGCTTGCTTAAAGAGCCGTTTTTTTTCTCTGCAAGACCCCCGAGATAAATTATCCGTTCGATACCAGTGGATTCGGCTGCCGACACCATATTTTGAGCGGCCCTGCGATCGGCTTCAACAAATTTTTGTTTCTGAGCGATCATTGAATGGACCAGGTAATAGGCCGCCCCGCAGCCTGACAATGCCGTTTCCAGGGACTCCCTGTCGAGCACATCTCCTTTGACCAGTTCCACTTTTGGGTGATGTCCCCAGGGACGACAGGCCAATTTCTCAAGGGATCTTCCCATGGCACGCACCCGATACCCCGCATCCAGCAGGGCTGGAATTAACCGTCCGCCCACATAGCCGGTGGCCCCGGCAACCAAAATCGGTTTGTCGTCTTTCATTGATGTCAACCTGTTTCTATATCTGAATCTTGCATGAGTTGGAGGTTTTCATATTCAAAATTTAGTATTTTATTGTGAATTTTGTGTTTTTTGTGGCAAAAAAACATCTAAACTTATCAAGTGTGAAGTGACAATAGTACGAAATCTATTCCTCTGTGATGACTAAAGTTCTGAAATTCCGTTAAGCTAATATAAACAGTCGAAGTATAGCGACTCTTTAACTTTAGATCACTTCAAACTTTAGATCACTTGCAACTTTTTCGGCTTACCGCGTTAGGTTATACATGATTGCGCAACTTCAGCGCAACAGGATGCGGATTTAAATAGACCTGTTGCGCCAGATACGGTTGTTTATATTTTCGCACGTAATGATTGAGAAGGGTCACCGGTACAATTAAGGGAACATACTCCTGTCTATACTGTTCGATGATTTCGAGCAGCTCCTGCTTTTCATCCGTGGATAACTGCTTTTTAAAGTATCCCATAATATGTTGCAGCACATTGATATTCTTCTTTAGCGTCGTTTTCAGGCTCAAAGCCCACATCAACAGGATCTCGTATTGGGTAAATACATCTTTCAAGGGAAGGGTTTCACCTTCGGCAATCCGCTTACCCATCATCCGCGAATGATTGGGACTGTGTGACATAATCAGCAGCTTGTGCCGGGCATGAAAATCTATCAGGTTCTTCATACTTTTTTTTTTGGACAGCGTTTCCCGCCATCGCATCAAGGTAAAAATCTGCTCGATAAAAGTCTCTCTAAGTTTGGAATCATTCAGCCGGCCTTCTTCTTCCACCGGAACCAAAGGAAAGTGCTCCGTAAACACACGGGCAAATATGCCCTGCCCTTTTTTCTGGGGCATTCCTTTGAAATTTTTTACCGGAACTCTAAACAGGCCGCTGCTTGGAGAGTTTTTTTTGAAAACAAATCCGCACAGATTTTCTTTTTCCAGTTCTTTAACTCTTTTTCGTGCCCACTCGGTCATCCTGTGAGTATGGTCGATATTTGTTTTAGAAGTGACCAGATTCGGGTTGTCCGGATGGCCCACAAGACGCAAGGTCTCCCGGGGAACACCCATCCCGCATTCCACTTCAGGACACACCGGAACATATTCCACGTATTGACCCAGTATGTCGGTCAGGTATCGGTCCCTTGAATGCCCGCCGTTCCAGCGGACCAGCTCGCCCATTAAACAGGCGCTGACGCCGAGTTTTATTTTTTCGTCCATGGCTTACCTCATGTTAATTCATCATCCATCACAAAAATTTTAATGAGCATTCGCACCGACCCATTAAGATTGAACGTTTTGAAACTTTATCTTTTATCTTCGACTCAAAAGTGCTATTTTTTGTATAGAATCTATGATCTTTTACCTAAATTAAGCGATTGTCGAGCTTGCCGTATGTGCAAGGAAGATGCCTTTCCGCTATAGTCTGCTATGCGGAAAGGCATCTGACGCAGCAGATGCGGTAAGATCGGCAATCCCGAAGGGTTATAAATTTTAAAATATAAATTGATCTTATTCATTAAAAACAAGAGAGTTTTGATTCCTTTTAAAATTTAAAACGCTCATTTTAGGTTTTAATTAAAGGCGGTTGATGATGCTTGAACAAATGAAAGAACTTGTCAGAAAAAAGAACATTTGTGTTCTGGCCACGGTTTTGGATAATAAGCCGTATTGTTCACTCATGGCCTATATCACCGATGCAACCTGTGAAGAAATTTACATGGTGACAATTAAAAATACAACTAAATTTAAAAATTTGCAAAGAAATCCGTACGTAAGTCTTCTGATCGATACCCGGGAAACACAACCGAGATCCAACGCTCAGGCGTTGACCATTGACGGTGTTTTTACATCCCTAACCGATGAGAACAAAAAACAAAAGATTCGAGGCAGGATGCTGGTATCTTTTCCTCATATGAAAGATTTCATACACCATCCGAAGGCAGAACTTATCCGTATAAAAATAAACTCATTTCTTCTTTTGGAAGGCTTGACGGAATCACATTTTATTTCTCTGAAAGACCTTTGAAAAATGTCCAATTTTTTTCAAGGTCAAGGAAGGCGAAAATTTTAACCACAGACATACATTAAGTATTTCGAGGACTAAAATTTGAGCCTGACGATGGTATTGGGCAAAAAGGGGCGTTTTTCAACGGTCTTTTTGTGAAATGGTAACAATCCCCAGAAACCCATCCACAGTAATGTCGTCGCCGGTATGAATCAAAAGTGTTGCATCCGGTATGCCGGTGACGCACGGCAATCCGTATTCTCTGGCAATGATGGCCCCGTGAATCAGCATTCCACCCCGGCGTTCAATGACACCTGCAGCCAACGGTATCACAAATGTCATATTCGGATCCACCGAATCGCAGACAAGGATTTCAGCGTTTTTAAAATCCTGTAAATCCAAATGATGGCGAATAACCCGGGCTTTACCCCTAGACAATCCCGGTCCGGCCGGCTGTCCCACAAGCTGCCTGGGATTTATCTTAAATCCATATTCGTTACTGGATATCGTCAGTTCCCGCTTTCCGTTGCCATAATCCAAATTATGAATCACCGATTTGAGATCGTCAAGTTCGGATGTGTGTGTTCCCCGACGCTCGGAACTTTCAACACGGGACTTTGCCTCCTTCACAGCGTTTAACAGCTGCGCTTCAATTTTTCCCAGATAAATATTATCGTCGTCTCGAAGACGATAGCTGCTTCGGGCAAGATCCAACAATTCCTCGGCTTCTTTACGTTTGGAACCTTGAAATCGTTCGAAAAATCTCTGCTGCAATGTCAGGGCATTTCTTGGCTGTTTTCGAAATGCCAATGAAGACGGGTTGATGGCCATCTCCAACAGCAGTTTAAAAAGCGGCCGTGTATCGGTGGCACAGTCTGTGCCGCCGGTGACTGCACAGGACAGATCCCCAAATTTTTCGATGAATTGATTCACCTTTTCTGAAAATTTTGAATCGCGCTCCAGCACTGCCCCTGATTTTAAACATTCAAGAAGTTGACGATCTTCGCGAACCATGGCGGCCAAATCTTCCATCAGTTGGTTTCTTTCAAGGCTCGCCATTTTGGTTTGGGTTAGAAGATTCATGAACGCATAAGGATCATCCGGCCGCATGGCATCATTATAGTACTGGCCGAAAAGGCGAACCCCATGGGCATACGGAATAAATTCTTCCCAATATGTGTTGACCCAGTGTTGGTTAATCTTCCAGCGCCGTCTGACCTCACCCGCCAATTCTCGATCGGATAAAACCGTAATATCTTGTTCCGCCAGATCTTTGGCTGTTTTTGCCATTTCAGGAATCAGCGTTTCTTCAATGGTGGTACGAAGCGCTTTTAGATTTTCAACGCTTCGGTGAAGACTAAGATACCAGGCACGTTTATCTTCTGTTTCACTGGGTGACAGAGTGGTTATGGGACGCGATTGGAGAACATAAAGTGCATCCTTTTTCATGGTCCATTCAACATCCTGTGGAGCCTTGAATAACGTTTCCGCTTGAAAGGCCAATTCACAGATGTCAATTGCTTCCTCGCTGCTCAGAGGGGGTCGCCTGGACAAATCTTCAGGCAAGGGCGTCATCTCTACACCGGTTTCTGATGGAATCATCCAATGTTTCCTTTGGACCGATTTGTGGGACAACACTGTTTTTTTGTCGCGATCCAGAACCCAGCGATCCGGCTCTACCATCCCATCCACAAGCCCCTGGTTCAACCCGTAGACAGATTCAATAATGACCTGGGTCTCGTCATTGGGGTTCTGGCTGAAAACCACACCTGATCGATTTCCCGTCACCGTTTCCTGAAGCACAACGGCCATTTCACTCTTGTCAACGTCCAATCCGATTTCCTGTCGATAAAGGAGTGCAGCATCAGACCACAATGACGTCCAGACCAATCGAATATGATCCAGGATCGATGATGTTCCCCGCACATTGACAAACGATTCATGTAAGCCCGCGAAAGAGGAACCTGAAGCATCCTCGTCCGGTGCCGATGAGCGGATTGCAAGAGCCTTACCCTTGAAGCGTAATTGAATTTTCTCGGTTAAATATGATTTAAGCGGGTCGGGGATCTGTTTTTTCAAGAATATATGGCGAATGCGGGTGGCACAGTCCCAGATCTCTTCCCATCGCATGTCTTTAAATTTTTTACGATTCAACTCGAGAAGTATGCGTTCTCGAAGTCCGGCAGCATTCACAAACGCGTTGTACGCATCAACAGTGAGAAACAAGGTGTCCGGAATATTAAATCCCTCTCGCGCCATGAGGGACAATGCATACGCTTTTGGTCCAATACGGTTACGATGATCTGGTTTTACTTCCAATGGTGATAGGATCCAGTTCATTGATCGATATGCAGCTCCATGACATGTTGAAAATTTCTCACCATAACATATGTCTTTATGGTTATTTTCACCAACGCACATGTCGGCGATGTTGCAAATGCTTCCAGATAGGGGTGTTTGGTTAAGTAGAGACCGAGAATGTCATCTTTTTCAGCACCATTAGTTTCTTTGGCATTGCCTAAGACTGTTACGGATACAGCCTCATGAAAATCAGAATCCATGTTCAAACTGCTGTTGATTAATATTGCTACCCTTGAATCCGCCGATAAATTTGCAAATTTTCTCGTCGTTCTCGGGGTTACAAAATAAATCTCTTTAAGGTCTTCTTTACCTACAAATGCAATCAAACTGGCGTAGGGTTGTCCGGAATGATGAGTGGATAAAACAGCCAATTTTTGGTTAATTAAAAGGTCTCGTATTTGTTTTTTGATGTCTTCGTAATGCGTCATCTTAATCCAATACCTTCATCAGCTCGGAAACAGTATTTTTGGGGCTGATCTTGTACCAGGCATTTCCGACGTTTCCATTTTCATCAATGAGAAAAGATGAACGAATGATACCCATAAATGTTTTACCATACATCTTTTTCTCACCCCAAACGCCAAAAGCCTCTGCAATTTTATGATCCGGATCGGAAAGTAAAGAAAAGCCCAGGTTATGCTTGTCATCAAATTTTTTCTGTGTTTCTGGCTTATCCGGACTGATTCCTATGACTGCTATGTTTTTGTCTTCTAGTTTCTCCAGTGCGTCCCGCACATTTTTCGCCTGCGTGGCTCAGCCGGAGGTATTGGCTTTGGGGTAGAAATAAAGAAACAGTTTCTTTCCGGCAAAATCGGAAAGCCTTACATTCAGACCATTCTGATCCTTAAGATCAAAATGAGGGGCCTTGTCTTTCGAATTAAGCGTTTTCATCATCAACCTCCATTTTCAACAGGATAATCCCTATCGTTGCATAAACAACCCATCAGATTATATTTCTAACGGCTTTGTGAAAAGCTTGGGTTAATTGGTGAAACCTTCATAAGATCGAACCGTTGGTGTAATCCAATGAAAATAACTTTTTTGCTGTGTTGTTTACCTTTCAGGAAAGCCGATGATACCGCATCTCCTTCGTTATCAAGGCCTTGCGGTAAATGACTACAGCTGTGGCCTTAATGCCTTGGACCTGCGGCATCCTCGACATTTGCATCGTTAGGGTACTCTGTTAGTTGACGTTTTGTCAAATCTGTAAAATTTTCACGATCCGGAAGATATCAATGTGGGTTGATGGATTGTCCAGACCTAAACTTGATTTTGCCGAATTGTGAGGCGGATCAATATATCCCCTGACAGTTCAATTTTCGGAGTATGATATTGTATGCCAATTCGTCCTTTGAATTCCACAGATACAGCAAATGTACAATCAAAGCCAAGCTCGTATCTGTCAGACGTATCAAAGGTTTTTGAGGTGGATGATATTTTCATCTTTTGGATGGCTATCTGAATATTCATCAGGGTAAAAAAGAGATCGGATCATCATCCCGACTGAATTAAATGGGGAACTAATAAAGGCAAGGCATCGTGAAAGTAAAATCGGCTTGGATCAGAACAACATTATACAATATATAGTGTATAGGAAATGACCAGGTTTTCATTAAAATATTGAAACTGATTGATAGATAGATTATTAGTATCACATTGGTTTGGAATCATTAGATATCTGGCTTTCTTGCAAGATAACACAGATTTACAATCTCATGATTTCTATGGTGTAGTATCCCTTTATCTAAGGTTTGGGGGCGACTGTGTTCTGTTGTTTTAGGGTCAACGCCCCCTCTTTTTATTATAGATTATTCCCTGCTTTTTTCAGCAAAAAAACAAAGCTAATAAATTGACAATAAATACAATTTTAATTATGATAAAGACGATGGTATTTTTCGCGGACGAGACCGCTGACGTCGGCATCGACCTCACCACACCGGCGG
>CALLDL010000232.1 GCA_937998305.1 uncultured Desulfobacterales bacterium | reverse complement strand
GGAGTTTTTCTTCTAAATCCTTGAGTCTCAGCGGAATGGATGATCTTTTTTTAAAGCGGGTGCTGTTTGAGTGGCTTAGGGATCGTTAGAAAGAACAGGCGCATGCCGAAATCGCATCTTTAAAAGAAATTAAAGATTGTATGGCAAACCTATTGATTTTTCAAAGATTGATTCCTGTTCTTTCTTTAAAAACCCTTGCCACGATTTCACGCGGTTTAAAAAAGAATATCCATGGAGCGACTATTTAGAAAAACTCCCCGCCCCCTCATTTAATTAAATTATCTTTTTAAAAAAATTCTTAGATTCGTGGAATTACGTGATGGGGGTGCAAAAAGCGTGCACAAAAAATTGGAAAATGATTTTATGAAGTAAATAGGATGGTTATAGAAAAATAAAAAAATAGACGGAAGGTGCGAGCCATAAATTTTATGTAATCTTAATCATAATTTTATGTAAAGTTTTTCATTCTTTGTAACCCGCTGTACTCGAGGCTTGTAAAATACATGCCTGCTCGAGGGCCTTAATAAATTCCGGGTTGGTTTCTTTTATTCTCATAATTCTGTCCCATGAAAGAATGTTTTCTACGTCAGGTTTCTCTATTCCAAGATCGGATTCTCTGTTAACTGCCTCTATGATTAACGATAGGGAGTAGATCGGGATCTTTTTTAATATGTCTTCATCAGAAATATCGACTTTGTCACGGTGTTTAGATCTTAATATTTCTGATACACAGACGGATAAAATTGGATCTGCAGTGTCCTCCGGCTTTTTACATTGTTCAAGATCATAGTTGGCTTCTAAAAAATCCTCTGCCATCTTTAGTAATGTATCTAACCATTTTTTGTTCAGATTTTGAGGAAGAACTGCATCAGGCCCATTTTTTAAAACCTCATTATTAAATTTGGCCAGCATATAAGAAACACCTTCCTTCTTAATCGGCGTTAATTTTATCCCGCAATTTGCCGGAACATTTAAACGTAACGACTTTCCGGGACCGGAGCATCATGGCATCACCGGTTGCCGGATTCCTGCCTTTCCGCTCTCGTTTTTCACGAACACAAAATTTGCCAAATCGGCTTATGAGGACATCCTCACCGGACGCTAAAGCATCTTTTATTATTTCAAGAAGGGTCTCTACAATTTCTGAAGATGTATTCTTCGGGAATCCGGTCTGATTTTGGATGGATTCTATGATCTGAGCTTTTGTGAGTGTCATGGCAAGATCTCCTTTGTGTCTATAAAACCCAAGATAACATTGCAATTCCAAGTATCAACGACAAAATGCCAAATAACCTGTAAGCTTGATCTGATAATGAATTAACATACCAATTAATGAGTTCATCATACAGGTTTTTAGGCACTAAAAAGATAACCCCAGCTTCAATGATAGCCATGAGTCCAATTAATCTAATAAACCACGAATGATGACTTGCAGTTGCAGAGAACAAAAGCAGGATTCCCATTATCGCTTCAAAGACCGAAAGAAATTTTCGATCAATTTTGTTGAATAAACGCTTCAAAAAATTTCTGGCTTCATCGGTATAAAGGATTGTGCAACACCCGATTGCAATACAAAGAAAGCTAATTGCATAAAGAAACACGTTCATAATTGGCTCCTTGTAGGTCTAAAGATTGTTGTGGAAAGGTATTGTTAAACCTAAATTGAGCGAATGTCGAGGTTGCCGCAAATAAGCAAGTTGAGCTTAGCGAAATCCCGATCTGCGGGAGACGATGTCGTTCCGCTATAGTCAACTATGCGGTAGGACATCTGACGCAGTAAATGTGGTAAGATCGGCAATCCCGAAGGGTTTCAAATTTTAAAAATACAAATCAGGATAATTCATTAAAAATCAAAGATATTTTATCCCTTTTTAAAATTTGAAACGTTCAGCTTAGGTTAAAGAAAGAATGGTATATATATTCACAAATATTACAGCATTTGTCAACATGTGATTTTATACATTACCCTGTTTTTCTTAAATATTTATCACAATTCCAAATGGCCGCCAGAAAACTGCCACATGCCGGATCCGTGTGAACTCACACGTTTTCCAATTTGAGCTTCAAAAAGACCTGCTCCTGCCTCCATTCCATAAGTGATATTTTCCGGACATCCTGAGATATGCCGTCAATTTCTGCAGTCAGGCATCCATCCCAGAAAAAATCAGGTATTTTCTGGAAAAAATTTTCAATATTTCTTCCACTGATCCAAATACCCTGCTTTAGAAACAGAGGTCCCAGTTCCAATGCCACGAGGTTAAAGAGCTTAAGCATCACTGTCCCGTTTTCAGCAGAATCCTCTCCTGTATTATTCTTATGGGAAATTTGGCTGCGCATGGCTGCATAAGCACCGCCCCGGCGCAAAGTGGCCCCGGCCAGACCCGGCATGGCGGCTGAAAGTGCCAGTGTGGATCCTTGGCGGATCACAGCAGTGTCGACATTATCAATGACTTTTCCGTCTAAGAATATGGTTTGAATTCTCTGGTCGAGATAGTCGTCACTCACGTCGATTTGTCGACACAGCAGATCTCGGATGGAAATTCCAGTCCGGATTTTTAAGGTAAAACCCTGTCCGAGGAGAGAAGAAAAAAGTGACATCCGATCCGGTTTTACGGTCAAACTTATTTTTGTGATAGTATTGTTTTTAAACTCCGTTTTCATGGGATTATTGAGAATAGATGGTGTTTTCAGGTTGAAAAAAATGGGGAGTCCCGGCGGGGCTCCCCATTATGCCAGAGTTAAAAATGGTTGGTTCTACCAATTATAGACCTGATCAAGATCTTCATCTTTGACCTCAAAGATGACATTATGGGGCGGGAGCGTTTCTGCCTTAAAAAAATCAGGCAAACGGTCATCTTTGGCCGAAAAGCCGGCCCTATAATTGAAATCTCTTTCAAAGGAAAGGATATTTTTGCCCAATTCGGTAACATCGTCTGCCGTAAGGTCCTGTCCGGTAAATGCACCGATCATGTCCACAAGGGCATTAAATGTTTCCGGCTGATCCAGGATCGCAAAGGCGATAAAGAGGCACATGCCGGTGGCGTCAATGGCGGCTGTGGCAATTTGAAGGTTTCTTGAAAGTTCCACCTGGCCTTCAGGTTTTAACGGATCTACGCTGCCCCCTACATTGAGCACGTTTGCGGTGACCGCGTAACCGGCTGTGTGATCGGCACCCATGGTACTGGTGGCATATGTCACGCCAATTCCCTGTACGGATCGGGGATCGTAAGCCGGCAGGGCCTGACCTTTGACCACGGGAACCCTTTCAACACCAAAGACCTTGCCGGTTACAGCAGCGCCGCTTCCGAGGATACGGCCCAGCGGAGTTCCTTTGCCGACTTCTTTGAGAAAGCTGATGGCGGCCTGAGCATCACCGAATTTGGCCAGACCTGCTTCCATGGCCACACCGATGGTGGCGCCCATTTCAATGGTATCCAGACCGTAATCATCGTCCATACGGTCGAGTTCGGCTATGGCGTCCATATCATCTATACCGCAGTTTCCGCCGTGAGCCCAGACCGTTTCATATTCCGGTCTTTTGGTCAAATAGTTGCCGTCTTTGTCATTGTAGATGCCTGAGCATCGGATGACACAGCCTTTGTGGCAGCCATGGGCCACCATGCCGCCTCGGGCTTTCATAATCTCCGACTGGGTTTCACCGCTGATATTGCCGGCACCGTCAAATCGACCGGTTTTAAAATTGTGGGTGGGCAATGCACCGGCCTCATTAATGACATTGGTCAGAATGTTTGTTCCAAAGGAAGGAAGCCCCTCTCCTGTTATCGGATGTTTTTTAAGCCCCTGGACAAATGCCTTGTTGGCGGCTTTAAATTTTTCCGGGTCTTTGGGTGATCGGGTGGGCATGCCGGTGTCGTCCAGGATGATGACTTTGACGCCTTTGGCGCCCATAACCGCACCGACACCCCCGCGACCTGCATGCCGGGTCGGTCTTTGCTCCATGTCCGTAAAGGCAATGGAAGCTGCAGCCATTTTCATCTCGCCGGCCGGTCCAATGGAGATACAGGCCACCTTATCACCGTATTCTTCTTTAAGTTTGTCAATCAGATCATAGTTGCCCATCATTTTAAGGCTGTTGTCAGGGATGATTTCTACACCGTCTTTGTTGATGACTACTTTGAAAAGAGTGTCGTCGCTGGGTTTATCTTCGAGCACAATGGCGGCATATCCGAGACGGGCAAGAACTTGAGAACCCTGGCCGCCGACATTGGCCTCCTTGATACCGCCGGTGAGCGGACTTTTGCAACCCACTGAGCCCCGTCCGGACTGAGCAGCATGACTTCCGCTCAAAAGTCCGGGGGCGACAACCAGTTTATTGTCTTTTCCCAGAGGATGGCATAACGGCGGTACCTCCTTGCTGATAATTGCCGATGTCATGCCGCGGCCACCCAAACCGGCATAGTCGCCCAACGGTTCTTCAATGGCTTTTGGTCCGTTTTCGTCTCCCATGTTGATTCTTAGAATTTTGTCCATGGTTGCCTCCGTTTATCCCTGTGATGATATTAAACCGTCATACGATGATTCGAAAGATTTTTTGTAAGTGTTCACGGGGTTTGCTTCCTCGTGTAACGATACATGCCCGCTCGTGCCTTACGTGATAGGGGGGTCAGACAGCTTCCCCCCGAAAATTTGATCATACCTAAAGCTCCTTTGTAATCGATTTGCTTCAAAGGATTAAACTATTACCAATTTATTAGCTGGAACCAATTTTTTCACCAGATTTGAGTTTATCGAAGGAATCTGGAATGTCAAGAAAAACCATATCCCGGATTTTAGCTTTCTACGATGATTCGAATGAAAACGTTATCTTTCGTCGTTTGATTTTCTTTTTTTATTTGACTTTTGCCATCTGATGCCTCCTTGAAAAATATTCTTTTCAAAAACTTAAACATAAATTGAGCGATTTTTTACTTGATCTGCACCGATTTCTTGCGCATAAGGGATTCGCGAAAATCCTCGACATATCCACGGGTATGCCTGCGGTTTTCGCGAATCCCTTATGCGCAAGATCTCAATACATCTCTTCGCAAAAAATCGCTCAACTTATGTTAAATAAATCCGAATTGAATGGCTCAATATCAGGTTGTCATTCTTTCTGTCTATAGATGGGAGGCTTTATTTCGTCATAAAAAACCTGGTCCTCTGGGCCAGGTCAGAGTTCTCTGGCTCTGCCAAAAGAATTGATGCAAGAGTTTAAAGTGAACTAAAGTTTAAAGTGAGCTAAAGTTAAGGAATTCTATCAATTATATAAAACCAGCGGA
>CALLDL010000231.1 GCA_937998305.1 uncultured Desulfobacterales bacterium | reverse complement strand
CGGCATTATTTTGGCGAAGTTGACATCACGCGATTTCGTCGATACGGACGTCCTTATCCAGACATCTCAGGGGCGAACCCTGCAGGATATCGTTGATACGGAAGGTTCTATGGTTTTACGCGAGATCGAAGAGGGTATCCTTTTAAAACTCGATTGCTTCAATCATGTCATCGCCACCGGGGGCAGCGCCGTATATAGCCATGCTGCCATGACGCACCTGAAATCAAATGGTGTGGTTGTCTTTTTGAACGTTGGGTTGCCCGTACTGAAATCAAGGATTCACGATTTTGCTACAAGAGGTCTTGCAAAACGTCCGGATCAGAGCTTTGAGGACCTGTTTGAGGAACGTTTTGTTTTATATAGAAAGTACGCAGATGTTACGATTGAGTGTAAAGATTTTACACAGGAAGAGGTTTGTGAAGAAATCATCTTTTCCATATCGCCGGATTCGGTGAACGTCTGACGCCATAAAAATAGGAGATAACAACATGCAAATATCATTGAAAGGTAAAACTGCCATTGTCACAGGCGCCTCTCGCGGCATAGGCAGAGAGATCGCATTAAAATTCGGTAAGCTCGGTGCGGCAGTTGTGGTCAACTACGTTAACAACGCCGAGAAGGCCGAAGAAGTGACATCAGAAATAAACAACACAAAAGGGAAAGACTGAAGAGCAAATCAGCTACTTGGCGACTATGGCGGCGTTTGGTCGTATCGGAACTCCTGATGACATCGCAAAAGCAGTGGTACTGTTGGTTAGCGAAGAAGCGGGATGGATAACGGGTCAAAATATATGTGTCAACGGTGGCTTCATTGCATAGATAACTATATGATTCAAGTTACATATCCCTGATTTTCAGCATCGCCAATACTGTCTATGGAGTCTGAAAAATTTTTTAAAATAAAATTATTCGGATGCGAAACTTGATTAATAGGGAAATATTGACATTTATAGGGGGTCGTGTCATTAATCCGGTCTATCACTTCCGATAATTACCTTTGCTTGAATAACATGTTTCGTTTTATCGGTGCTTTTAGGAGTTCCATTGGCCTAAATGATTTTGGGTTTATTATGGCAGAGTCGGCGGCTCTAAAATTTTTCAACAAAAAATTTTTCCGGCCTGCTACGCTGTGTATCGTTGCCGAAAATGAAGGGTTCGAAACTTAAACAATGAAAATTATTACGGTATCAAAACCAAGTTAAAAGGAGGAATTTATGGCAAAAGTCGGAATTTTATACTGTAAAAATATTAAGGATCATTCATGCATTGCCTGCGCTAAATGTTTCAAGGGTATGGCGGAAAAAAATGGTGAATTTGCCAAACATGATGAAATTGAGTTGGTTGCCATGACGGATTGCGGGGGTTGCCCGGGTCTTTGTGTCCCAAGAGTAAAATTATTGACCGAGGTTACCGGCAATATAGAAAGATCCTTAGACACCGTGCATCTTGGAACTTGCATGAAGCTGGCAATGGAGACCGCAGAATGCCCTATAGATTATGATGATCTCAAGATTCTTTTGGAACAAAAGTTCGGATTGGACGTCATTTTGGGAACACATTCATATTAATCTGTTTTTTCAAATATTCATATAGCCGATTACTGGCAGGAGACGTTGGAATGCCATTGAATTCCACGTCTCCTGTTTTGCGTTAACTCAGACCTAAATTGAGCTATTTTTTACTTGATCTGCACCAATCTCTTGCGCATAAGGGATTCGCGAAAATCCTTGGCTTTCGCTCAATTGAGGTCAAAGGATATATCTGTTGTTGAGAAGATTTGTTGAATGGACTTTTTTTATTTCACCAGGGACAATAGCATCGGTTTTGCAGAACGAATAGTATCCTTTTTTCTTGCATTTACAGTATTTTTTCTCTTTGGGTGCAGTCGTACCCCTGTAACGCCATCCCCCAAACCTGCATCGCCGATCCCGCTGCCATCAATCCATTACACCATTCAGGTAGGTGCGTTTTCAAACATGGAAAACGCAATACGGTTTAACGAAAAGTTACGAAAACAGGGCGTAAATGCCTATCATTTTTTACATCATTCGGGTTTATACAAGGTTCGATTCGGTAATTTTTCATCCAGAAAAGTTGCCGTCAACAGGGCTAAAGCGCTTTCTTCTGCAGGAATTATCCACAATTACTATATCGTAGCTCCCAAGAATTATTCGAATGCTTACTTGAGAGATAAAATTTTGCGAACAGCAGACAACTTCATCGGCGTACCTTACAGGTGGGGCGGCGAGTCAGTGGAAGAGGGGTTCGACTGCAGCGGCTTTACCATGACGGTATACCGTTTGAACGGATTGGATCTTCCAAGATCATCTCGATCACAGTGGAATACGGGCATGCCTGTAAGCAGGGGAAGGCTGCAAAAAGGAAATCTGGTGTTTTTTTATACTTCCGGCAGCGGAAAAATTTCCCATGTAGGCATCTATGCTGGAAATGGACAATTTATTCATGCCCCTGGAAAAGGTAAAAAGGTGCGAAGGTCGTCTCTTAAAAGCCGGTATTTTAAAACACGTTATGCAGGAGCAAAAACGTACTTTTAACACCAAAGACCTTAGGGGCGAATTTATGATTATAGCTTTCTGGATCGCAAAATCATGATGATGAGCCAGACGGCCAGAATTGTGGCAATTACATAGCCGATCAGCCCTAAAAACGCTGTCAGGGGAACCCCTTTAAAGCCTAAAAAATTGACCGTAAATGAAAAGATGTGTTGGGGTGCATTCAACACCATAGCAGCGGCAATGAGGGAGGCGGAAATGACCAACCCGATGATCACCCGATTAATGCTTTTTACAAGCTGGGAATTGATTTCCTGAAAACCGGTATGCCGGAGTTCTATCCGCTGTTTGCCTTTGGCGGTTTGATCGAGAATATTATGGACAAGCTTGGGCATCACTTTCATATGGTTGCCCATGGCCAACGTGTCCTTTCGAATATTTCTCAAGACGCTTTTTGCCATATAACTGCGTTTGAGCAGTTCTTTAGCATAGGGTTTCGTTATTTCTAAAAGGCTGGCGTCACTTCCCAGTATCTTGCCGAGGGCTTCTGTCTGAATAAATGTCTTAAAGAGGAGCAAAAGATTCCTCGGCAACCGAATCCTGTATTTGTATACCAGATGAATGACCTGGTCATAGACTTCTTTGATCGAAACCGTCTGCAGGCTTCGTCCATAAAAAGGCTCACTCGTATCCATAAGGTCCGTGCGGAAGCCTTTAAGGTCCACGGTATCTTCGTTGATGAGTTCGGTATCCAGCAATGCTTCCATCACCATATCATAGTCATGTTCAGCATAGCCCAGAAATAGATTTGCGATGTGCTGCATGGTTTCATCGTCCAGGTAACCCGTAATGCCGAAATCGACCAGACTGACACGGCCGTCAAACATGACGATGGTATTTCCGGAATGGGGATCTGCATGGAAAAAACCGAAATCCATCAATTGGCGAGAAAAGGAACGGAGTCCGATCAATGCGATTTCCTTTGGGTCGATACCATGAGCCTTTATGTCATCCACCTGGTCCATTTTAATACCGGGGATATGCTCCATGGTCAGGACCGATTTTGAGGTGTAATCCCAATAGACTTTAGGGATATAAATTTCATCGATCGTTTCGAAGTTCTTGGCAAATTTCTCCATATTCCCGGCTTCGATGAACATGTCGAGTTCTTTAAAAATAATCCGTTCAAATTCTTTTACCAGATTAGCGGCACCGATGACACGGGCAATTTCAAAGGCTTTTTCAGCCCTTTTTGCGATGGCGTTCATCAGGCGGATATCTTTTCGGATTTCCTTGTCAATGCCTGGGCGAATGACTTTGACAGCAACCTGTTCGCCGCTGAAAAGCTTGGCCATATGGACCTGTGCCACAGAGGCGGCAGCCATTGATTCCCGTGTAAACTCAGCAAAGATGTCTTCCAAAGGACGTCTGAGTTCTTTCTGGATAATATCCCTGATATGGTTGAAAGGTACCGGCGGTACCTGGTCCTGAAGTTTTGTAAATTCTTCAATGTATTCGGGCGGGAATATGTCGGCCCGGGTGCTGAGTAATTGGCCGAGTTTGATAAAACTGGGGCCGAGCTCTTCTAAAACGGATCGAACACGCTGGGGAGAAGGAAAGCCGTTTTGGGTTGTCCATTCTTTTTCTTCTTGATCAACAGGACTTGTTTCCGTTCTTTTGAAAAGCCTTTCGGCAATATTTCCAAAGCCGTGTTTGATCAGAATTCGAATTATTTTTCCAAGCCGCCAGAATTCTTTCACAGTGTTGTCCCCTGAAAAATAAAATTATGAACATTCAAGCTCCGGATTGCAAAATCTGGATTTGCTTTTTTCGGTTTTTCCATGTAAAAATCGATTCAGGCTTCCTCGTGTGCAACGTCACCAGCTTTAGGCCACTTTTTACCGATTTCTTCCAGCTTTTCAGGTTCAGCGATATACCGTTCGAGGTAACCGCATTCCTTGCAGACATAATTATCAAGCGCAGCAATGGAAACAATACTGATAGGGATGCTGTTGCTGCCGAAGGGACCGCTTTTCGGCAATACCTCAACTCCCGCATAAATTTCTTCAGATCCACATTTGGGACATTTTCCCTGTTTCAAGTTGACACCTCCTTGCCCGGATAAACCGGGAATCAAAATATCTTGTATTACTGCATCAAGCAACGGTAATTGTCAAGCATGTAACTATTGTACATCCATAAATGGCCCTTTTTGTCCTGCTCGGCGTTCTCCGCGGGTTTCCGGCTGCGGCGTACAGACGTACGCCTCACCGCAAACCCTTGTGCGGCCTTGATCAGAACAAAAACTGCTCATTTCTGAATTGGACACCCATTGAGTTCATTTTTGATTTATGGATGGACATTAACTAAAGTTTATTAGCCATTTTTATATCATCAAAATCGCAGACCTTTGATTAAAAAATATATTCCCACACCGATCATTAGTATCGAACCGATTTTATAAATGATGTCTCTTGACTTCAACCAGCCCATTCCGGAAAGCCTGGCCACCATTAAGAGCGACGGAATGGTACCGATGCCAAACACGGCCATGAGTCCCATTCCTGCAAGCACGGCGTTAAACGTGTTTTGAGTTTCCATGCCTAATCCGGCTGCTGCAATCAGAGCCGTATACACCGGCCCGCACGGCAGCAGGCCGAGGAGCAAACCCAGTGGAAGAAAGGCTGCGGTGGATTGTATGCCGGACAATTTGCGAAAACTCCGTGCAATGATGCCTTCGGGGCGGCAATAATTCCCGAAAATCTGTCCCAGGGGAATCCATCCGCTCATGCCCAACCCCATAACGATGATGATGAGCCCTGCAAAGATCATGGCGCCTTTTTGCAGGTCGCCGATACCGGTGGTTATTTGAGTAAAAGATCCGGTAGCGCCCATGATGCCGCCAAGAACAGCATAGGTGGAAATCCGACCCGCGTGATACAACAGGTTCGGGGCCATAACCCCTTTCGTTTTTAAATTAAGAGAGAAAGAGACAACAATTGGGCCGCACATGCCTATACAATGCCCGAAACCAACGGCAAAACCGGTGGTTAAGAACGTAAGATATAAGGCCTCAATAGATGACATCGAAAATAAACTCCACGGATCCCTTGTACGGAACTGTGACCATCGCTTTCCAAATTCTTTTTCCGCTGGGACATCGCACAATGGTGCCGGTTCCGGAATAAACGCCTTTCCCGTTGGATTTGAGCAACACCCGGTTGGGGCCCATTTTCATGCCCGGCATTCCAAGATC
>CALLDL010000230.1 GCA_937998305.1 uncultured Desulfobacterales bacterium | reverse complement strand
CTATTCGATTCTCCTTGTGTTTTCGATCATTATGATCCTTCTACCTTTCAAGCCCATGCCCCATTTTGTGGAAAAACTTATCATGTTAAAAAACGGAACCCTGAAAAAGCCCATCGATATTTTCGACCTGTTTTATCATTCAGCCCCATTGATCCTTTTGATTATTAAATTTATCAGAGATTACTCAAACAGATGAAGATTTGGGATTCAAATTATGTGAATTGCAGATTAGTGACTGGTTTGCCTGAATATATAATCAGCCAGAAATAGGGGACTCAAACTTACGTACTTTCGAGACAATACGAAAAGCGAAATGTTTTCGCATTTAAACCCATCCAATGCCAAATCCAGATGCGACCAATCTAACTACCAACTGAAATAGCCAAGCCCTACCCCATTATGGGCGCTTTCAGGTCCGCTATAAACCATTAAAAATACAAGAGCTTACCAACAGCTGAACAACACTTAGAAGTATCTATATATAAAAGATTTCTTTAAATAACCGCATACTAGTTGCTAAATTTTCAAACAGTGGGAATATTGGTGGGAAATCGAGATTTTAACAAACAAAAAAGGACTCACAGATGTCTGTAAGTCCTTGATATAATTGATGGTGATCCCAGGGGGAATCGAACCCCCGTTACCGGCGTGAGAGGCCGGCGTCCTAACCGCTAGACGATGGGACCCTAAAGAAATATATGATTATAGAAATCGGCTCGGGTTGTCAAATAATATTTATTCACTGAATCTTGTATGAAAATTGATGAGAAAAAAAGATCATCATTCGATTTGCCATTTGAGTAAAATGTATGATGATATGATGTTGTTTAAATCCGCTTTAATTAAGAATTATAAAGATTCTCATTAATTTTCATGCAAGATTCAGTTATTCACTGATCCTCATGCACCGGCTTCTTACCTTTCCTGAACCCGAATATCAAATAAATCAGCCATCCGACAAACGGAATCATGGCAATGACCCCCCAGAGTGCTTTCTTTCCGATGGTCCCGAAATCCTTGCGCACAATGTCAACAACCGCCAATATCGTCAACAGGTAAAACACAACACTGATTTTTATCCATACAATTACCGTTGCAAAATCCAATTTAATCCTTTCATGAATGATAATCTCGAAAAAAGCCAGAAAAGCAATCTTTTTACGAGCGTGTTTTGTATTTGGTGTTTAGTGTTTGGTAATCTGACACGCTCGCATATCATCATATATTTCATACAAAACACAAAATACTATGCACGATATACTTTATGAATTCGACGCTTTCCGAATTCATAAAGTTTTGGATTTCAAAATCGCTGAAACTTTCAATATCGTATCCACATACTGTCGGCTGTGGTTGTAGTGATAAATGACTTTGTAAGCTTTTTTGCCGTCGATACCGGAATACCATCCATAATGTTTCAGATAACTCGCGATACTGATTATGGCATCTGAATGGTCAAAAAGATTGATTTGTCCGTCGTCGTTACCGTCTCTTGCAAGAGCAAGAATGTTGGTGGGCATGAACTGAGCAATTCCCATGGCGCCTGAATAAGATCCGGGAACAGCAGCGGGATCCATATTCTCTTTAGCGGTATAGCTTAAAAAGGCTTTGAGTTCTTTGTAAGCCCATGACGACTTTCTTTTTACCCATTTTTCGAACTGTTTACGGGTGAGCCGGGTCGACTTTGAAACCTTGCCCCAAAACACATTCCGGACATCAGGGTCTGCCAGTGCAGCCATTGTTGAGAGCGTATTCAGCACGGACGGCCCTCCGAGCAAACTCCCCAAGCGGGTTTCCACCAGGATGATGGCCGTAATAATCTCCTTATCGACACCATACGTTTTTTCGGTTCTTTCAAGAACTTTTTGATGCTGCTCCATATATTTTAATGCATTACGAATCGATTTTTTACTTGTAAACTGATTGTAATTCAACGAAGCCTCACGATGGACCAAAAATCGGGACACCCCTTCTGTTTCGAAATTTACTTCAGGCCTTTTGTAAAGCTCGGAGATACGATCTTTATCAAGACCATCTTCTATCAGCCGCTTTTGAAGAGGTTCAAAATATTTATTGCTGTTTTTTGATCCGGCTGCATTTTGTGAAAAGAAGATGAGGTTGAGTATTAAAATACCCACAAAAAAAATGGTGTATTCTTTAACTGTTATTCTAATAAGAGACATCCGAACCTTTCGTTTCGTTTTATTGATTATAGATTTATCAAATATGTTTCGCTAATTTAAGCATAAATTGAGCGATTGTCGAGTTTGCCGATCGAAAGATCCCGAAATCCTTCTCTCTGGGGGGCATAAGAGTTGCAGCCGTCCGCTCACTATTTGAAACGCTCGGTTTAGGTTAGGGTCATTGGGATATCACCACATTTGCGTCTTGTAAAGGTCGCCAATTTTCTGTATCCGACGGATAGGAGGATCGGTATTACCCGTTCAAAGTGGTTGCCCACATTGGCCGGATGATGTGCATCTGAACCCAAAGTGATGCGAATCCCCTGCTCATGACATTTTTTAAGTATCTCCAAAGAAGGGTAAATGTCTCCAACCGGATGGTCATAACCACTGGTATTCACTTCCACGGTCAAATTTTCGTCTTTTATGATCGACAGTATTTCATCAAATTCTTTTTCAAAAGATCTCGAAGGTTTTTGACCGAATTTTTTTATGAGGTCGATATGGCATATCACATCAAAATAGCGATAATCCAGCATCTTTTTGAGATGATCGAAATAAAGTTCATAGACCTCATCAACATCTTTTTCCCCATGACGCCATGCTGAACGGTGACTGACAATATCAAGACCATCTGGAAAATGTAACGAAGCGGCGATGACATCAAATGCAAAGGCCCCGATAATATCCTGAAACAAATCGATATATGCCGGATTAAAATCCATCTCGAGACCGGCCTTGATGATGATCTTGTTTTTATATTTTTGTTTCAAAACCTGGACGGCATTAAAATAGTAAGGGACCTCTTCCGGTGTCATGGAAAGCCCGGGTTCGGCTTGCTGGATGGTCAGATGATCCAGAAAACAGATCTCCTGCAGCCCCAAATCGATAGCACTTTGGATATAACGTTCCATACCGCCGACGGCATGGTTGCAAAACAGTGTGTGCAGGTGGTAATCGATCATAAATTTTGATTCAATTATAATATTGTGAGTTAAGCTGTAGCGTTAACAGGGCCACGTCATTTAAACACGTAATT
>CALLDL010000229.1 GCA_937998305.1 uncultured Desulfobacterales bacterium | reverse complement strand
ACTCTTTAATCGGCTTCGGCTCGATTTCGTTGAAGATTTGGAAACAGAATCAATACATTTTTGATTTGGATTTGTGAAGTTGGCGAGACGGCGCCATAAGCATGTCGGCGCTCCTGATAACAGGATTAAGTCTCGTTGGATAGAGAATGTCCTAACGCCCCAGGGCAAAGACATGATCCTGGAACTTGGACCGATGGTCACCGTCCCACCATAAATAACTTACAATATTTTTACACCTTCAGCAATACATTTTTCCAATTGCTTGTAAAAATAGAAGATAACTCTCCATAAGCACAACGATGGCTGAATTACAGATATCATAAATTGTGATTGTCAAGTCCAGTCCTTCATGTCTCAGTTAGACCTTCCTACATCATTCCAAAATCTCAAGCATATGCCTTTTCCCAGCCTTCCCAGAAGCTGCATTTAATACAGCCCTGATGGCATGGGCTGTTTTTCCCTGTTTGCCAATGACTTTTCCCATATCACTCTTGGCCACCCTTAGTTCCAATACAACGGTTTGGGTACTCTTAATTTCATTAACCTGCACTTGTTCCGGATCGTCAACAAGTGCTTGTGCAATTCGAATTAATAGATCTTTCATGGATTCAGTTCCTTAAACAATTGCATCCTTTATTCTGGTTTACAGTGTCATTCGTCAGGCTAATGGGGTCTTAATATTCAGTATGGCAACCTCTCGGTTACAGGTTATTTTTTAGCCTTCTTTGCCGATTTCGGAAGCTTTCTGAGGCAGGTTTTATCCTTGCGAATTATAGCACAGACTTTAGGGTTATGAATCTCTTTGCAGTTATTGTGATTATACAAAGGGCATTCTGAGTATTGTTTTGACATTTTTATTTCTTGGCCTTCTTTTAGTACTTTTTGAGAAGCCACTCGATAGCTTATTCGAGTAAACCATTAACAGCCTATAATGAGCTTTCGGGCTTATCCTGGGAAATAAAGATCCCGAGGAACCAGCCAATCTCAGGGGCCAAGGCAAATGAAGAACCGTGGTGGAAAGCAAAAAACCCATAATTCTGAACTTAAAATTATCACAATTCCAGAAAGGAGTCAAATATTGAAACGGCTTCCCTATATGCCGTTATTAAACTCGGCGCACAATCAGTGCTTAATATTTATATAGAATATACAAACAACCGAAGAATAAGATGCACGCACACAAGGGAAGCCATTTAGATGGCACATAAAAAATAATAAATAGCATGTCAAGATTTATTTAAACAGGGAGAGAGAGGTGGCTTTCAGGTTTGTTCTGGATATGGCATAAAAAAGCCTGGGCGCATTATTGAGAGGCTACATCTGCTCGCACAAGTATCAGGTTACGACCCAGGCTGAGAAGCAATTACATTATCACAATTCATATATCAAGCTTTTTTTTGTCAGAATGATTTTAAACAGGCATGGGTATAAAAAAGCCCCTGGAAAGGCAGGATTTATTCCAAGGGCGTGTGCGAGAAGAGGACCTCCCAATGGTAAGCAATACTTGTACTATTTTGTATTTCAAAATCTTAACCTTGTCAATACTCTATTTCATGGGATTAAATACGGATAAAATATACCAATAAATTAACACAACAAATCAGTAACCCCAAGAGTTTGGCGCGTACGGCTGAAAAGGACGTCCCTGGTCCCCGCCCGTGGATTAACTTCAGGGAAAAAGTGAGGGGCTTGTTATCGGAGTACGAGTCAGACAA
Organism: uncultured Desulfobacterales bacterium; assembly: GCA_937998305.1. Classification (GTDB taxonomy): domain Bacteria; phylum Desulfobacterota; class Desulfobacteria; order Desulfobacterales; family UBA11574; genus UBA11574. The sequence continues at coordinate 3,496 of CALLDL010000229.1, read as the reverse complement.
AAGATTAAAGGCAAGGGAAACCCCTGGTGGGTGTTCATAACCTGCAATGGGAAACGAACATCCCGAAAGGTGGGCGATAAGAAAGCAGCCGCGGCTGTGGCCAGCACGATCCGAGCAAAGCTACAGCTTGGGGAGTTTGGTTTTGAGGATCCAAAGCCGGTCCCGACGTTCGGGGAATATTCGAAAAGATGGTTGAGATTTGTTGAGTCACAATGTAAGGGAAAGGAGTCTAAATATAAGTTATCCATAAGTAAGGTCTCAAAGCGGCTGTTCTCCAAAAACGGCCACAAAAAGAAACCAATAGAAAAAACAGAGATTTTCACACCTGATGATCTTAATTTTTTGCTTGAGGTTTGCAAGGATAACTATAAGGAATATTATCTATATTTCCTTATGGCAGCCAGAACAGGCATGAGACTTGGTGAACTGCTTGCTCTTGAATGGGTAATAATATCTAATGACGCCAAATGAACTTTTTGACACGTTGGATCTAAACAAAAATGGGGTGCTTTCCAGATTAGAGCTCCATGAAGCAGCCCGGCGTATGGGATGGCACTGGAGGGAAGCCCCTGTTTTCGCAGTTCTCGATCTTTTTACAATTGCAAAGCCGATGGCCAGGGATAACTTCATCGCTTATATGAATCAAATGATAGAAGATCCCCGTGGCCCGTATGGGAGAGTACTTTTGAATGCACACCCTTTTTTATCTTCAATTGTATCAAAAAGAACTGCAATTTCAAAAGAAAAAAAAGCAGATGTCCATGAAGTGAATAACAAAAAGTATCAGGCAATATCGAATGACAAAACCTGTAATGATATGGATTCTCTGCTGAAACATAGAGACAATATCGGCGTTGCGAATATTTATCAGAAAATTATAGAGAATATGAATATCAAACCACTTGAAATATCCAGCGATGATGCAGCACTGTTGATCATAGATCCTCAGCGATCCTTTACAAGGGGAGTTTGGATGAAATCAATAGGTTCTGAAGCCGAACTTGAAGTTAAACCGATTCGATTTGCCTTTGAAAAATGTGCGCAATTTTTAAATGAGAACTTCAGTCTTGTTGAAACGATGTTTACTCGATGTCCGTTTCCGCCTTGCAGCTATGATTGGGATGATGCATTTTCCGGAATAATCGATGCCGGTCAACTTTACTTCATTAAGCCGGGAAACAGTGTATTGTTTCCAGACACAAACGGTTTTCGTGAGTGGGTTGAAGGCTTGATGGATGATGGCAAGAAAATATTGGTGATGGCCGGATGCACGTTGAACAGCTGTATCCGAAAATCTTCCATTGACACGCAACAATATTTTAAAGAAGGTATGCTTCAAGTTGTTGTGGATTTAAGTTTGTCCGGAGCGCGTGCCGGCAGCTACATGCAATCTTCATTGTATGGTGGCTTGTCTGCTGTTGAATCTGCCGTTCGTGAAATGGCAGGTGTCGGGGTGAGGGTGGCACAATGTGTACAGTGGATATAACTTCAATCGAGCGAAAGCCGAGGATATCCCATCTCCTTCGTTATCAAGGGTTCGCAGTAGATGACTACGGCTTCACCCTTGATGCCTTGAATCTGGGGCATCCTCGGCTTTCGTTCGATTGAAGTATAATTCTTGGAACTTTCGGCAAAAGATTCAAAAATCACTCACCGGAAGCTGGAATACGGAAGGGGCAGGAATGCCACCGCTGCCAAATCACTTAAAATACCAGTGACGGAGACACCGAAGCGAATGGGAAATGACTGCCCCCTGAACACATACAGATTATCCATGCAAAATTAAAAGGAGAGTTTCATGCTTAAAAAAATTATTTCAGGCGGACAAACCGAAGCAGATCAAGCAGCTCTTGACATTGCAATAAAACTGGGAATTCCTCATGGCGGATGGATACCAAAAGGCCGGATCACCGAAACCGGCACATTGCCTGAACGATTCAAACTTAAGGAGATGTCATCCGAAAATTATTCCGAATGCATCAGACAGAATGTCATGGACGCGACAGGTACCCTTATTATATCCTATGGCAGACTGACCGGAGATTTGGATTCTGCCAGAAAGGCGACCTTGAGGTGTGGCCGTCAGATGCTCGGTGTCGATCTTGATCAAATGGATGACATCAAAGCTGCTTTACTGCTTAAAGATTGGATTCATCTATACCGCATCGAAGTGATGTTTGTGATCGGACAAAATGGACTTTATGCCAGAAACCAGACGGAGAACATTATTGAGGGTGCGTTAACAATGGGTGCTGTATAAGATATTGGTTCTTCTCCAATTTAGTTGGAGAAGAGGGTCCAAGGATTCCAGGGGTCAAGGATTCAAGGGTTGGTATTCTAAAGACTTTATCAGCGCCTTTAACATTCTTTCGATTTCTGCGATGTCTTTTTTTAGTGTACCCAATTCTCTTTTATCAATAAAACCTAAGTCTTTAGCTAACAATATATAGGTTAGTTTTTTTGAATATTTTTTTGTTTTTCACTTGAATCCTTGGACCCTCGACCCCTTGGATCCTTCAGTGGTTTTTAAAGCATTTCACTCGAACCCTTGAATCCTTGGCCCCTTGTACCCTTTGGGATCACACCTGATCAATTGGAGATGATCCAAAATATTTGTCTTTCCAATAATAAAGGAATGGTGAACGTGATACTATTTGACGATTTTTAGAACGTGAGAATTCTGAAGCTTCTCCCACAGTTCTTTTATGATGACGTAAGACGCCTGTTCAGGCGTCATTTTATTCACGCCTGTATAAGATTTTAAAGATTCCAGCAGCGGATCATTGCCCCCAAGGCGAAATTCGTTTCTAATGTATATTCCCCATGACATGTTAAGTTTTACCAGGTCGACTTCCGACATATTGGCAATTTTTGTTTTATCTTTAAACGATAATTCGAAGATGAGTCTGTCAACAACTTCATCAATATCTTTAGGGAATAGATTTTTTATGTCATTCATTTTGCCTGCTCGGATTTACTTCTGGACCGGTTTTATCGCTTCTACAAGGCAGTCCATCTTTTTATTTTACCCTGAAAAACCTGGTCCTCTGGGCCAGGTCAGAGTTCTATGGCTCTGCCTGAAGAATCGCTGCAAGAGTTTGAAGTGAACTAAAGCCTGCCCTGGTGCGTGTCGTTCATATATAGATCTGACCTATGCACCATTACAGACATGGCTTTTTGAATATCAAGTGTTGGTGATCGGTCTGGGCCAGGGTTAAAAAAGGTTTTGCCCGTCGGCCCGTTATGCCGGTTTCCCGTAATTTAATACCGGCCAACTGGCTAACCCCGCATTTCGGGACTAACCAGAGATAGACACTTTTAACTTCTACGGTTTTGAGTAAAACAGCCCCTTTCAGGGGCAAACCAAAGCCTGGTCCTTTGGGCCAGGATTCTTTATCATTAGATATTAGGAAGATAAATCAGGGTGCCCTTTGGGAGTCCTTCAAAGTCGTTTATTTTATCACCAGCCAACAATTTTTTGGGTGGCAGGTAGTAT
>CALLDL010000228.1 GCA_937998305.1 uncultured Desulfobacterales bacterium | reverse complement strand
TCCTCATGAAATTTTAATTTGATTCGGATTGGATGAGATTCTTTAAAGAAGAAGACGGCGCAACAGCACCAGAATACGCTCTAATGGATTGCAGTAGTTATTATTGGCGCGGTAACACTTCTCGGCATGAACGCCAGCAATAGATTTGATCAAGCAGCTAGTGCCGTTGGCCCCGCTGTCTCCTTTAGAAAATAAATTTAAAATATCTATGTGTTGTTGAATGCAAAAACCATGCAAAATCAGTTGATTGCGACACACTTTAATTTAGATTGCAATAAAATTAGGCCGTTACATGATTTTCTGTTTAGGAGCAGCAGTGCTAAATCTAAGAAAAGTATCTGAAAATATGAGGTTAACTGCATAAAATATGAAGTGATTTATATAATCTTAACCCCACGGGCTGGGCGCGTACGGCTGAAAAGGAATGTCCCTGGTCCGTGGATTAATACAGGAAGAAATTGGTGGGCTTGATTTACAATTATATTCTTAAAACATCAGTTCCCAAAAATAGAAGATTTCAAACCAAAATCAATGTTGTGATTTCTTGCCATAAACACAGGTTCAAGCATCTCAACTTCGATTACATATATCCTATTTCTTACAAAAATGCAAAAAGGCAAATCCAGTGAAATGAGTTTGCCCTTCTCTGAAAAATGATATCACAGATTCTGAACAGGTTTCAAAAATCAAGATACATAGCAGATATCAAAAGGTTGGCTCAGGTTGTGATATCGTATTATGGTATCATAGAAAAATTAGGTCATTGATAGTTGGATTGCAGTTATCACAGATTACACGAGAGTTATATACGTTGTCGATTTTCTTTATTTTCCTTGTTGCCTCTATAAGCAATATTATTTATAGAGTCCAGGCACCATAGAAATATTTATCCAGAATACCACCAGCTTCTTCTTTTGCCCATTTTTCAAGCCCGAGCTTTTTTATACGGCAAAGATTATACACTTTTGTGTTGTGCCATTTTTCCGCTTGGTCTCTATAAGGATGAAGATATTCACAGGGAAAATCGTTGCATTCGGCACAAGTATTCATATCAGTGTTTTCAATACATTTATAAACCCTGCATTCCATGGAATGATGTGCGCATTTTCCATCTTCGCTCCTACATCCCTTACATTTAATTTGCTCAGGTGAAACATTAAAGATACCAGCTATTGTTTCAACAAGCCCTTTATCGAACTGTGATAAATAAAGATAGCATTAGAAACATGGCAATCCACAGGGGGCGGTCATATAATTATAGTCTATCTCCTCATTTCTTCTTTTCTCCTTTAATTCTTTTCCCATCTCTCTTACCTTTTGAAAAATTTCCATGCTCATAATTACTTCTCCCTTTAGTATGTGTTGCGATTTTGTATACAGTCCATAGCATCTGAATTATAATACAATTTATTTTTAGCCTATACGTATAACGCGGGGCTGAGATGCGCGGAACCGCGCCCAGCGTGTTCCCATAAATTCTCCAGCTATTTGTTTTGTGCCTATTTTAATGTCGGAAATTTTCTGCTTGGTCCTTTTTATTTTCGATGAGTAATTTAACACCATTTTGTTCTATAAACGTTGAATCAAATAGATATAAGCAGGGAGCCGACTCTGATTCTTTATTTCAATAAATTGTGGCAGCAATTCGCGCTTTTTGGGACTATCCATTAATGGAGATAAATAGATAACCCCTTTACGACGCAAAGGATTAGGCATGTCTCGTAGTAGTTCGATGAGTGATTGATAGTGATCGCGTGAAAGCTGTTCTCCCATAAGGAAATTACCTGTAATCTCTATGTTTGTATAGATTGAATTAATTTCAAGCATCTTCTGGAAAGCATCGCGAACCTTTGTTGTGTCCACGGGTTTACGAATGAAGGCCAACGTTGGCGCATCTATGGATTCGAAGCCAATGTTAATATAGGTATAAAATGGCAGGTTGTTGAGTTTTTCGAACAACTCATTTTTAGACATGAGTAGGGAATCCACGCTTCCAAATAGGAATAGTATTGGAGTTTTTACGCCTGGCTCTTCGAATCCAAAAACCCTGCTGGCTTCGGAAGCGGTAAAACAGATCAACTCACCACCGGCTTCAAGAGCATCGTGATTCCCCAAAAATAAGGCATTATAATTCTTGAGATTGCGACCATAAAAGGTTTTTAGCTGCCGAATTTGTTCGAATATATCAGTTTTAGAACGGGCCTGAAATTTTTTATCTGATTTAACACAACAGAACTTGCAATGATAAAGGCATCCATCCGCAACAGTAATTGGGATGATCTCATAATCGACATGCCGGGTATCAGGTGGGAGAACCGATACACGTCCACCAATAATCGATCTTAATTTTTTCGATCGTTCGTGAAGGACCCTTTCGTCATTATTTAAAATGAGGTTTATCAAATCTTTAGCTTTGGAGTGTATGCCACCGCTAGTTCCTCCATATAGGTTTGCATACAATTGAGGCCATGCCGCAAATGCATTCATTATATTGGGGTTTGCGAGATAATTA
>CALLDL010000227.1 GCA_937998305.1 uncultured Desulfobacterales bacterium | reverse complement strand
TGTTTTAATCCAGGCCGGTTTTAAATTTACGATGCCTTGCTTTTACCAGTTCCTCATTTAATTCAGTCAAGATGATAATCCGATCTCTTTCTCACCCTGATAAATATTCAGATAGCCATCCAAAAGATGAAAATATCATCCACTTCCAAAACCAGTGATATGTCTGACTTAGTCCTGATTGCATATCTGCAATTTTCAATTGGGCAAATCCTTTTTTCAGGGGTTTGCCTTTTTGCAATTTTGTAAGAAATAGGACATATGTACTGAAAGAGACTCGGTTTTCGATTCTGTCAAATCAAGTATAGGTCCGAACAAATCATAACATCGCAGCGTGTACCAATATTTAAGGATGTGTGAACTATTTTGAAATCGTATAAACAACCGTGCAACACATTTTTAATATTGTGTCACTGTGAAAAATTGTGATAGTTGATTAGCCCACCCGAGGCGGACAAACCCTCTGGAGGCGGATAAACATATCGCCTTTTTTGAAAATAAATGGCGATGATCCTTCACTGCCAACATCATTTCAAGGATGTATCAGATACACCAGAATGAATCCTCTCCAAAATACCTAAATCTATGATGAGTTCGATTTGAACACCTTTTTATCTCCCAATGTTCCAGCTTATTCTATGGTCTTACTCGCAGCCGATTTTACATAAACATTGACTGATATGCCACAACGTGCCATAAAAATGCTGAACTGTTGTATTAAGGGAATTGTAAACCCTATAGTTGCATAAATAACATGACAAAATGAGTTTAAAAGTAATAATTACGAGCCGTTAACCTTTTTTAACTGCTCTGCTGGAATGAACTCCGGATGGCATCCTGAAATCAGTGAAAAACAGCCATGTTATTTACCCTACGGGAAAGCCGATGGCACTCCATCTCCCCGTTATTCACGGGATCTTCGACCAGCGTTGTCAAGGGCTTGCGGTAAATTACTACAGCTGCACCCTTGACGCCTTGGATCTGTAGCACCCTCGACTTTTGCAACGTTAGGGTAAAGTCTGTTGGCTGGGTTTCAGAACAAGGACACTACTTTATTTTAGGAAGGTTATATGGAGAAAAAAATAAAAAAAGATAGCAAAACTGTAAAAAAGGAGACCATGTGGCTGGTTGCTTCCATTGCCCTGGGGGTCGGTTTTTTGGGGGGTGTTGTTTTCGGTGTTTATAAGTCAGGAACCGGTAAATCGATACCGGAACCAACGCTTTCCCAGCCGGCCGATAAAGATCAGGGTGTTTCAGTTGAAAGCGCTGCCCAAATTTTCGAACTTGAAAAAATGACAAAGGAAAACCCTGATGATGTTGCCGCATGGACAAGTTTGGGAAATCTGTATTTTGATACCGGCAACCATCAAAAAGCGATCACGGCATATACCAGATCACTGGAGTTGAACCCGAACAATGCCAATGTGATGACCGACCTGGGTGTCATGTATCGCCGATCCGGTCAACCGAATAAAGCCATTGAGTCATTTGATAAAGCAGCGAAAATCGATCCCAAACATGAGACGGCACTATTTAATAAAGGGATCGTACTCATGCATGACTTAAATGATCTTGATGGCGCCATTCAGGCATGGGAAGAACTCGTTAAAAGGAATCCTTCTGCATTATCTCCAACCGGACAACCCGTTAAAGATTTGGTTGAAAGAATGAAAGAAAGCAAAAAGCAATGAAGATGACTGGGTAAAAATTTTGTCATAAAAAGCACAGAATTTACAAATAAGCGCTTAACTGTTAATCAGTTTAATTGCCCAACGAATATAAGGGAATTCAGCATGTTCATGATGAGAAAAATTGTCTTTTTATTCATTTTTTGCCTGCCCGTAACAGGCTGGAGTGCAAATATGCAATACATCCTTGATGTGCAAATAAATACTGCCGAACAAAAAATCACCGGCATTGCCCGCTTGAAGGCTGATGCCGATATCAAGCTTGATCTTTCCGTTCAGAATTTGAAGGTATTGAACTTGGATGGTGGCGACATCGCCAAATCAACCGGTGATATTCTTCACCTTTCATTGCAGAGCGGCAAAGAAATCAAGATTCGCTATGAAGCCTTGATTAACAAAAGCCGGATTAACTTTATCGACAAAGATCATGTGTTTTTAACATCCGGCTGGTATCCGCAGCCGGATGATTTGGTTGAGTATGCGCTTTCTGTGACCTTGCCGGAAAATTTTATTGCTATATCTGAATCAGAGTCTGTAGCCATTCAAAAACACGGCAAAGCAAAAACCTTTGTATTTGAGTTCAATCACCCTCTGGACAGTCTGCACCTGGCGGCTTCAAACCGCTATGTTCAAAAAAAAGATCGATATAAAAACGTCGACATCGAAGCGTATTTTTTCAAAGAAGATGCGCATCTATCGGATGTTTATCTTACCTATACAAAAAAATATCTGGCCATGTACGAAAAGATGCTCACTCCTTACCCATACCGGCGTTTTGCCATTGTAGAAAATATTCTACCCTCAGGAAATTCAATGCCTACGTTTACCCTGATGGGCAACCAGGTGGTGCGTTTGCCGTTTATTGTCAAAACTTCTCTTGGACATGAAATTTTACATCAATGGTTCGGCAATTCCGTTTACATCGATTTCGTGTCCGGCAACTGGGCGGAAGGGCTTACAACCTATCTTTCCGATCATTACTATGCTTCTCTGGAAGGGAAAGGCAGTACTTATCGAAAACAAATCCTGGTGGATTACAATAGTTATGTCCATGCAGACAATGCTTTTCCTTTGAGTGACTTTAAAAGCCGAAGCAACAAGGCCCAAAGTGTTATCGGCTATGGTAAAGCAGCCATGCTTTTTCATGGGCTACGCGGACGTCAGGGAGATGAAATCTTTTATACTGCTCTCCGAAATTTTATACATCAGAATCGTTTCCGCCAAGCTTCCTGGCTTGACATCCAGTATGCTTTTGAAATAGCGACCGGGGAAAAGCTGTATACCTATTTCGGAGATTGGCTGACCCGAAAAAATATTCCTCGTCTTAATGTGAAAAACACGAAGTTGTATGTGGCGCAGGGTAAACTAAAACTGGATTTTGACATTTTGCAGCAGGGTGAGTCCTATCCTCTGAACATCCCTATTACGTTTTATGCCGGTAAACACAAACGTACGCGATGGGTTGAGGTGAAAAATTCAAAAGAAAGCATATCGCTGACCCTTGACGAATTGCCCAATAAAGTCGTTATGGACGAAAATTACGCGCTGATGCGGCACTTAGCTCCTGAAGAAACGCCTCCGGTTTTGGCCGGCATCATGGGCAAGGAAAAGCTGATTGCAGTGATCCCATCCATGAAACGTTCAACCTACCAACCACTGATTGATGCTCTGGGGGTTAAAAAGATTACTTATATAACACCAGATAATATTACATTTGATCAGATTCAAGGAAATTCGCTGCTGATTTTAAGTTACGACAATACTCTTGTAGATAGGCTGTTTGGCAAACAGGCGGTTTCGGAAAACGGATTGCATTTAAAAGTGTATAAAAATCCGTATAATGAAACGGAACATATCGCATTGTTACATGCCGAAGACAAACAGCAAGCACGGGCGGTTCAGCATAAAATATCACATTATGGAAAATATACCGAGCTCGCTTTTAAAGACGGCCGAAACACTTTCAAAGCGATTGCCGAATCAGAAAACGGCATTCAGATGTTATCCCGGCCGCCAGTTCGAGCCATCAAGCCTGATGCACATGCAACCATTGACGATATTATCCCGCAACTCGCGTCTTCGAGGATTATTTACGTTGGAGAAAAGCACGATCGGTTCGCCCATCATACGAACCAGTTACACGTCATTAAAAAGATGCATGAGGCTGGATATAAACTGGCTGTGGGTATGGAAATGTTCCAAAAACCTTATCAACAGGTGGTGGATGACTATCTGGCCGGACGGATTGATGAGTATACATTTTTAAAAAAGACCGAATATTTTGGCAGGTGGAGATACGATTTTAATTTATATAAACCGATTATTGATTATCTCAAACAAGAGGGTATTCCGCTAGTTGCATTAAATATAGAGGGAGATCTCACCCGTAAAGTTGCACGGGAGGGGATGTACGGTCTGCCTGACAAGCAAAAAAAACAGTTGCCTTCTGACATGAATTTTTCGAATGAAACATACCGGAAGGATTTGAGCAAGGTGTTTGTTGTGCATAATAAACAAGAAGATCTCCAGGATTTCAACTATTTTTTACAGGCTCAAATGCTTTGGGATGAAGGCATGGCGGAGTCCGCTCATCGGTTTTTGACAAACCACCCTGAACTTAAAATGGTGATTCTGGCGGGTAATGGTCACATCAGGCATAAATATGGAATTCCGGACCGACTCTATCGGCGCAGCCATGAACCGTTCACCGTTGTTGTCCAGGATGAAGAGATTGAAGAAGGTGTGGCGGATTATATACTGTTAACCACAAAACTCAACGGGAAAGTATCACCCAAACTGGGTGTAATGGTGGAAGAAAAAGACCAGCGTCTGGTGATCAAAGGTGTGAGTCAAAATGGTCCTGCAAAAAAAGCAGGGCTTAAAAAAGGAGACGTTATAGAAATGTTTGCAGAACGACCCATACAATCACTGGCAGACTTAAAACTTGGCCTGTTTTACGTCAACATCGGAAGTACAGTTAAGATCCAGGTCAAACGGGCGGATAAGACGATTGATAAAGAAATCGAACTGTTTGATTTTGAACGATTTCCACATTAATTATAGATTCAAGCTTTTTGATGTTTTGACGCTAAAAGATGGATTTCATAACTTCGCAAGACCGGCAAAGCTTCATTTTTTCTTTCCAGGTTCTATGAACATTGCCGTCGCAAATTGTACCACTTATAAACCAGCAAAGATCACCGGCCTGAAACTCCCAGGCCGGACACAGTTTTTTCTTCTCAGCAGGACACGCTTTTCTATCCCAGCAGGGCATTTTGTCATGGATATTTCCCTTTAACCTTGAAACAAGAAAAAAAATCTGACGTTCCACATGGTGAGGTACGGATCGCCATCCCTGTTCATAGCTATGAACGGCCTTGATGGAGACACCAAGGAGCTGTGCCATCTGGCGTTGTGTTTTTTCTAATTTTTTTCTAAACTTCTTAAACTCTTTACTGGTCATACTGAATCCTTGGTCTTGAATAAAATTGAGCGCTTTTAAAAGGTCTCGCAATTTGTGATTAATAGTATTACTATGTGGTATTTTATGTCAAGTGTTTTTAAAGTGAAATCCTTATCAAAAAAGAATCACTTGAGAATAAAAAAGGGCGGTTCATCTCAAAGACGAACCGCCCCAAGCCAGAATGAGGAGGAAGAAGGGAGGATTTTGACTTATGGTTTAGTATCATTCTGCAAGGGGGGTTGTCAAGAAAAAAAGTGCTACATTGTGGCAATTTGAGCAGTGGCCCACATTCACCTTTCGATAAGGATCTTATTTAGCCGTTTAAGCTCATATTCAGCATCGTCCACCATTTCGTCTATGATCCCTTGAATCGGTTTGATTTTGTCAACCAGACCCACCGACTGGCCGGCCATGAGAGATCCTCTTTGAACATTTCCGTCGATGGCTGCATCTTTAAGCGCACCCACCCAGAAATTCTCCACCTCATATTGTGCCTGCTGCTGATCAATAAGTTTTTTTTCGAGTTTATCTATGAGTTCAAGCTGAAGTTTTAAAAATTCTTTGCTGCCTTTATTTTTCAAAGCCCTGACAGGTATGACGGGCAGCCGGCTGTCAAACTGAGGAGTTGCAACCGCATCCCGAGCGTTTGCTTTTTGGAATACCTTTTTAAACTCGGGATGTGCCTTGCATTCTTTTGACATGACAAAACGGGTGCCCATCTGGATTCCGGTCGCCCCCATCATTAAGAGATGCGCCATCATGCGGCCCGTGGCAATACCGCCGGCCACAAAAACCGGCACATTGTCTATTTCAAAGAGGATTTGCTGGAGAAGTACCGTCAGGGAAACCGGTCCGATATGGCCGCCGGCCTCCACCCCTTCAATCATGAGGGCATCGGCGCCCATTTTAATGAGCCTGTGTGCCAGCGGAGCGGTTGGGGCAAAACAAATCACCTTTGCACCGGTATCTTTGACGCGTTGTATTTCCGTGTCTTTGGGGATAGATCCAGCGAACATCACCAATTGACACAGCATATCACAAACAAGCTGCAACTGATCTTTGTAGACCGGTGCAATGGTGATCAGGTTGACGCCGAATGGTTTGTCCGTGTATTCACGGGTTGCAATGATCTCCTTTTCCAATACGTCCACCGGTGCATTGCCGCCGGCGAGTAGACCGAATCCCCCTGCATTGCCAAGGGCGCCGATGAGTTTGTAATCACTGATCCATGTCATAGCGCCGCACATAATAGGGAATTTACAGCCTAAAAAGTCTTGCCCCGCTTTGATAAATTTGTCCAATAACATAGCAATAAACCCTCAATAACTTCATTCAAACTTTATCGAAACGGTAAATTCACATTGACATTTCGTGGCACAAAGTGGTATTTTTTGTCAAGAAAAATATAATCAAGGTTAATTATTCTCTTAATTCCGATACGTTTTAGAATTAGGAGTATTCATCTTATCTTCTTGCAGCTTTACCAAACTGAATCAAAGTAAACGTCCTAAAGGAGAACCGATGCCTGCAGGCAGTATTAAACGCATCAATACGATTTTATATTGTCGTAACTGGGACACCACGGTTAAGTTTTATCGTGATGTGTTGAAACTCATGGTCAATCACAAAACAGAGTGGTTGGTAGAATTTCAATTAGTTGACAACGCCTATTTAAGTATAGCCAATGCTGCCAACACATCCATTCAAAGCTCAAACGGTTCTGGAATTACCCTCTCATTTCAAGTTGAAAATGTTGATGTCGCTCAACGCCAGTTTCGTGAAATCGGCATAGAAACCGGTCCAATCAAACCCATATGGGGTGCGCGAGCATTTTACATCTTCGATCCTGAGGGTCATCGAATAGAGTTGTGGTCTTAACTCAAGTTTGACGGCTTCGTAAAAAGTCCAACTTCTGCGTTGCGCTGCATTCCTCATCACTGCGGCGTACGATAAGTACCCCTCATTCCTCGGAATTAGTGCGCCTTTTTATCCCGCTGATTTTATGCGGGGGGATTTGCAGCTTTTTACTTTGCCGTCAAATTTTGACTTTTTATGAGTTTTTAACAAAAGGGGGACATAAGGCGAAAATTGTATCTGACGGCTTGTTGGTAAAAATTTCCCATAAGGGAGAAATTATCAAAGAATCTCTTGATTGCAGCAATGTTACCCTAGCTGTCAAAATTGCTGTTTCGGGTGTAAAAAGGGATACTTCTCCGGCACAAATCATCACTTCCGGACCCAAGTGCACACCAAGATCGGAAAAAGCCGTGGAGTATGAAAAAGCGGTCATCAGCGAACTCGGACAACTATAATTTGGCAAGGGATAGATCAGCAATACTTCTCAAATTCCCTTGTCCTTCATCCGGTTATTGGAAAAATGTTTTCGCTTTCCTTGAACTGCGAAAAAGAATCATACGGCGATTTAACCACTGGAATAATGGGATAAGCAAATGAAAAATCAGTACTTTGAATCATGCCCCATGGATATATCCGACGACGATATTCTAAAGGCCATGAGAAATATCAGTGGATATTTGGACATTACCCCCGGCGATTTTAAAGAAATTTACCGTTTTGCTTACAAACATGCCATTGATCGACTGAGGCATTCAGTCAAAGCAAAAGATGTAATGACCAGGAATGTCATTTCTGTTGAAGAGAATACATCCTTGGAAGAAGTTGCCAAAATTCTAAACCGTTATGTCATATCCGGCGTTCCGGTAATAGATGATGACAAAAGCGTTGTCGGCGTCATCTCGGAAAAAGATTTTCTGTTTCACATGGGCGCCAAGGAAAAAAGAACTTTCATGGGTGTTGTCGCCCACTGCTTGAAAAGTAAAGGATGCGTTGCCATATCCATGCGAAAGCAAAATGCCAAAGACATTATGACTTCTCCTGCCGTTACCGTAGATGAAAAAACACCTGTTTCTGAAATTGCTAACATTTTTATAGAGGAAAATATTAACAGGACACCGGTTGTCGGTCCGGGACAAAAACTTGTCGGAATTGTAACCAGAACAGATATTGTACGATCGTCTTGTTTTATAGAAAATCAAAAAAAAGGCCATGTATAATATGGAATATTTCAGAAAGATGAAAGGAACGACAAAGAGCCCTCCGACCGTGAGTTTTTCTGAAATCATCTGGTCCTGGATCGGCGCCTTTTTTGGCATCGCCTCGGTAGCATTTATAAACTACAACATTTTTAAAGGGACCGATTTTGTCATGATTATCGGATCCTTTGGCGCTTCTGCTGTTTTGATATACGGCGCTATCAGAAGTCCGTTGGCCCAGCCGAGAAATCTTATCGGCGGGCATTTTATTTCTGCAATCATCGGCGTTACGATGTACAAGTTACTTCACAATCATATGTGGGTGGCTGCGTCTGTTTCTGTTGCAACGGCGATTGCGGTCATGCATGCAACAAAGACACTTCATCCGCCGGGAGGAGCCACCGCATTGATTGCGGTCATCGGGAGTCAGAAAATTCATCATCTTGGGTATCTTTATGCGATTATACCTGCCGGTCTCGGCGCAGTTGTTATGCTGGTGGTTGCGCTTCTCATAAACAACATACCCAAAAGCCGCAGGTACCCGGAATTCTGGATTTGAAATCATTGGAACAAAAGGCGGATTAAATGAAATCTTTGGAGATTCTCATCAAAGAGCACGCCTTGATTCTTCATGCTCTGGAATGTCTTTCGGCGGCAAGAGATAAGCTTGAAAAAGGAAAACGTCCTCCGGAAGAGTTTTTCCAAAAGGCGGTTGAATTTTTCCAAACCTTTGCGGACAAATTTCATCACTTTAAAAAAGAATATTTGATGTTCGGTCTTCTTTCCCAGAAAAAAGACGGGGCCCATGATGGCGAAATAGGTACGTTAAGATTTCAGCACGAAAGATGTCGAACGTTTATCGGTGAGATTGAAAAATCCATCAAAGGATATTCCGCAGGGGATGAGATTGCAACGACCATGCTCCTTGAAAACCTGGCATCTTATACTTCTCTTCTCAAACTACACATTTACATTGAAGATCGTATTTTTTTCAAAATGGTGAAAAAAACATTGTCGGAAAATGAGGATCATGCCCTTTTTGTACAATGTTTATAAAGGGGTTCACGCCGAGCTCAACATGCCGGTGGCGATCAAGATGATGCGTCACGATTTGGTGATGAATTCTGATTTTCTGGAAAGTTTTCGGAATGAAGCTAAAATCATCGCAAGTTTGAACCATGAAAATATTATCCGGGTTTACGATATCGAAGAACGCTTCAGCACGGTTTTCATTATTATGGAATATCTGGTAGGCGAATCCTTAAGCGATATGCTTTTCCGTTTAAAAGCCATCTCTTGGATGCTGGCTGCCGATTTTCTAATCCAAGTTTGTTCAGGGCTGGTTTATGCGCACAACAAAGGGATCGTCCACCGAGACGTCAGTCCCTTGAACATATTTGTCCAACCTGATGACCGAATAAAAATCATTGACTTTGGATTCTCCTGCCCAATCGGCACCGAAGACTTTCACCTAGGGGGCGCATTTCCTTCTTTTGAAAGAATTCCGTCTTAAAGTGAAAGAATTGGGCGTCAGTTTAAAGATTGGCGACTTGCGTGATATAGAATCGATATGAAAAATAAAAAGCAAAATTGTTGGGAGTATATGAAATGCGGCAGAGAACCGGGAGGAGAGAAAGCTCACGAACTCGGCGAGTGTCCTGCTGCCATAGATTCCACATTTAACGGATTCAATCTGGGGAAAAATGCCGGTAGAACCTGCTGGCTGGCAGCGGGTACGTTCTGCAATGGAAAAGTGCAAGGATCGTTTGCCGAAAAAAGGGTGTCTTGCAGGGAGTGTGATTTTTACCAAAAGGTCAACAACGAAGAGGGCATAACCCGATTGTCTGTGGGTTCAATGCGTGTTTTGGCACTTACCAACATCGGATTGGTTAGAAAGACAAACGAAGATCGATATTTGATCAAGAAACTGGATAACGACACTTTACTACTGGCAATCGCTGATGGGTTGGGAGGCGAGGCGGCCGGTGATTATGCCGCCGAAATCTTAAGGGGGAGGCTTGCCAGAATAGAACATATACCAAGAGATAAAGAACAACAAGAGCTTGAACGGTTGATAAAAGATATTGATATGACCATTTACAGCGAAGCTGAAAAAAATATCGATTTGGAAGGAATGGGAAGCACGCTGGTTGGTGTTATCCTGCGCGACGGATTCGCCTATTGGGTCCATGTCGGCGACAGTCGTCTCTATATTTTGCGTGATCGGCAGTTGTTGCAGATAACAGAAGACCAGACCTTTGCGCGGTTTCTTTTAGAAGAAGGCGAAATAACGGCGGAACAGGTTCCCACCCATTACTCCAGACATATTATGGATCAGTGCGTGGGTTGTGGAATATGTGAACCGGAAACGGGTTGGTTGGAAATCAAAGAAAAAGATCTGCTGATTCTCACCACAGACGGACTTCATAAAAGTATTTCCGATGAAGAAATGATTTCTCTTCTCAACGCTGAAACCGATATCGAAACCAGAGCCAGATCCATGGTCCAGGCGGCAATCGATTCCGGAGGAATCGATAATATTACTCTCTTAATCGCAAGCTCAAATAAGTGAGAAGACAGAGAGTTTTTGTTATAATTCAAGTTTGACGGCTTCGTAAATCCCGTTTCAGCGGGACTGCGTTGCGCTGCATTTCTTGTTATTACGACGTACGATAAGTACGCCTCATTCCTCGGGATTTGCGTGCCTTTTTATCCCGCTGATTTTATGCGGGGGGATTTGAAGCTTTTTACTTTGCCGTCGAATGTTGACTTTTTACGAGTTTATCAAGTTTGCATCTTTAATCCTAAGCAGCGCCAATAAAGTGTAGCAGGCCGTGTCAACGATAAAATGAGTTCGTTTTTGGCTTGTTTTGTTTAAGTTGCCATGTTAACCGATTAATTCTATGTTTATTTATTTTAGCGCCCATCCATAAATCTATATCGGGCACAAATTAGTACGCTGCACAGGTAATTCCGCAGATTGACCCCAGAGAAATAGGCTCTGCATTTCACCCCAGTACGATAGTTTCTTCATAAGGGGCAGGCAGGGCAGGCGCAGAGATTACGGAAAAGGGATATTTCTGGATGAAAACAAGTTTAATTCACGCAAATCTATGGCGACCATGAAAAAAGAAACATTGTCCGGCCTTGTGGTGAGTGCAGCGATGCGAAAGCAGGTGGTCTCTCTTCCACAAGGTGCTACGATCGATCGCGGTATTGCTTCACTGATCAAATACAAAATCAACGCATTTCTCACCATGGACAAGAACGGCCGGCCGGCCGGCGTCGTGTCCAAAACCGATATTATGGGTGCCTACTACGCGGGTTTGTCTCTGGAAACCCCCCTTGACAACATCATGAGTTCTCCCCCGCTGTTTTGCAGGCCTGATGATTCACTTGAATCCGCCCTGGATACAATGAGATCCAAAGGAATTTATCGGTTGTATGTCACCGGAGAAAACCCTGATGATGTTGTCGGTGCCCTTGCCTACCCGGATATTGTCGGGCTTTTATATCAGTATTGCCATGAATGTGAATACAGCCATCTAAAACAGAAGCACAAAAAACATTCCGATGATACGATTCGACGCTATAAAGTAAAAGAAGTGATGACATCTTCTGTAAAGGCCAACCACATAGATGAATCTTTAGTATGTATTATGGAGGAACTGTCAAAATATCGTTTCGGCGCGGTTTTGATTGCCGATAAAGAAAACAAACCTCGCGGCGTCGTGTCTAAAACAGATCTGGCGCTTAGCTACAAACACGGTATCGATTCTCAAGTGGCGGCAGAAACCATCATGTCAACTCCCGTAGGCATATGCAGCCAAGATGACTTTTTAGAAGATGCCATCCACAAAATGATTTTTACCGATGTACACCGTCTTTTTGTTCACAAAAAAGATTCCCGGAATATTGTGGGCGTTCTCTCTCTTACCGATGCCGCCAGGATACGTTCGGGTTCCTGTCACGCCTGCGTCAGCAGCCGCATAAGGGTCGATCAACATCGTTAATCCGCATTTATGACATGATTAATTTTATTTGACATGGCCACATTGTAGTATTATCTACTTTGAAGAAACCAAAGGAGGAACCATAAAATGGCAAATGAAACCTTTTCTATACCCAATATTTCCTGTGGCCATTGTGTGATGTCGATCAAAAATGAGTTGAATGAACTGGAAGGCGTCAAAACCGTGGAGGGTGATCCTGGAAATAAAAGCATAACGGTTGAATTTGAATCCCCTGTCACACTGGAACAAATCAAAGAAACACTCAAAGAGATTAATTATCCGGCAGTTTAAGCTGGATTTGCGAGCCTAAATAGTGTCCATTCACGATAGGAGATAACATGTTTAAGTGTCCAATTCATAAATGAGGATTTTTTTCGCTGGCTAAGGCCGCACAAGGGTTTTCGGCTGCGGTGTACAAGTGGTACACCGCAGCCGGAAACCCGCGGAGAACGAAGGCCAGCGGGAAAAAGACCATTTATGGATGGACACTAAGGGAATATCTAATGACTTTAGATCCTTTTGATCTATTAAAAAATCGACCCGTTCAAGACCAAGGACCGTTGCCATCGACGGATACCAGTTGTTGACCTCAGCAACAAAAGGCTCAGTTGAGCCGTCCGGATATGAATCAACCCTTTATCATTGGTTCGGTTCAGACACCGACAGGTGATGTGCCCAAGATTTCTTCCGATCTGAGCTGGCCGGATTATTGGGGGAGCATTAAGGCTCGCTGGGGTGTGGGTCGCATGCACTATACCGTGGATCCCGGTCTTTATGCCCTTGGGGAGCCGAATGAACGATCACCTGTTCTGGTTACAGCCAATTACAAAATGAGTTTTGACCGATTGCGTGAAACTCTTTCCAACCGGCATGCATGGATTTTGGTACTGGACACCAATGGCATCAATGTCTGGTGTGCGGCCGGGAAAGGGACATTTGGGACGGATGAACTGGTTCGGCGTATCGAATTTAGCCAATTGAATCGTGTGGTATCCCATACGGAGTTAATTCTACCCCAACTGGCAGGCCCCGGGGTTGCAGCCCACAAGGTGAAAAAACGAACTGGTTTCAAAGTTTTATACGGCCCTATTCAGGCCACCGATTTGCCGGCTTTTCTGGATGCCGGTATGCAGACGATCCCAAAAATGCGGCGAAAGACATTTACCATGCTTGAACGGATAGTTTTAATTCCTGTTGAACTGGTAAGCGCTTTTAAATGGTCTTTGCTGATAATACCGGTTTTTTTCCTGTTGGGAGGTCTGGGCGCACCTTCCGGATTTTGGCAGGGTGTATTGAACGATGGGCTCTTTGCCGTACTCAATTTACTGGGTGCGCTGTTGGCCGGGGCAGTTCTAACACCGATTCTTTTGCCATGGCTTCCAGGTCGAGCCTTTTCTCAGAAAGGCTTGGTCATGGGCCTAATAACTACACTGTTTATCACTCTTTTCGGAGTGTTTTATCTTAACATTCGACAAGATTATATGAATATCCTGGCCTGGTTCTTTCTAACTCCAGCGTTGTCGGCCTATCTTGCCATGAATTTTACCGGCGCTTCGACTTACACGTCTCTTTCCGGTGTCCGAAAAGAGATGCGATGGGCTGTACCCCTTGAAATTGTTGGTGGAATGGCTGGATTGACCCTTTGGGTAGGATCGCGATTTGTCTTACCCTAATTGAGCGAAAGCCGATGATACCCCATGGCCTATGGCCTGACTCCTGCGGCGTCTTCGTTATCAAGGGCTCGAAGTAGACGACTACGACTTCGCCCTTGATGCCTTGAATATGGGGCATCCTCGACTTTCGTCAATTAGGGTTTTATAAAGGCCGATGAAAATGGAAAAGATGATCTATTTAAAAGATGTTGTAACGCTTCAATTAAACGAGAAAAATTGCTCGGGTTGCGGGATGTGTATCGTCGTATGTCCTCACGCGGTTCTGAGCATGAACAACAGGAAAGTTCAAATTGAAAACAGGGATGCCTGCATGGAGTGTGGGGCTTGTGCAATGAATTGTCCCACAGAAGCGCTCACTGTTCAGGCTGGTGTTGGCTGTGCCGCGGCTGTTATCAATTCAGCTCTGGGTAGAGAAGGATCCTGTTGCTGTGTAATCGAAACCAAGAACGAACCTCCCAAAGACCAAAGCAAAAGCTGTTGTTAATCCTAGCACCGTAATGCATTTCTTTCGTCTTAATATTCATCAACCCACATGCGTTTCCCTTAATTTTCAATCCCACATGTTATTTTATCCAGTAGAAAGTGTATAATTTTGCTGCACCATGTTGCAAAAAACAACAAAAACAACTCTTGACAATTTTGATTTTAGAAATTAAAAAAAAGTTTCTTTGAAAAATGAGGTTCAATTAAAATGCCTCAACAGGCATTTTTTTTTGCGCTAAAATAACCGGCTTATTAGGATCGTGGAAATGACGGAAACCGTCCTTTTAGACTACATGTAGATCTTTCTTTTCCTCGTTACGGCATTTCCTATTATCTTTACGCACTCATTTTTCTCGCATTTGATGTCGATATCCTGTATTTGTTTCCGGTTGCAGCGGCCTTTGAAAAGGTATCCGGCATTCGTGGAATTGTGGAGTTTTTCATATTTTTGGGCATTCTGATCCTGGCCATTGTTTATGCCTGGGCTAAAGGAGTCTTCACGTGGGAGAGGAAAATAAAAGTTCGTCGATAAGACCCGACTTAGATGCATATGCCGCATATTTAAAGTCTGAATCCTGCCGACCGGTTGTCGAACAAGGCAGAGAATATGGTGAAGGGCCCCTGTTGCGCATAAAGTTGGTCGACACCATTATGAAGCTGTGTCAGGCGAATTCGCTGTGGCCCATGACGTTCGGTATCGCTTGTTGCGCAATAGAGATGATGGGAACCGGTATGGCCCGTTTCGACATCTCCAGATATGGATCTGAAGTTTTCAGACCGTCGCCCAGACAATCGGATCTAATGATCGTGGCCGGAACGGTGAACAAAAAACTTGCTCCGGTACTTTTGACGCTTTACGAACAGATGCCGTCTCCCAAGTGGGTCATTGCCCTGGGCAACTGCGCCATCTCAGGAGGACCCTTCAAGGTCAAGGAAAATTATAATATCATCGAGGGCGCCGACAAACTGATCCCTGTGGATGTCTATGTTCCCGGCTGTCCCCCCCGTCCAGAAGGTCTCATCGAAGGGATTCTTAAAGTTCAGGAAAAGATTACCGGTATTCGTCATCCAATTCCTCAGAATCGTCATCCCAAATCTCCTTTGAAAAAGATAAAAGGATTGAGGGTGAAGTAATGGCAAAAAAAAAAGATTATAAAAATGATTTTCTACATCAAAGATTTGATGCCACCGAGACGGACTACGACCAGCGGGGATATCACCTGGAAGTTGTGCTGGATGTGAACCAGGTCCGAAAATTTGCCCAAACAGCCTATGATCTTGGTTTCTATATCGTATTTGTTGCAGGGCTTCATGTTCGGCCGAATGAAGGGCACGATAAGGGTAACTCCGGCCTGGTGGTGGTTTATCAATTTGCAAGGTACGATCAACTGTATCGAATTAAAGCCCGCGTTTCCGTACCCAATACCCTTGAGATACCCAGCATATCCGATATTTATCAGGGAGCTGACTGGCATGAAAGAGAAACCCGCGATCTTTATGGTGTTGTTTTTGACGGTCACCCCAACATGAAACCCCTTCTGCTTTCTGAAGAAGATCCGGACTTTCATCCGCTGTTAAAGGAAGAAAAAAAGCTGAAATCTCTTGATGAGATTTCATGGCCGTCAGAGGCGCCGGAAGTTGCAAAAGGAGAAGCGGAGGCCGAAACTGGCCGATAGTTTGATTTTATAACCGACGATAAAAAGACAAATTCATCATGCTCGAATCAGAATATCAGGAACAGAACCGGTTCTTTTTAAATATGGGGCCTCAGCATCCCAGTACCCACGGCGTGCTTCTTATTGTGCTGGAGATGGAAGGTGAATACGTCCTTGATCCCCAACCGGTGCTCGGGTTTATCCATCGCATGCACGAAAAGATGGGAGAATCCAGACCGTGTCAGGGTTTTATGCCCAATACTGCCAGGATGGATTATGTTTGTGCGCTTCCTTACAATCACGGGTACGTCTCTCTCATTGAGCGAAAAGCGGGAATTGAGGTTCCCAAAAGAGCGGAGTACATCCGGGTCATTACATCGGAGCTGAACCGGGTTGCCAGCCACCTGCTCTGGCTCGGTGCCTATCTTCTTGATCTTGGCGCATTTACCCCCATTCTTTACGGATTTGATGATCGTGAGCACATCTTAGATATTCTGGAAAGAATTACCGGTTCCAGACTCACTTACTGCTATTACCGTTTTGGCGGTGTTTACAAGGATGTCGACGACAAGTTTATAGAGGCGACCCGAGCCTTTATTAAACGCATGCGCAAACGTTACGTTATTTATGAAAAGCTGGTGACAAAAAATATTATTTTCATCAAACGTGCGGAAAATATCGGAATTGTGTCGCCGGATATGGCGCTTCGATATGGCATGACAGGTCCGAACCTGAGGGGATCGGGCATCGCTTATGATGTTCGCAAGAACGAACCGTATTCTGTTTATCCTGAATTTGATTTTGAGATTCCGGTTGGAGAACAAGGGGACTGTCTGGACCGATACATGGTTCGTGTCCAGGAGATCGAACAAAGTCTTAGGATTATAGAACAGGCACTGGACCGGCTGCCGGACGGGCCGGTTCGATCGAAGGTAAAGAAAAATATAAAGTTGACTCCCGGTGACTGCAATTTTGCCGTGGAAGCCGCGAGAGGGGAGCTGTCATACTATCTGGTGGGAGATGGAACGAGCACCCCCTACAGGTTGAAGGTCAGGGTTCCGTCTTATTCCAACTTAAGTTGTCTCCCGGAGCTGGGACGCGGGATTCTATTACCCGACCTGGTATCCATTTTAGGAAGCTTCGATCTGGTAATACCGGAAATGGATCGTTAGAAAATGTGTAGGCGCTTATTTTTTCGTTGCCACGAAGACACTAAGGCACGAAGAAAGAATAATAAATATACCCTTTGTGCCTTTGTGGCAATAAATATCTAAACTATTAACTGAAGAATATGGAAACGATTTCAATACTACCGCCTGAACTGATCCGGATGGTGATCGCCGTCATCATCATCATTTCATTTCTTTTTCTCAACGCCATCATGATGGGATATGCGGAGCGGAAAATCGCAGGACACGTTCAACGGCGCCCCGGCCCCATGGAAGTGGGGTCGCATGGCATCCTTCAAATGATTGTCGATGGTGTAAAGCTGGTGGGAAAAGAGCTGCTGATCCCGTTCAATGTGGATCGTACCCTCTTTAGGGTGGCGCCGCTTTTGTCATTTACGCCGGTGATTCTTCCCCTTCTTGTGATCCCATTTAGTGAAAAACTCCAGGCAAGGGATCTGAATCTGGGTCTTATTTTCATTGTTACCATGGGCTCCGTCAATGTCATGGCGCTTTTGGTCGGCGGATGGGGCTCCAATAACAAATACTCCATGTTCGGTGCCATGCGGGCCGTAGCCCAATCCATTGCATATGAAATCCCGATTTTGCTTTCATTGCTCGCCGTAGTCCTCATGTGTAATACTTTCAGTCTTAAGGAAATTGTCGCCGCACAACAAAACATCTGGTTCGTTTTTTTACAGCCGGTGGCCTTCCTCATATACGTTGTTGCAGGACTTGCAGAAACCAACCGTAATCCATTTGACCTTCCGGAGGCCGAAAGCGAACTTACAGCAGGGTTTCACACCGAATACAGCGGAATGGGATTCTCACTTTTTTTTATAGGAGAGTACACCAATATGTTCATCGTCGCTTCTGTGGCGACGGTTTTATTTTTGGGCGGCTGGCACGGACCTCATCTTCCCTACGGTGAATACTTAGGCGTGGTATGGTTTTTTCTGAAGGTCTATCTCTTGTTGTTTCTTATGATTATGGTTCGGTGGACATATCCCCGGGTACGTTTCGATCAATTGCTTAACTTTGCCTGGAAGTATTTGGTACCCTTTTCTCTTGTGAATCTTTTGATAACAGCAGTGCTTGTTAAACTATGAAACAATATTTTTCAGAGCTCTATACCGGCGGAAAGAGTTTAGTTGAAGGACTCGGCGTTACCATGAAGGCGCTGTTCTCGCCTATTGTTACGGTGCAGTATCCCAGGGAAGAGATCGATATTACGCCCAATTACCGGGGGCACATCGATCTTATTCTGGACACGGGAAAAAATACATATCTGTGCATCAGCTGCGGAATGTGTGAAAAATCCTGCCCTTCCGACTGTATTAAAGTCAAAGGTAAAAAAATGGAGGGAGAAAAAAAGAAGAGCCTGGTCCTTTTTGATCTGGACTTTACCAAATGCAGCCTGTGCGGAACATGTGTTGAGGTCTGCCCAAAAGACGCACTTGAGTATTCCCAGGAATACAACCTGGCGGCTTTTACCAAGGAAGCGTTTCACTTTGACATCCTCAAACGGCTGGAGGAACGGAGAATATGACCTTTTACCAGATCATTGCCGAAGGGCTTTTTTTCGCATTTGTTATCCTAGTGATATTGGGAAGCCTCATTACCATCCGAGCCAAAATTCTTATGCAAACTGTTTTGGGGCTGGCTGTGGCATTTCTCGGCGTTGCCGGTATTTATTTTTATCTGGGGAGTATGTTTCTCACTCTGATGCAGATTCTCGTCTATGTTGGCGCTATATGTATCGTTTTGATATTCGGCATTATGGTTGGATATACGCCGACAGAAGTGGCGGAAAAGGCAATTAAAGACTGGCGGAATAAATTTTTAGCCGTCTTGTCGGCAGTTACGGCTTTTTTACTGATCCTTGCCTGTGTTTTAAAAACCGATTGGATTCCTGCCGTGGCAGACGACAGGAATTTCTCAGCGGCTCACCTGGGACAAGAATTCCTTTACACGTATTGCCTGGCTTTTGAATTAATTTCGGTCATCCTTCTGATCGCGATTATTGGCGCGATAATTCTGGCCAGAGGTGGAGCCGGAGGGATGATAACGGACCCTCCGGCCGGAAAAGAAGTCGCCGCTGTCCAGGAAGAGAAGGGGGAAGCATCCACATGATCAGTAATCATCTTAACTCCTATTTAATCCTGGCTTTATTTCTTCTTATCGCCGGCATTTACGGATTGATCCAGCATAGGTCCTTTATCGGCATGCTGGTTTCCACGGAGTTGATTCTTAACGGTGCCGGAATAAATTTTATGGCGTTTAACCGTTTTCTTGCTCCCGATCCTGCCGTTGGTCAGGTGATTACCCTGTTTATCATGGGTATTGCTGCCGCTGAAGCGGCGATTGTGGTGAGTTTTATACTTGCTGTTTTCCGAAAGTATAGATCCATTGATCCGGATGAGGTCAAAGAACTCCATGGATAGAAAAGAGTTCACTATTAGTACCTTAATTGTAAATTTTGTGAAATTTATGGCAAAAAATAAAAGAATAATTTTTTTATTTTAAATAATTGAAAGGGCAAAGCGACTTCTGCAAATCGTCAATAGTTAGTCCTTAATATTCAATTTTGATCCAGCCCGGTCGGGTTAGACACCTTAGGCATTTATATGGAAACCATTATCACAAGCAAAATTGTTTTGACACCACTGATTCCCATGGTTACGGCCCTTCTCATTATGGCTTCGAAGAACAAACCGAACCTGAGAGAGTCCTGGTCTGTTTGTGGCGCGCTGTTGACCTTTCTATCGGTTGTCTATTTATTGCCGCACCTTTTGGCAGGAGGATCTTATAAATACACGCTATTTACCCTTTACCCCGGTGTCAGCATAAAATTTCATTTGGACGGTCTGGGTATACTTTTCGCCGGGACATCTTCATTTTTGTGGATTATGGCCGGATTTTACTGTGTCGGCTACATGCGGGGTTTAAGCGAACATGCCCAGACACGATTCTACTTTTGCTACGCTGTGGCTGTCGGCGGCGCCATGGGGGCGGCATTTTCCGCCAATCTGTTCACCCTCTATTTGTTTTATGAAATCGTTTCCATCTTTACCTATCCGCTGGTTGCACACCACCAGGACGAGGAAGGGTATTTTGGTGGCCGAAAATATATTGTTTATTTGATGTTCGCTTCCAAGGCTTTTCTGCTGCCGGCCATGGTTCTGGTTTACGTTCAGTGCGGCACCTTGGATTTTGCCATCGGCAATGTTGTACCGGGCATCTTTCCCCACAACGCAGCTCCGTTACTGGTGAAAATCACCTATCTATTGTGTATTTTTGGATTTGCCAAAGCGGCCCTCATACCGATGCACGGATGGCTTCCTGCAGCAATGGTGGCCCCCACCCCGGTTTCCGCATTGTTGCATGCCGTGGTTGTGGTCAAAGTAGGGGTGTTCTCCGTTGCCAGAGTGATGCTTTCGGTATTCGGAATCGATATTCTGAACAAACTCGGCCTCGGGATCTTCACCGCCTACCTGGCGTCTTTTACCATCATTGTCGCTTCCATGATCGCACTTACCCAAAACAATCTAAAAATGAGACTGGCCTATTCTACAGTCAGTCAGCTTTCTTATATCATTCTCGGGGTTGCCATGTTGACCCCCAACAGCATTACCGGCGGAATTATCCATATCACCAATCATGCCTTTGCCAAAATCACGCTCTTTTTTTGCGCAGGGGCAATTTTCGTGGCAACCCACAAAAAAAACGTATCAGATATGGGGGGAATCGGCTGGAACATGCCCTTTACCATGATTGCGTTCGGCCTTGCTTCTCTGAGCATGATCGGGGTTCCACCGGTGAGCGGTTTTGTAACAAAATGGTTCCTGGCACTGGGGACTCTGGACATCCATAATACGATCCTGTTGACGGTCATTCTGGTAAGCAGCCTTCTTAACGCAGGCTATTTCGTACCGGTTGTCTATACATCGTTTTTCGGAAAACCGAATCCAGGAGACAACCCTTCTTCAGGTTTTTTAGAGGGCTCCCCCCTTATTATGTTTATGGTGATCCCGCTGTTTTTTTGTGCTGTAGCTTCGGTTTTGTTCGGCATTTTTCCAGATTTTTTTCTTAAAATAATCAATTTGATGGTGGTGAGATAATGGTACTACGTATACTCAATTACCTAAATGAGCATTCCCGTATGCTGAAAAGGCTTTTCTTTGTTTTTCTGGCGCTTACCGTGGTGTTCGATTTTCACGCAGCAAGGCATGAGCCTCATTTCTTCGGTGATTCCATCATTGGCTTTTGGTCCTTATTCGGTGTTCTGGGATGTCTTGGCATGATTGTCGTTTGTAAAGGTCTTTCCCATGTCTGGTTAGAGAAAGAGGAAGATTATTATGATAAGTAGTTCGGTCCTTATTCATCCGACCACCTGGTTTCTTATGGGTGCCGTTCTTCTCCCTTTATTAAACAAAAGGGAGAAGCTGAAGAAAACAGTGCTTATCGGTATTCCACTCATTGCATTTACACTGATCCACTGGTTGCCGGATAGCTTCGGTCAAGTGTCATATCTGGGGTTTGACCTGGTGTTCGGAAGGGTGGATCAGCTGACACGCGTGTTTCTTCACGTCTTTACAATAATGGCGATCATCGGCTGTATATATGGGCTCCATATAAAAGAAACCGGTCAACATATTGCGGCGTTTCTTTACGTAGGCGGATCTTTAGGGGTTACACTTTGCGGCGATTACCTGACGCTTTTTATCTTCTGGGAATTGATGGCATTTGCGTCAACCTTTCTGGTCTGGTACCGGAAAAAAAGACGCTCCATCGAAGCCGGCTTCAGATACCTTCTGGTTCATACTGCCGGCGGGCTGGTCCTTTTAGCGGGTATTTTTCTGCGATATAAGAATATCCACGACTTAAGCTTTGTGCAGATTGCGACAAACGGCGCTACATTTGCCGATTACCTCATCATGATCGGCTTTATGCTCAACGCCGCTGTTCCACCGATCCATGCCTGGTTGCCTGATGCGTATCCTGAGGCTTCCGTCACCGGTGCGGTGTTTATGTGTGCCTTTACGACCAAAACCGCCGTTTATGTTTTGGCCCGTGGGTTTCCAGGATTTGAAGCACTGGCCATTCTGGGTGCCATCATGACCGTTTACGGAGTTGGATACGCTGCTATAGAAAACGATGCCCGGCGGATTCTTGCCTATCATATCGTTTCACAGGTGGGGTATATGGTCTGCGGCGTCGGCATCGGAACGGCCATGGCCATAAATGGAGCTATTTCACACGCTTATGCCCACATTATATATAAGGCCTTGCTTTTTATGGGTGCCGGCGCAGTGCTGGAAATGACCGGAATATCGAAACTTAATGAGCTTGGCGGGTTATACAGACGCATGCCCTTGGCCATGATTTTTACGGTTATCGGCGGAATATCCATTTCGGGTTTTCCCCTTACCAGCGGGTTCGTCAGCAAGTCGATGATTATCGCTGCAGCAGGTGAAAGCCATCGTATCGGCCTATTGCTTATGATGACCCTTGCCGCAGTGGGTACGTTCCTTTCGGTGGGGATCAAACTTCCCTATTTTATATGGTTTGGAAAAGATTCCGGTGTTAAGGCCAAGGATGCGCCTTGGAATATGAATCTGGCAATGGGCATTGCGGCGTTTCTGTGTTTTTTCATTGGTATCTACCCGGATTACCTTTACAAAATGCTTCCTTTCCCGGTTAACTATCATCCGTACACCTCGTATCATCTGGCAGAGACCATGCAGCTTTTGGGATTCACCGGTCTGGGTTTTTTCATCATGGTTAAAAAGCTCAAACCCAAAGCCAAAATAAACCTGGACCTGGACTGGTTTTACCGTAAGGGCGCAAGGGTATTCATGCAGTTTGCTTCCCGGCCGGTGCTTTCATCCGACAGCTGGATCAACGATGTATATAGAAGTATCGGGCTCAAACTAACCATGGCCCTGGCAAAAGCCATCTCATGGTTTGATTGGGAAGGAATCGACTGGACCATTGACGGTTCCGCACGAGGGGTGGTTGAAGGTGGCAACCGGCTGAGATCGCTCATGACGGGAAAAATCCAGCATTATATTGGCGGTGCCCTGGCATTGACATTTATTATTCTGATTCTGGTAATGCTTGTTTAGAAGAAATTTTTTCATGGAGTTAGGACGGCTATTGTATGGAACAATACCT
The DNA here is from genome assembly GCA_937998305.1 of uncultured Desulfobacterales bacterium. Classification (GTDB taxonomy): domain Bacteria; phylum Desulfobacterota; class Desulfobacteria; order Desulfobacterales; family UBA11574; genus UBA11574. The sequence goes on along the minus strand of CALLDL010000227.1, from coordinate 7,668 downwards.
TATTTATAATTCCTTAAGTTATCCGATTCTGACGGTTATCGTGGCTGTTCCGCTGGTTGGATCACTGATTACACTTTTCATTAGGGGTGACAGGTACTTGAAAATCTGGGGATTGATGGTGACGCTCATCACAGCGGTCCTTTCTTTGCCCCTTTATTCAAATTTTGATCTGACAACGGCCAAGTATCAGTTCGCCGAATTTAGGGACTGGATTCCTTTTGTAAATATCGATTATGTTCTCGGTGTGGACGGCATCAGTGTTCTTCTTGTACTTCTAACCACGTTGGTGATGCCGCTTTGTATTCTCTGCTCATGGAGTTATATCAAGGAGAGATTCAAAGAGTTCATTTGTGTGTTGCTCCTCATGGAAGCAGCCATGGTGGGCGTTTTCGTTAGTTTGAATACCGTTCTTTTCTTTATTTTCTGGGAAGCGATGCTGGTTCCCATGTACTTACTCATCGCTGTTTGGGGGGGGGCTCGAAAGGACTATGCATCCATCAAATTCTTTCTTTACACCCTGATTGGAAGCATATTTCTCTTTGTGGCCATCATCGCGATGTATGTTACCACCGGCACCTTCTTTATCCCGAAATTAATGGCACACCAATACAGTTTCAGTTACCAGATGTGGATCTTTTGGGCCTTTACACTGGCTTTTGCCATAAAGGTTCCCATGTGGCCCTTTCACACCTGGCTTCCTGCAGCTCATGTGGAGGCGCCAACAGCGGGCAGTGTTATTCTGGCCAGTATCCTGCTTAAAATGGGCGGCTATGGTTTTTTACGGTTTTGCCTCCCCATGGCGCCGGCGGCAACGTTTTACTGTATGCCTTATCTGATTACGATTTCTATCATCTCGATCATTTTCGGAGGATACCTTGCCCTAGGGCAAAACGATGTCAAGCGGCTGATCGCCTATTCCAGTGTGAGCCATATGGGCTTTGTAACACTGGGAATATTTCTTTTAAATGATATCGGTATCAAGGGCGCCATACTGCAGATGGTAAACCACGGTATTACCACAGGGGCCCTCTTTATCTTGGTGGGTATCATCTATGAGCGGACCCACAGCCGTGAGATATCCGATAATAGCGCATTGGGGATGATGATGCCGGTCTATGTTACCTTTTTGGTAATCTTTTCTCTATCTTCGTTGGCATTTCCCGGAACAAACAGTTTTGTGGGAGAGTTCCTTGTTCTGCTGGCGTCATTCTCCAAGTACAAAATTGTAGGCGGACTCGCCGTTATTGGCGCTATATTGGCGGCAGCCTATATGCTAAGGCTTGTTCAGAAAATGGTCTGGGCCGATTCAGATGGTCATATGCACCATGGTGACAAATCACATCTGTTTGATCTGAATTTCAGAGAGACCGCCACATTGGCATTTCTGACCGTCTTTGTTTTCTGGATCGGATTGAATCCCGAACCCTTTCTAAAAGTTATGGACACGAGTACCACTCACCTTCTCGAGCAGTTGGAATCCGGCAGGCATGTTGTACCGACAGGAAAACACCATGCACTGCTGAACGGGGTGGGGGAGTCGATTAAACATGTACTGGCACTAAAATAAAATGGATTGAATTCGATGACACTCTTTCTACCCGAACTGGCATTGATTTTAATGGCTCTGGTCTTCTTTTTCGCTTCTTTGGGAAATTTAAAAGAGCCTCGCCTGCAAGGCTTGGGTCTCCTATTTTCCGCCATAGCCGTTCTTGTATCCGTATCTTCATATGGAATGGAGGGATCTCTGTTCTTCAATGCGTATCGAGTAGATGCGTTTTCTCAGATGTTCAAAGTCATTATCACATTCGGGCTTTTTATCGTGATCTACCTGGGAAAAGGACTTTATGGCATTGATAATACCCTTCGATCGGAGTACTATCTTTTTATGACCTTAAGTGCTTTCGGTCTGATGTGCATGAGCAGCGCTGTGGAGCTGATAACCATCATTCTTTCCCTTGAAATACACTCTTTCGCCCTTTTTATCATCATTCCTTTCCGGAAACACGGGGCCTACCGCAGGCCAATGGAAGCGGGAATCAAATACGCTCTTTTCGGAGCTGCGGCATCCGGTATATCCCTTTACGGCATGAGCTATATTTTTGGAATGACGCACACTACATATCTTGCCGATCTCGTGAAAATCATACCCGGCGTTATTCTCGATAAACCCCTTATGCTCATCGGCCTTGTCATGCTCCTTAGCGGTTTCTTTTACAAACTGGCACTTTTTCCCATGCATTTCTGGGCGCCGGATGTATACGAGGGCGCCGCCAACGAGACGTCCGGTTTTGTCGCAACGCTTCCCAAGGTAGGTGCCGTGGCATTGTTGATTCGACTGATCTCCCTGGCAGGGGTGGATGCGGGCCAGTTTACCTGGGTTCTGATGACTTTTGCCGTGCTCTCCATGACATTTGGAAACTTATCGGCTCTGGTGCAGAACGATATCAAGCGTCTTTTGGCTTACTCCAGTATCGCCCATGCCGGTTATGTCATGATCGGTCTTCTTTGTGCTACCGACTTCGGATATCTTTCAGGTATTTATTATATTGCAGGATATCTGCTGATGAATTTGGGTTGTTTTTTCGTTATCTACAACCTGGCGCCCCAGGGGGAAAACATCACCTTTGATGATCTTGGCGGGCTGTATAAACGATCCCCCCTGCTGGCGTTAACGCTGGCCGTCGGCGCCTTTGGTCTGGCCGGTATTCCACCGACCATCGGGTTTACCGGAAAGCTGTTCCTTTTTACCGCCGCCATTAAAAAAGATATGTATGGGCTGGTTATTCTCGCTGTGATCAATACCGGCCTCGGCATCTTTTATTATCTTAAACTGGTCAGGGCGGCTTATACCAGCGTCGATTCCCAAGTGTCACCTCTCAATCTCAGATTGTCCACATCGGTTCTCGGAATCTTTTTCATCGTCATCATCATTCTACTGGGAACCTTTCCCCAGGGGTTTATGGATATTGCCAAAGAGGCGGTTGCCGCTGTCATATAGCTGTTGTAACCATCCATGGTTTCGTTTTTCTACCCTTCATTAAACGCCACTATTATTTCTCGCTGTTCAAGCGCTTGAAATTCAATTCGTTTTGTTTTACATTTTGTTTTACATTAGCGACGCTTTTTTTAAACACAAATATTTAGATGAGGGGGCGAGGATTGATTTTGATTGTAATTCTCATGATTACCGGCCCGGCCACTGCACACGCACTCGGCTCAGCCGCCAATCGAATTGGTCTGCCAAGAAAAGGTGCGGACCGAGATGATCTTTTGGGTGATGGTAATGGAACTTAGGGGCTTCGCCATAATTGGAATGCTGGAATGCTGGAATGATGCCCCGACTGCATGCTGATCCCGCATTCCGGGCCGAAATGGAGGCTGCCAAGGCTGAAGTTGCTACTGTTCGCGCCAAAGGCCTCAAACCCACACGTGACTGCCAAGCCGAAGCCGATTCACTGGCCCACCATCCGCAGTCCCTCGATGGCGAGACTGAAATCCTGCAATCCTGGACGGGCGACTTTCCGGTGCCCAGCTCCAACTACTGCCGGAGAAGCAACGCCAACGGGCGCTGCTAAGACGAAATCCGCCTAGACGGGGGAACGTCGTCTCAGGTCTTTCTGTTCCCAGCTTCACTTGATATGCGATGGTTGATGAGAAAAGTCGGATTGAAGGGAAAATCTAGGATATTCGCAATTCGAAACTCACGCATCGAACCAGAATGGGAAACTACTAGGCCAAGATAGTTCCGATCTTGCACCGTGCCATCTCCTCGCTAATCCGAACACAGGAGATCGGCGATCTCTACCGGATCTACCTGAGCGTTAAGAGGGACGGCATGGATTACAACATAGCTTTCATTCCTTCTGATTTCGAGGAAAAGCCGAAAGAAGAGTTCGATCCTGGTTACATGATCAAATTGTTCGATTTGGCCTATCAGATGGCCAAAAACGGTTACCCATGGAAAAAGCACCCCCGGATTGGAACCCCCCTAACAAAATCGTGGATTATCGTTTCAAGTCTTCGCTTCTTTTTTTACAGACTACCTCATCATGTAGGTTCTGCAGAAATGGGGCAATAGTTGTGTGTTATGCTATGTTAGTCAGGAATTTCAAGCCTAAAATTTTTACGGAGTACCAGGATAAAATCAAGGATTTATTTTTGATCTTCTTCAGGCAACACTCCTCCTGTATGCCGCTGAGCGGCATTTTTTAAAAATCTATTTACCAGTCTTAACCATCCTAGTTTTAGATATTCTAAGTTCAGCATAACAGGTGGTAAACCCTGTCCATAGTGCCCGACCTTTGGCAATCTGGTATGACGAGATCTCTTTCTTTTCAAGGATCAAAGTACCTTGGAGCCATGTTTTAATTGTTCGGATTCGCCCTTACATGAAACATAAGCGTCTCATAAAACTTATTTTGATACATTTGTTTGGTGATATTTTTTCGTAAATAGCAACCAGTTATACAATCGGACTATATTGGCATGGTTGTTGCTCACTATATTGTTTATTGTTCTAATCAACATACAATCTAATTAACCAAACAGAGGAGAGAAGCCATGAGAAGATCAACTGTTTTTCACTTTTTGATTGCTATTATAGCGACCATGGCCTTTGGTACCGGTCTTGGACTGGCAAAAAAGAAAGGCAAGATCGTTCATGACGCCGAGTACTATATACTCGAGGCCCAGAACGGCGAAAAATGGGCTGCAGAGGACAAGGAACTCAACAAAAAGCTGTCGGAGTTGCAGAAAAAGTATGGAAGACCGCCCAACATCATCCACATTATGTGGGACGACACTGCCTACGGTGATGTTGGCATCCCCGCCATCCAGAAGGTCCGAGGGCTCAAGACACCTCACCTTAATACGTTGGCCGAAGAGGGCATTCTCTTTACCCGCATGTATACCGAGGTTGGCTGCACACCCAGTCGCGCCGCGTCGGCCACCGGCCGCCTCGCGGTCCGCAGTGGCATGTACAACATCGGGATGTTACTCGAGATGCATGGGATGCGCGGCGAGGAGGTTACCATTGCCGAGGTGCTCTCCAAGGCCGGCTACGTCACCGCCTTCCATGGCAAGTGGCACCTTGGGGATATCGAGGAGAGCTATCCCCACAACCAGGGCTTCGACGAGACCTTCTTCACCGGCTATAACCAGATACTGTCACTCAACACCAGGGTTGCTGAAGGGGCCAATGCCTCCATCGGCCTGTATGAGGACATGCTGCCGCCGGACCCGTACAAGCTCGACGACACCTTCGTGACCAAGGGCTGGGTGCAGGTCGCCGAAGGTAAGAAGGGTGAAAAGGCCCGACAATGGGGCGACAACTCTCACGAAAACTACATGAAAATCGACCCCGAGGCCCAGCGGCGAACACTGGAATTTATCGAACGGAATGCCAAAGCTGGCAAGCCTTTCTACATCGCCAACTGGCCGAATCTGACGAGTTTTATCCCCAACCCCAAGAAATGCTCGACGTCGCGTAGCATCTTGCAGGACGGCCTGCAATGTAACATCGATCCTTTCATCGGGAAGGTGATGGACAAGCTTAAGGAACTCGGCATCGCCGAGAACACCCTGGTCATTGCCATGGCTGACAACGGACCGATGACCCACAACCCGCCACCGGGCCTCGGTATGGCCGAGACCATCTATCGGGGTGGTAAAGGCGACTTCCTTGAGGGCGGCGTGCGCGTGCCGGCCTTCGCCTGGTGGCCGGGCGTGATCAAGCCCGGACAATTGGTCGGCGACATCATCCACGAGACCGACCTCTTCACCACGTTTGCTCGGTTGGCCGGCGCCACTCAACACATTCCCACCGACCGGGTCATCGACGGCATCGACCAGACGGCTCTGCTGATGAAAGGCGATACCCACAGCCGTCGCGATTACGTTTTCATATATGCGGGTCCCAGGCTTGGTGCGACGGTCAAGGGCAATTACAAGCGCCACTGGATCTCACCAGACCCGGTCGGCGAGGCCAGCGGCATCCCCGCCGCTTTCTACTTCCTGCCGTCCGATCCGCGCGAGAAGACACCGATGCTGGTGAACCTGATCCACCTCAAGAGCCCGTTCAACCGGATGAAGCTGCGACATGATCTGTGGAAAAAGAAGTACCCCGATGCCAAGGAGGTCCACGGCATACCCTGGACCGGCATTGAAAACCCCACGCCCGAGGTCCAGGCCCTGGCCAAGCCGAAGTTGGACTTAAAGAAGCTGCCTTTCGATCCGCTGGAATATGTCGAGCATCTCGATCAGATCCCCTTTGACCCGAATATGGATCCGGATCTGGGTAAATAAACTGCAAACCGGATGCCTTCCCACCGCCATGGAGGGAGGGCATTCGATACAAACCTATTTTTTCGAGGAACAATAATGGATGGAAAAATGTATAGATGGATTGCCATGCGTCGTATCAGTCAGATATTTGTGGTGGCTCTTACTTTTCTGATTATCGGCAATCTGACTGATGCTAACGCGCAAACCAAGTCGGAAGTGAAACTTGTTTTACAGGTCACGGTTGACGGGCTGCGAGCCGACCTGCTCAACCGTTATAAAAATGGTTTTGGCAAGGGTGGCTTCCGATTCCTCATGGAGGAGGGCACCTATTACACCAACGCCCATTACCAGCATGCCAATACCGAGACCATCGTCGGGCACACTACGCTGGCCACAGGCACGTTTCCCTCACAGCACGGTATGATCGGCAATGTTTGGTTCGACCGGGAAGCCGGCGAACTATCGTACAATATTGAAGACCCGAAACACCCGATCATCCCGACCAGAGATAGTGGTATGAAGGGAACTCAAGTGGACCCGGCACAGAAACTGTCCCGAACGCAGGGCCGCTCCCCTTCTGTGATTCTTGCGCCGACCTTTGGCGACGGACTTGCAGCTTATTACGGCGGCCGATCAAAGATATTCGGTGTGTCGGGTAAGGATCGCAGCGCCGTATCCATGGCCGGCCATGTAGGAAAGGCCTTCTGGTATTCCACCAATACCGGTGATTTTGTTACCAGCACCTATTATTACGACGCCTATCCAGACTGGGTCAGCAAATGGAATGCCCAGCGAAAAACCGAAAGGTATGTCGGTGAGTCGTGGTCCTTGTTAAACGATTCCTCTGCCTACCTTTTGGCCTCTCAGGATGATCGCCCCTATGAAGCTGATCTGAAGGGATACGGACGCGTTTTTCCCCATCCTTTTGGACAGGCAGACGACAAATTGTTTTACACCCGGATTTTGGTCAGCCCGGTCGGCGATCAACTTGCACTTGATTTTTCCAAAGCGCTTATTAAACACGAACAATTGGGGCAGGATGAGATTCCGGATTATCTGTCCATCAGTTTTTCCTCGGTTGACGCGGTTAACCACTTTTTCGGACCGTCCAGTCTGGAAAACGAAGACGTTGTCGTGCAACTGGATCGCACCCTTGCCGATCTGTTGGCCTTTGAGGTGTTGCCGGTGTCGTTCCCAGTGAGAGAGGATCACTTGGTGTGAGTTTACAGGACAACAGTCATCGACGTAGATGATCTCCTTGGTTAGCCCATCATCTGATAAATCCCAGCTTGTAATTTGTCTGGCAATGGCATTTCGACTGCGGTACATGGGCACGATGATCGAAATGTCCACTTTGCCCTTGCTAGTGAACCAAGAAGGTGTATC
>CALLDL010000226.1 GCA_937998305.1 uncultured Desulfobacterales bacterium | reverse complement strand
GGCAATCTGCCTTAACGAATGGCCCTTGCTTTTGAGTACGGCTAGAATATCTCGTTCCTCTACACTTAGGTGTTTATAAGTTTTGGGCATAATATCGCAATCATACTGCGAAAGCCTCAAAAACTTAAAGTGTTGCACTTGCTTATTGAACTGGTGAAACAAATACGAATGACACAAATTCTAAATTCAAAAAAATAAAATCTTATAATGTTTCAATGGTTATGGCATGTGTAAATCAGATGGTATTGTTTTTTTCATTGGAACATTCGGATTTGGGATTTGTTTCGGATTTCGATATTCGAAATTCGGATTTAAATCACAATGGATAATATTTGCCAATAATTTGAATGAAAGAATAACTTAACTATTCTAAGCGACCTGTTCTCAGCTCTTTTCTTCCATTAGCTTGTTAATGAACTCTGTTGTGGTATGGATTTTGAATTTTTGTTTGCGCAATTTGGCATTTGAAAGGTTGTGAATGCAGGAGTTGCAGTCACTCAACACCACCTCCGCTCCCACTTCATCGACCTCTGTGAGTCTGCGCCGGGCCATTGCGATGGAGTTCTTGGCAAAGGCACCTCTCACACCGCCACCGGCCCCACAGCATAACGCGTTTTCGCGGTTATTGGGCATTTCCACAAAGTCCGCTGCAATTTTACGGATGGTTTCACGGGGTTCTTCATAGATACCGCAGTGCCTTCCCAAATCACAGGGATCGTGGTAGGTGACGCGCTTGTCCGTTTTAATGTCCAGTTTAAAATTCTTTAGAACCTGGGTAATATGAAGAATCTCAATCCCGTTGCTTTTAATTTCAGCATATTCCGGCCGATTATTGAACGTCCGCCAGCAATAGGGGCAGCCGGTAATAACCTTTTTTGCACCCGTTGCCGCAATACGTTCAATATTTGTTTGCGCCAGGTTTTCATTGAGTTGATAGCCGACGTCTTCCAGTACCCCGCTGCAGCAGACCTCATCAATCAGAGTATAGTCCACCCCAAGGCGGTCCAAAAGATCCAATGCTGCCAGGGTGGCTTCATCTTCCCGATAGGAACCCACACAGCCGATGAAATAAACGCTGTCGGCCTTTTGGTTTCTGGGCTTTTCAAAATCCTCGGGTTCATCCTCCGCGTAAATGTTGGTATGCTTTTTGAGCACGGCGTCCATGCCCTTGAATGCGGGGTGACATGAACCGATGTGAACCATATCTTTTCTGACCTGTTTGAGGATCTCGGGTACGTTCACACCGGAGGGACAATTTTCGAAACAGCTGGCGCAGGTGGTGCACTGAAACAGGGTTTCGATCAGCTTATCATCAAGTTCGATTTCCCCGTCCATAACTTCTTTGAGGATCAACATTTTCCCCCGGGCGTTTAAAGCCGGACGGAGGGTTGATCCATAGACCGGGCAGGCCGCCTGGCAAAAACCGCATTTTGAACATTTGAGGATCTGTTCGCGGTATTTTCTGGCAAAGTCGTACTTGGCTTCCATCGGCTTTCTCCTTATCTGTCCAGAGCCATTTTGCCGGGGTTTAAGATATTGTTTGGATCAAAAGTTTTTTTAATGGTTTGCATCACATCCATGGCAACCGGATCATGTTCCAGGGTCATAAACGGCGCCTTGGACAGACCAATACCATGTTCTCCGGTGAGGGTTCCTTCCAGATCGATGGCCAATCGAAACAGATCGGCACTGGCTGCCTCCACCCGTTTGACCTCATCCGGATCATATCCGTCATATAGAATCTGGGGATGCAGATTGCCGTCTCCGGCGTGCCCAAAAGTTGCGATCTGAAGATTATGCGCCTTTGCAATGGCTTCAATGCCTTTGAGGAAATCGGCGATATTTGCCATCGGTACCGTGACATCTTCAAGCACAAAATGCGTCCTGATCCTGGCCAGAACACCATAGGCGGACTTTCGGGCCGCCCAGAGTTCGACAGCTTCTTCTTCTGTTTTGGCCTGCTTGATTTCCTTGGCGTTATTTTCAGCAAATACGTCGATGACCTTTTGTATCTGATGGTTTGTCTCTTCCCGGGTGTAGCCGTCCGTCTCCACCAAAAGCATGGCGTCTACCTCGGGCAGGTTGAGATCCGTATCCTGGTTGATCGCCAAGATCGTATGTCGCCCTAAAATCTCCAGGGCACTCGGAATAATACCGCTATACATGATCTGGCTGACGGCGCGGCCGGCGTCATCCAGTTTGTCAACCGTTGCGAGGGCCGTGCTGGTAGCGGTTGGTTTTGGGTTGATTTTGAGGGTAATCTCGGTAACCACTCCCAGAGTCCCCTCCGAGCCCACAAAAAGCCGGGTCAGATCATAGCCCGATACGCTCTTCATGGCCTTGGAACCGGTTCGCATGATGCGCCCATCCGGTAAGACCACCTGGATTCCTAAAACATAGTCCCGGGTGGTGCCATATTTGGCGCCTTTCAGCCCGCCGGCATTGGTGGCGACATTGCCTCCCAATGTGGCCACTTTTCCGCTGGCCGGATCGGGTGGAAAAAAGAACCCATAAGGTGTTAAGGCTTTCTCAAGATCAGCGTACACAACACCGGGTTGGACCACGGCCAACCGATCCTCGATACTGATCTTCAGAATTTTATTCATATGACTGAGATCAAGTACGATACCCCCTTTGGCCGGAATTGCCATGCCGGAAAGACCGGTGCCGGCTCCTCGGGGAATAACCGGAACGCGTTCAGCATTGGCCAGCATAAGAATTTCAGATACGTGTTGAGAGGTGTCAGGCCAAACGGCACACCCAGGCCTGTGCATATGCTGTGAGCCATCGTATGAGTATGACACCATATCGATAAGATCGTCGGTAAAATTTTCTGCACCCACAATATCGATAAGCGCTGTCTTAATTTTTACATGCATAGCGAAAACCTCACAAACGGCTGAAAGGTAAATAGGCCACAAATGCACCGGTCAAAACGGCGCGAATATACCACACATAGCCATAGATATCTACCAAAGCGGTCATCCCTGAAAACAAGTTGCTTATTGCATTTCCGATGACAGGATGACAATTATTCTTTTCATTCTGGCAATTTGTTCCAGTATCGGTATAAAACAAGGCATCTTGCTAGCTTTTTTTCACCATAGAGTCAAGGTGTTTCTGAGGGATTTGCTTTGCATACTATTTCTAAACCATCAATGTCGCTCGCACCTGCGAGGTGTGCAAGATGCTAACCGGTGAGATCACCTGTGATTATCAATTTGAGTAGGGAGGCGACAAGAAAAAGCCGGTCCTTCCCCGGAGAAAATTCTTGACACTGTCCAGAAAAACCGCTACCCCTATACCATATCGCAGAATTAAATTCCAAATTGCGGAACAGAAGTATGAAATCGCTGAACAAAGCTCTGGACATTATAGATGCTGTTAGCAAACTGGGAAGGGCAGGAATTCGAGATATTTCTTTAAAAACGGGGTTTCCATCGACCACGGTCCATCGTATCGCCGCCACATTGGTGAAGCGGCAATATTTTAATCAGGATCCGGTCAACAAAAATTATTCGTTGTC
>CALLDL010000225.1 GCA_937998305.1 uncultured Desulfobacterales bacterium | reverse complement strand
CGTCTCTTTCGAGCTTCCATTTATAATTGCCTATGCGTTTGTGGGGTTTTATTTTTTGTTGATGCCGACGATCAAGTTATACCAGTCGGAAGAAAGCTCGCATGCGTTGATTCTTTTCAACAAGGCCAGTTATTATCCGCTGGCGCTGCTGGCTGTTGTCGTCATCAAACTGATAATCTGAGTCAGTACCTCTGAGGAGGGTATTTATGCAGGAATTTGATATTGCCGAGCTGGAAAAATACGATGGTAACGACGGAAGGCCCGTCTATGTCGCGTATAAAGGCAAAGTATATGATATTAGCGACAGCAAATTATGGCGCAACGGGCTTCACATGAAACGCCACCACGCCGGTCAGGATATGACAGCCGATATTCAGGGAGCGCCGCATGAACCCGATGTACTGGAAAGATTTCCACAGGTCGGCACCCTGAAAAAAGATATCGAGGAAGTTGCGGAGTTAAAGATTCCCCGGCCATTGGATTGGTTGCTGGAAAAAGTCCCCATGCTCAGGCGGCATCCCCATCCCATGACCGTGCACTTTCCCATTGTGTTTTCGTTTTCCACAACCGTTTTCAATATTCTTTACCTTATTTTCGGTATTAAATCCCTGGAGACCACCGCCCTGCACAGTCTGGGCGCCGGGATCTTATTTACGGTCGTTGCCATTGTGACCGGATTATACACCTGGTGGCTTAATTACATGGCCAAACCCCTTCGGGCGGTGAACATCAAATTAACGTTTGCACTGATTCTGCTGGCCGTCCAGTTCGTTACCTTCATCTGGCGCTTGAAAGTACCGCATGTGATGGAATCTCTCCAGGGAGCTAATCTTATTTATTTACTGCTTATTTTATCCCTGTTTCCGATCGTGGTCGTTATTGGTTGGTTTGGGGCCTTCCTAACCTTCCCCGTTGAAAAAGACTGAAAATCGTTTCTGAACGCTCATCTTTTGGCACAGGGCTGCGTTGTCCCGCGAATTGAAATACTCACGTACCCCGTGTACGCTCCGGTTTCAATTCACGGGACGCCTTACCCTGAACCAAAATCTAAGCGTTCAGAAACGATTTTAGTTTTAAAAATATTTTTTCCACGCCTTTTGAACACCTTAATATATTAAATTAAGATGTGAAATCCCGCATAATGCGGGAAGACTCGAACAAGATCTAACGCCCTAAGAGCCGGTGTAGGGGCGGGGTTTATCCCCGCCCGTGTGGTGTTCGGATCGATTGGGCGGGGGTAAACCCCGCCCCTACATTAGATAGAAATTTGCATCATTCAAACCATAGGGCCGCACCTGTGGCTGTTATTTCATCTTTGTAAGTAAATTAGATAGCTTTCTATTAGGAGCTATTTGCTTCCTACAATCATCCAGCCATTGTAATATTTCTCTAAAATTTAAGGGTTTATGAAGCAAACGGCAGTCAAGCTCCTGTGCATATGTTAAATTGGAATCAGTCCAGCCTCCTGACATGAGGGCTCGCTGGTTTATTTTACATCCCTTCTGCTTTCGGTCTTTAATAAGCTCTAATCCTGTTTCGGTTGGCATATCTACATCTGAAATGATTATATCTGCACAGGCACGATCTATTGGGCATTTATGATTAACTGTATCATAAACCGGACACAATCCAGAGTCCCAAAAAGTATAAACCTCATATCTAAACTCCTCAAGGATACACTTAAGTGTGGAACGGAGGATGTCATTATCCTCAAATATTAAGGCTCTCAGTGCCATTTAGTCACTTTATTTTTTCGCTCAAACTGGAGTAACCTTCCGTTAATCTCGCCATACCGGCCGCATTAGACTGTTTTAAAACACCTTAGGCAGGCTTTGAATGATATCTGATTCCATTTCATGCAAAAGCACCAAATATTCTTGATATCGATCCGGCGCTTTTTCATGTTCGGATTTAGCCCAGTAGGCAAGCGCTTCTGAACATCTCTGGTAATCTTTGCAGATGGATTGAAAGGATTCGCTACTAAGAAACCTATGCCGCAACACATCCCTGAGATCCGGAAAGCGTCGCATGATTGAAAACAGACCTGGTTGGATGACCTTCATTGTTTCATCTGAATTTTTTTTTCGTTAATGGGTTGTTTAATATGGAAAAGCCCACTATAAAATGCCCTTTAAATGAGCCATGAATCTGCTTTGTAATCTGCTTTATTTGCACGTGCCAGGTTTTGGTCGTACCCAAATTTTCTCCTGACCAATAGTTCATTTTCAGCTTTTGACCTATCTTTAGGCTTTTCAGTATGGAAGAATCTTCTTTCACCATTACACATGCTCTGTGTCCAGATATGTTCCTGACTTTGAATTGATAAATTGGCAAAGGAGGACCTAAGTCAATTTCGATACAGTAAAATCGATCTATACTTTTTTTCTTCTCAGATCTTTTTTCTTTTACCTGAATTGGTAAAATATTTTCTGCCATACTGATCCGCTTTAGCAAGATTTTTTAAAATAAGGTTCTTGATTTAAGTTTATTTCAGTAGATCTTTGATCGATTCTTCAATAAGATCATTTTGTCGTTTCCGCTTCATATCCCACAAAACTTTTTTTGTATCTACCAGCATTGATGATGACAATTCGTTCCATAACCTATGCGAGCGGCTTATACGTCAATCATTGTATCTTCTCAAAAGAATTCTTGGCCACTTCATAAAGATTTTTTATACTGATTGGTTTTGAAAAATAATCGTCAAAACCAGCTTCACGGATATTCTGCGGATGGAAGAGCTCAGGGTATCCGGATAACGCGTAAATAAGGGCATGTGGATTGTCTTTACGGATATGGCCACACAATTCAAATCCGTTCATTGTCTCCAAACCTATATCCACGAATATGACAGGTATATATTCCCTTCGTAAAACCTCCAGGGCTTCAGCAGCACCGGTTGCCAAACGAACGCAATAGCCAGCCTTGCTAAAAGCTGTTTCGAGAAAATCCCGAATAGTATCTTCATCATCTACAATTAGAATTTTTTTCTCGTCCACAATGCATTAACCCGTTGTCTACTAATCACTATCAGTGCCAATTGCCGGCTGAGGCAATTGTTGAGTGATCTCTATCAAGGACTTTTGGTTTTGATCTAAAATGGAGCGTCCCTCCGTCAACTGTAGGCCCTGGATCCCAGCTATAATGAGTTCCCAGATTGGTATCCACCGCAGCGAAAATTTCATCATCATTCGTCCAACCCGCTGAAGAAATTTTTAGGTTTGACCAGGATAAGGATTCCCTAATATTAAGTTCTCTTTCGCCTATACTTAATGCTTGTTCGGCTGCGGTATCCGATAACACGTCAAATTTTTGGATTGCCACAGAGGCTACCACCCCCATTATGATCATCACAGAGATCATCTCAATTAGCGTGAAGCCTTGCTGATTTCTTAACCAAAGTTCATTCAACATAAAGTAGATTTTATCTATGTCGAGTTTTGAAATGATTATTTGAATTTATGATTTTGGCCAGATCTTCTTTCAGGAACGTGGAGTGTATATGAAAATTTCCTCCTTTCCATTCCCAGCCTCAGATCTTCAATTTCACTCAGGAATTCACTTGATTTCCTGTTCTCAAATGGCTTTTGAATTGGGTGCTTTGTAGTATTTTTCGTTTCTGATGATGCCATTGTTAGTCACAAATTTGAAAATTTGTAAAAATAGATACAGCATAGATCCAAAATGTGAGATATTCATATATCGCGCAAAAATAGCCTAAATCTTCAGGTGTTACGGAAGCCTATAACTTTTTTAGAGCGGTTTCAATAGATGTGAATAACAAATAATTGCCAGGTATATACCAGCACAAAACTGGCATATTAATTTGGAAAGGTTTGGAGGTGAGTTCTAAGATTGATTTTTTTATTTAACAGACCTAATTTCTTGCGAAGATTGCCTCTGTGAAATGAAATGGCTTTGGGGGAGACATTTAAGATCGATGCGATTTCCTTACTCGTTTTACCATGTTTGATTAGATCAGCAATTTGGATTTCAGATGGTGTCAGAGCAAAATATTTTGAAGATAATTTGCTTGCAAGTGGGGAAATAAGATCATTAATATTTGACTTAATGAT
>CALLDL010000224.1 GCA_937998305.1 uncultured Desulfobacterales bacterium | reverse complement strand
GAATTGTTTTGCGTCTACGATTAAAAATTTGTCAATGTATTAGGATTTTCAATCGTTGTGATATTTAAAAATTCTAGTTACCACATCGGTCGGGGCATTTTTTTATTGCCACTTGATGATATCTGCAATATTGGTGAAGTTGTGATACTCTCAATCACAAGTCGCCTTCAAACAGGGTACTGGTAAAGTTTCCAAACATCAATTAGTCCCATAATTTTTGAGTTTAGCGTTTTGGGGAGGGGGGCATGACCTCAACAACACTCGAAGGACCTGAAGAAAACCCGATTGAAAAACTTGCTACTTCGGTCTATCCGCCCTTAGCAATGCTTGCAGGGATGCAGCTTGATTTGTTTACACAGCTTGCAGACAGGCCTATGAACACCGAGCAGATAGCTGAAACTATAGGCGTCGGAAGTGCTAAGCTAAGACCCCTGCTGTACGCACTTGTGGTTGCGGACCTTTTGAATGTGGAAGGGGAGTTTTTCAGCAATACCGACACAGCCAATCGTTTTCTAGTAAGGGGCGATCCATCATGCGTAGTGGATATACACGAGCAACTTTCCGATTTGTGGAGTGCTGCACTCAAAACTGCGGAGTCTATTCGGACGGGAGTGCCGCAGGCGAGTCACGACTACCAAAGCATGTCGAAAGATGAGTTGCAACAATTCTTTCGTGGCCAGCATCCGTATGCCATCGAATACGGCCGTGATCTGATTGCCAGATATGACTTTTCTTCATACCGCACACTTTTAGATGTAGGCGGTGGCTCCGGTGGATTGGCTATCGCAGTGACTGACGCTATTCCTAATATTCAAGCGACAGTTGTAGAGCTATCGACAGTCACTCCAGTCACGCAGCACTTTATTGATAAAGCAGGTGCCGGGGACAGGATTAAAGTAATAGCGGCCGATGTAGTTCGTGACCAACTACCCGGTTCGTATGATGCTGCGGTAATGACCGCATTCTTACAGGTTCTTTCACCTGATGATGTTCGTCGTGCTCTCAAGAATGTCAGCAGGGCAATGAATCCCGGTGGTAAAATCTTCATCAGGGGGGGTGGCATTATCGATAATTCACGTACTTCGCCTCCCGAATTGGTGAGCTTTAATATAGTTTTCGTTAATGTATATGATGAAGGCCAAGCCTATACAGAACAAGAACATAAGGAGTGGCTGGAAGAGGTGGACTTTGAAGGCTTTAGGCGTATGATCCTACCAGATGGAGGCAGCATTATTACGGCTCGGAAAGTGAAGTGAGATGCTGCCCGTTAAGTTGGTGTCAATTCCACAAAAATGGGGATGATATCACAACATTCCCGTTTTAGTGATATTCTCAATCTGTAAGTTGATGATGTGTAGGATATCATGCGCTACTTGATTGCTCTTTAGCTTACTCTTGGAACGTGCCAGTAAGGATAATTTTGCGAAGGCGAGCGTAGAGGTAGCCTTAAGTCAAATTTCTCCCAGTAAATTTTTAAGGTCCAGGTTATCGGGATTATACATTAAACCCCGATTAATAGTTTCTTTTGCTTTCCTGCCTTCGCCCATTTTAATTCTTATTTGAGCTTCCAACAGATACGCATCAGGAAAGGCTGGATTATTTTTTTGAAGTATTGCTGTGACTTCGAGGGCTTCCTCTGACCGGTATTGGGAATGAAGATATTCGGCGAGCTTCAAGCCTGCCTGATAGTAATATTTGGAATTAAAATCCGAAAAGGTCTGACGGTAGTATTCTTCCATTCTGGCCAAATCATTATCCTGCCTGGCTTTTTCAGCTTTTTGATAATAGAGGTCACCTTCTTTTGATAGTGTTGCCAACTCAGTATCCAGCTGTTCCAGAGGAATACCGGAGAAGATTTTCCGGAGAGATTTGCGATTATCGTCTTTGATTTTCGCGCGCAGCATGAAAAAAAGGTTTCCGTGAGATAGATCGAACATATCCATCGGTATTCGGTGTTCGAGCCAGACGTTGTCGTCGGTGTTCACCTTCTCAACATCACGCAGATAGGTATCAATCTGGTGCTCTCCACCCAGATAGAATTCAACCAGGTTGAACGGATTATGAATATCAATCGACTGAAAGTCGCGATAAACCGAAGGACTGTAAAACCTTTTTTCCAGCTCCTGCCATTTCATCTTTAATGGTTCGCCGGAAGCAATCGCCACTGATTCTCCGAAAAAAGAAAACAGCGCTATGTGTGGGAAAACATCGTGTAGGGTATTCAAAATGATATTGTATGAATCCGGAGATAGGCCAACCAGTGGAATCCATTGGCAAAAAATGCCACCGGGTTTTAAATGTTTCCGTGTAATCTGGTAGAAATCCTTTGTGTACAGATTGGCGGAACCGGCAACATAAGGATGGATCGGATCAGAAGTTATAACGTCGTAGTTGAAATTTTCGTAGGTAATATGACTTCGGCCGTCCACCATATATAAGTGAGCTCTCTGATCTTGGAGAGGTTTGCCGTTGATATGCTCAAAATACTTGCTCGCGTTTATCACTCCTGGTTCAAGCTCGAAGATGTTTACTCTTTTCACATCCGGGTAGAGGAGAACATTACCGGTGGTGATACCAGCTCCGTAACCGATAACAGCGATTGTTTCTGGTTGCCGAGCGAAAAGCATTGGAAGGTGCCCGAGAAATTCTAAATGAAGACGGCCGTGGATCTCAGTAGTCGATACCCAGCTCCCGTTTAGATGCAGCGTGAGGTTGCCGTCGTAGAATTTGTTTGCTACTACCGCCACGCTATTATTAATCCCCTCTTGAAAAAATAGAAGTCTTCCCAGAGTGGGGCCGGCCGGACCAATCTTGCTTTCAAAGGTGTCTTTGTTGATCATTTCGGAATACAGGCCGACATTGAGGATCGTATGATTGAGTCCGGGAATATTTGCAATAAAAAGAACAACAGCAACAGCAATACCCAGGCAATATGCCATTTTCTTCTGCCACGTATCTCTAAGAGAGATAAAAAAGATTATTAGTGCCAAAACCAGGGTGAAGCCACCTGCGCTGATAAGGCTGTTTTTAATACCAATGGTGGGAACCAGCCAGAATCCGGCGAGCAGGCTACCGGCTACTCCCCCCAGGGTGTTGTAGAAGTAAAGCCTGCCAACCGACCGCTCCACACGGTGTCCGCTGCGGTTAATTTCGTGATTATACGCGCGGGTAACTGCCGGGAAAAAAGCTCCCAGAGGGATAGTAGCTGGCAATATCAAATATGACGCAATCACCCCTTGTATCAGAAGATTCCGGAACGTAAATGCTCCAGTAGAAAAGTTGACAAATAATCGACCGTACCATATGGGTAGGTCATTAACAAACAGCAGCGTTAATAAAGGTCCGATACCGATGGCAAACAGTAATATTGCCATGGCCAGTCGGTAGTTTTCGATACGTTTCACCCAGCGTGAACCGATAACACTCCCCATCCCGATTCCAAAAAGATAGACCGCCAGCATCATCGAAAAAGCATGCACGCTCGGACCCATGATGCGGGCAAGAAGGCGAAACCAGATGATCTCGAAAGCGAGAGCCGCCATCCCGGACAGAAGAAAAATAAATCCCGGCCAGGAATAGAATCGATCGAACAAGCGGCGGAAAGCCCCGGAAACTATAGGATCCCGCGAGGGCTTTACATTTTCTGTTTTCAGGGCCTGCTTCTGTTGCGTCGCAGTGGTTTGCAATTTTTTCTTTGAAAACCATAAAATGATCACACCGATCAGCAGGTCCGTTATGCCGATCGACATGCAGGTTTTGAGTATGCCGATATTCGGCACCAAAATGAAGCCGGCTACCAGAGTTCCAACTACGGCTCCAACAGTGTTCGTACCGTACAGCAGTCCGGCCAGATAGGAGAATCGACCTTTAATCCGGCCAAAAGATGCACCGACTACGATCGGTAGGGTCATACCCATTAAAATCACCGGTACAAGTATTAGTCCGAAAACAAAAATAAATCGGACCAGTAAAAACAGCTGACTATTATAATTGAGCTGGTCATATAAAAAAGAAAATAGCGGCATCGTTGAGCGCAACAGTGGGATTGAAATCAGTCCGCAGACTCCAATAATGAGCTGTAGAAAACCATAGGTTCTGATTGACGCTCGGGCCCATTTATAGAAGCGAGTAACCAAAATCGCTCCAAGTCCCAAACCAGCCATAAAAGCGGTCACGACGGTAGTCGTGGCATAAATGTCAACACCGAGTAAATACGAAAGCTCTTTTGACCAGGCAACTTCAAGCGCCAGACTTGTTGCCCCGGATAAGAAAAATGCGGCTAACAGGAGTATCTGGTAAGAAAGATATTTTTTCGATTCCGTTTTATCAGATCTGATTTTGGTCATACCGCTGCCACTTTGATACTAACGATTAATTATTTCCCGAGCCCGTCAATCAAAGTTGTTTGCTGAAGGTTCGCGAAGCATCTTTTAAGAATATCGAATTAGTATATAATAGATTGGGCTTTGTCAATCAGAGAGGCGATCAATCGAAAATCAAAGAAAATCTTGGTAGTGCTATTGAAATCAAAAAAAACATGCGGTGTTTTTGGTTGAATAGAAAGATATGAAATGGAATGGGCAGGGAATTTCTAAAATATATCCATGAAAATCCCTTCATCTGTATCTTGTGGATTAGGCAACAATCATTTAATCGCCTCTATCTTTTTATTTGCAATAATTCACCCTCTACAAAACCGTTGATATCTCCAACATATCAGCACTTTTGAATCTCCTGAATTCTTGTGAAATTCATTTTATATCTCAAGTGTAATAATCCACTAATTCAGTTTCTCCAAGATTATATATTAGACTGCGCAATCCACATTTTGGCTGAATTTTAGATTGCGACTATGAACCCATCATCACAATAATTTGCATCTTACGTCATCAAATCTAATAAAAATTATCCTCGAAAAAGCATAAATGCCCCCGGTACTGCGTTGGGGTTTTTTATTGCCAAAAGATGATATCTACAATATTGGTGAACTTGTGATACTCTCATATCAAAATTTAACAAAAGGTTGAATTATTCCAAAAACCTGGAATAATTATTGACGCAATATACTACATTGTAGTATTTACCTTCCCGTCATTGGATAACCATATATGCTTTTTTCCTCCTAATTTTGTTCTTCTCTCGATTGCTGACCTCGCTGACCCACACCCGATTTCCGATGGCCCAACCGCATATACCCTTTTTGATGGATGCTTTTATGTATTCATAATCAAACAGAACCCAAGGATAAACGGGAGGGGGCCAATCATGAATCGGGCAAACCTGATTAAAGAAGGTATTTATTACACTTTAGGTATCTTATTAATTTTCGGATTTATTTATCTTTATTGGGGGCACTTTTCGGATGCTCCGGGGCCTCCTTCTGCAGTTACATATCTTAGGACTCATTGGGGGATAAAAACTGCCATCGTAATCCATGCAGCTATATTTATAATTTTTATCTTATTTTTGCCCTTTCGTGATCGAATCGAGTGGCGCTCAAAAGGGATGTTCTCCGCTTTTATCCTGGCTCTATTTGCCGAAATGTTCGGTATTCCTTTGTTAATTTTCCTCTTGCAACCTCTTGGCGCTGATT
>CALLDL010000223.1 GCA_937998305.1 uncultured Desulfobacterales bacterium | reverse complement strand
ATAAAATCAGCGGAGCGAAGCGACTCCATAACTTTAGGCACTTTAGATCACTTTAGGCACTTTTAACTTGTCTGGCTTTCAGGGAAACAGCCCCTTTTAGGGGTAAACCAAAGCCTGGTCCTTTGGGCCAGGATTCTTTACTTTTGAACAGACACTTGATAATTGTGGATGATTTCCAAAAGAGCGGTTGATCCTAAAAGGATTCAAAGATTCAAGAGGTCGAGTGAAATTCCGATAAATCATAAAGAATTTAAGGTTTGGCTAAAGTCCTATCGACAATTCTCCCGACTTATCGGGACAAGAACCATAGGTGCTAATGCATTGCCAAGCGGTTGAAAAGGAATTATTTGTCAACAATCCACCGTGTTGCTATGATAACAATCACTTAACCACCCAATCATTTAACTGCTTAACGAGATTTAATGCTGATTTACGATGATATATACTCCTGGAGTGGATGGGGCGGTAAGCTAAAACTTGGTAGTGGAAAATGCAGGCTCCGCATCTATGACCTCAAAAAGGGGAATGAAAAGGGCTTGATGCATATAAGGCCGATGATCGTTGTGGTTTCCGATGTCAAAGAAAGCAAAATGTCGGTCAGAAGCTGCAGCAGTCACATCGCCACTCTTGTAGCAAAGGAATTTAAAATCGATCCCCATCGCATGCTCTGGGTAGAGTATTATCCGGAACATAAATATGGCGCCGGTGAAACACATATCATACCTGAAAAATTTGATGCTGTTGAATTTAACTGGCATGGGGACAATGCCATTCAGCCAAAATGGCGTCCGCTGATACCACCGCTTCTGGATGAGATTAAAAAACTGATTAGCGATTGAGGTTAAAAAGAGGTAGATATGGCTTTTGGTCTGGCGCTCATTATTATTTTCGGACTCAGTGCTGATTACCTCTTCAAACGCATCAAACTCCCCGGTCTGATCGGAATGCTGATTATCGGGGTTCTGGTCGGACCATATGTGTTGAACTTCATGTCTCCTGAAATGATGAAAGTTTCGGGAGATTTCAGAAAAATAGCCCTCATCGTAATTTTGCTCAGGGCAGGATTTGAACTCCGTCGCGATGCTTTGAACCGCGTCGGAAGTGCAGCCGTCACGATGAGTGCGGTTCCGGCTGTTTTTGAGATTGTCGGTGTTGTGCTCGTTGCACCCAAATTGCTCCATATCACCTATCTCGAGGCCACCATCCTGGGGTGCATACTGGCAGCGGTATCACCCGCTGTTGTTGTGCCGCTAATGATCGATTTTATGGATCGGGGGAGGGGAGCCAAAAAGGGAATGCCAACCCTAATCCTTGGGGCCTCTGCACTGGACGACGTTTTCGTCATTGTTCTTTTTACCGTATTTCTGGGCATGTACGGTGGAGAGCAGACGAACATCTTTTTGCAACTGGCTGATATTCCGATTTCCATTGTTTTGGGGATTATCATTGGACTCATTCCGGGATATTTTTTGTGTCGGCTTTTTACAAAGTATGACTGGCGTCCCCCTAAACGCACCATGATGGTCATGGGGGTTGCGATTTTACTGACATGGCTCGAATCGGTTGTAGAAGAGCATGTGCCTGTTGCAAGTCTCTTGGGTGTGATGGCCATCGGTTTTATTATTTTGGAAAAGGCCGAGCCGATTGCGCATCTTATTTCTCAGAAGCTCAAAAAGCTCTGGATTTTTGCGGAACTTTTACTTTTTGTTCTGGTTGGGGCTCAGGTTAACATTCATGTGGCGTGGAAAGCTGGGTTGGCCGGGGCAATCGTTATCTTTGTTGGGCTTGTTTTCAGAAGTGTCGGCACCTATGTGTCTTTGTTTGGAACGCCTTATGACTGGAAGGAAAAGCTTTTTTGTGTGGTAGCATATATTCCCAAAGCCACCGTGCAAGCTGCTATTGGTGCAGTTCCCCTTGCCGCCGGTGTGGCAGCCGGTGAGGTAATTCTTGCTGTTGCAGTTCTGTCGATTATTATCACCGCTCCCCTGGGGGCTATTGGTATCATGATATTTGGTGAAAGAATTCTGGATTACGGGGAGCAATCGGCATACAAATTCAAAGAACTCAGGGAAAAGCTGGCGCTTCCCCACGTGGGTGAACGGGTCAGAAGCAAGGTGTCCGGCACCATCTGGAAAGTGATCGAGCAAAAAGAAGTGTGGCTGGAGGATGGAGGAAAATCGGTCAGTTCCCAAGACGCCTTGAATTTACTACCGGCCATTTACCTGAGGTATTGGAAGGAAAGCGAGAATACTGGGACGGGAAAAGGTAAAACATTGTCGCATCATTACACACAGAAAGATCCGTCCTTTGATGATCACTGGGAAATTCTTTATGACTGGTAGTATTATGTCTCGGAAAATCTGCAACTTTTCGAGATCACAAGTCTTTTAATGGCAATTTATTCATACCGCCGGTATGGAAGAATGGAATGTTGGAATGCTGGAATATTGGGAATAAGAGCGGAGATAAACTATTATAATTGTCAAAAAATCCTTTAAACCCATCATTTCATCATTCCATTACTCCATTATTCCAATTGGGGCTAAGCCCCTAAGTTCGATATGGGTGACCAGTGACGAATGACCAGTAAGCAGTGACTATAGGCGAATGGCAATAAGGGAGAATATCATGACGTGCAAAGTGATTCAAACCGAACGAGCGCCGGCTGCCATCGGACCGTATTCCCAGGGGATAACCGTGGCGCCCTGGCTTTTTGTGAGCGGGCAGCTCGGAATAGAACCAGAGACCGGCGAATTGGTCAGTTCTGATTTTGTTCCTCAGGCCAAACAGGCACTGGAGAACCTTTTGCAGATCGTGCTGGCCGCAGGATACGAATTAAATCATGTTGCTGCCGTGGATGTTTTCGTAACTGATATGAACAATTTTACCGCTTTCAACGACATATACGCCGACTATTTTTCAGAGCATCGGCCGGCAAGAGCGGTGGTAGAAGTCAGCAGGCTGCCCAAGGATGCCAGTATAGAGATTAAATGTATCGCCTGCCATACAAACTAAGTACATGTATTCGTAAATATGGTTACGTATTTATAACTTAGTTTTTTCATTCTATGTATGTAAAGGTTTAAAGTGCCTAAAATGAGCTAAAGTGCCTAAAGTTAAGGTATTCTATCAATTTTGATTGTAATTGACCCCGCTGAAAGCGCGTTCCTCAACTTTAGATCACTTTAGGCACTTTAAACTTCAAACTTCAAACTTTTGGACTTCAGTTTATACGGGCTATTGTCCAGATAAAAATATGTCATCGTATTTATGAATTAGAGCACTAAGTTGCTACAATCCGGGGACATCAAGTATTTGAGCGTCGTGTCCGGTCTTATCCAGAAATCGTTTGATGTTGTCCCTTGAAATAACCAAGGTGCTGGTGTTGACAAGGGGATGGAACTGAAAAGCATCCGATTTCCATAAAGCGCTGTCTATGATGAGTTCGACAGCCTTACCGATATCGTTGACGACGGCAAAAAGGGAGACCGAACCGGGATCCACACCCAGATGTTTCTTCAAGCGCTCTGGTGATCCAAAACGTAATCTGCTGCTGTTCAGTGTATCCGGAAATGCTTTCAGGTTGACCCGTTTCTCACCTTTTACAATAACCATAAAATGCCTTAAGCCTTTTGCATCACGTAAAAAAAGACTTTTTGTTTTTGCCGCCGGAAGCGGGGGGACAATGCGATTGACATCCTCAACTGTATAAACCGGGGGGTGATCATGGCGTTCGTATTCTATTTGATGGTCGTCTAAAAATTTATAAATGTCGGTCATTTCACTTTGGCTCCTGAATAGATCTCTTACATTTTATCACCAGTGGTCTCCATCGTTTTTTGAGAAGTTACAAAGCTATCGATTAACGGCCTTGAATTTACCTCAATCAAGCGAAAGTCGAGGATTCCTCATATTCGCGGCATCAAGGGTGACGCCGTAGTCGTCTACTGCGAGCCCTTGATAACAAAGGAGATGGGGTATCATCGACTTTTCCAAAGGGTAAACAAAAACGAGATAAAATAGCAGAATTCATATCTCACTGATGGTAGAGATATTAAAACTTAGTCGAATCATCAGAATACTCAGTGAAATAAGTATATTATGATCGTTCTCAGTTTTGTTTACGCTCAGTCGAGGTTATAAGCTCAACGTAAGCCTGTCAAGAATATGTTTCAAGTTGGTTACAAGGGATAAAATTCCATGGATCCTCAACATGATGAGACAATTATAAATGAAGCCATTGATCTTGCTAAAGCCTGGCAAAATCGGGCCAATGAATTGTTAACGGCTGAAGAAAAAGGGATTGCCGAACAAATGATGCGGCTGTTGATCCATCCTTTGGACAAAGTTATTCTTACCAAAATGATTGATCAAAGCTTCAGGTCCCACAACCCCAGCCGTGTAGCAGATCAAATCAACAGCTTGCTTAGAAAATATGGCGTACCCGATTTTTTTTCATCCGTGGATAAACTTCTGGTACAAATGTTTCTTGGTTTGGGTCGTTACATTCCCAGCATTTCAGTTCCTAAAGTCATTGAAAAACTTCGCCATGACAGCAGCCGCGCCATTATTCCGGGCGAACCCGACGCCTTGTACGCACATTTGCAGAAACGAAAAAAACAGAATGTCCAGATGAACATCAATCATTTGGGAGAAGCTCTGTTTGGAGAAAAAGAAGCCCTTGAGCGTCTTGATACATATATCAGCGATTTGAAAGATCCCGAGATTGAATGTATTTCTATAAAAATTTCCACCATCTACTCCCAAATCGAACCATTGGCATTTGAGCATACGGTCCAAATCTTAAAAGAACGGCTTTTTTTGCTATACGAGGCCGCCGGAGACAATCTTTATCGCCGAAACAACGGGACAATGGTTCCGAAACTGATAACCCTTGATATGGAAGAATACCGAGATCTGGAGATTACCGTTGCCGCGTTTAAGCAAACCCTGGAACAGGATGCATTTAAAAATTATGCGGCGGGCATTGCATTGCAGGCCTATTTACCGGATTCATATGCCGTACAGCAATCACTTACGGCCTGGGCCAAAGTGCGGGTTGCAAATGGTGGGGCTCCAATCAGAATTCGCATCGTCAAAGGTGCCAACATGGAGATGGAAAAACTGGAATCAGCGATACGCAACTGGCCTTTGGCGCTATATGATAACAAACTTGATGTGGATGCCAATTATAAAAAAATGATCGATTATGGCATGGCGCCGGATAATATTCGGGCGGTTCATCTGGGGATTGCCTCCCACAATCTGTTTGAGCTGGCGTATGCGTATCGACTGGCGATGCAAAATAATGTTGCCGATCATTTTTCATTTGAAATGCTGGAGGGAATGGCAGACCACATACGCCGGGCCATTCAGGAAATCCCCGGCGATATCATGCTTTACGCCCCGGTTGCCACGAAAGATCAGTTCATTAATGCCATTGCCTATCTGATCCGCCGGCTGGATGAAAATACAGAAGCGGAAAATTTTCTGCGGTATTCGTTTAATCTCAAAACAGATTCTAAAGAATGGGAGTTTTTGAGAAAACAATTTGTTGCTTCCTGTCGGCATAAAGATCAAGTCAGCAATGCGCCGAACCGGATTCAGAACCGTCTCAGGGACTCGATCATTGAAAAAATGGGGACGTTTTATGAAAACGAATTTATTAACGAGCCGGATACGGACTGGTCCCTGTCTTCAAATCGAACATGGGCCGAAGCTATCCGAAAGAAATGGTTTAAACATGAGCCAGATAAACCCATTCATATACCTTTGGTGAGGGCAGGGGGCGACATCTATAAAGACCGGCAGAGGAGATTGTGCATGGATCATTCCCGGTTACCGGAAGAAATCTGTGTGGCGTCCTATGTCGAGGCAATTGATACAGATGTGGACCATGCTTTGGCTACGGCCAGAGACGATCCGGATGGGTGGCGCTCCAAAAACATGGAACAGCGCCATGAAGTCCTTTCTCGGGTGGCCGTGGAACTTCGCAAGGCCAGGGGAGATCTTATGGGAGCTGCTGCTGCCGATACGGGAAAGATTTTTTCGGAAGCCGATGTTGAAGTTTCGGAGGCCGTTGATTTTGCCGAATACTATCCGTTTTCTGCCAGGGTCTTTTCTGATTTGAAAAATGTCCAAACCCGCGGCAAAGGGGTGGGGTTGGTTGTTTCCCCATGGAATTTTCCCATTGCCATTCCCTGTGGCGGGATCATAGCATCTTTAGCTGCCGGCAACACGGTGATATTCAAACCATCATCTGCTGCGGTCCTTACGGCGTGGCAGTTGTGTCAATGTTTTTGGAACGGCGGCGTTTCCAAAAATGTTTTGCAGTTCCTTCCTTGTTCCGGTTCGGCAACCGGTGCAAAACTTGCCCAACATCCGGATGTGGATTTCATTATTATGACCGGCGGTACGGATACCGGAATGACTCTTTTAAAACAAAGGCCTTCTGTTTTTTTGACGGCTGAAACCGGAGGTAAAAACGCAACCATTGTCACTGGCATGGCTGATAGAGCCCAGGCCATCAAACATGTGCTTCAGTCGGCTTTTAGTAACTGCGGTCAAAAATGCAGTGCCACATCATTGCTGATTTTAGAAAGAGAAGTCTATGAGGATAAAGCCTTCAAACAGCAATTGATCGATGCTGCCGGCAGTATCGCCGTCGGTTCTTGCTGGAATTTTGAAAACAAAATGGGGCCATTGATTCAACCTCCAAAGGGTGACCTGAAGCGTGCCCTGACCCAACTCGAGCCGGGTGAATCCTGGGCGCTTGAACCTAAAAATGTCTACAACAACCCCCACATGTGGACGCCGGGGATAAAATGGGGGGTGCAGGCTGGAAGTTTCACCCACCTCACCGAGTTTTTCGGCCCATTGTTAGGGGTGATGTGTGCTAAAGATCTGGGGCATGCCATCGAAATGGTCAACCAGACCGGTTACGGATTGACGTCTGGCCTGGAGAGTCTCGATCGGCGGGAGCATGACTACTGGAAAAAACGGATCAGAGCCGGAAATCTATACATCAATCGTCAAACCACCGGCGCCATTGTTTTGCGACAGCCTTTTGGTGGTATGGACAAATCAGCGCTGGGGGGCGGCATCAAGGCCGGGGGACCCAACTTCGTTTTTCAATTCATGGATTTTGAGGATGTTGGATTTCCTTCGGCAGGCGCCATTCAAAACGATTATCCCCTGTTGCAGCTGGTTCAAGAATGGAAACTGAAGCACGATTGGGGCCGGCTGGAGGCGTTTAAGACAGATCTTTTCAAGATTATCCGGGCCGTCAAAAGCTATCTGTATCATTGGGAACAGGAATTCTCCCAAGAAAAAGATTACTTTCATCTGCGAGGGCAGGATAATCTGGTTCGCTACCTTCCCATTGGGACAGTGGTCATTCGTGTCCATCAGAACGACAGCCTGTTCGATGTACTGGCAAGAATTGCTGCAGCAAAGATTGTCGGGTGCGAGACTTCCGTGAGCCTGCCTACAGCGTTGGACAATACGGTTACAACGTTTTTATACAGTAGAAAAGGTCAGCAGTTTTTGGGTGATGTGCCAATCACCCATCAGTACGACGAAGATCTGATTGAGATGATACCCGAGATTCATCGTATCCGTTATGCATCGCCGGATCGTGTGCCCGACAAAATATTTCAGGCAGCGGCAGAAACCGGATTTTTTATTTCTCGATCAAAAGTTTCCATGGAAGGAAGGGTCGAGCTGTTGCAGTATTTCCAGGAGCAAAGCATTTGTTTTGACTACCATCGATACGGCAATCTCGGTGAACGGGCACTAACATCTTGAGGAATTCAAATCCTACTTGACATTATTTGCTGATATGCTGACTTTGATATCAAAATAGAAAAAGTTACAAGTAAAGTGAGCTAAAGTTTGAAGTGAGCTAAAGTTTTAAAAATGGATAATAAAAGCACCTGTGAGGAAGCTAAGGAATGACTGAATTGAGACTGGAACTGTTAGACGATACATTTACAATACACCGCCTCAGCCCTTCTGCCAAGATCCCGGATGAGGTTTTTGGGGAAGCGTTTTTCAACATTGTTAAAACAAAAGAAGAACTTTCCATTGTGTGCCGTAATTCATTGACCTTGAATAGTGAACGTTGTAATCAGGGTTGGTCATGTATCAAGGTGTCAGGACCGTTAGACCTGAATACGATTGGAATTCTGGCAAAACTTTCAAAGGTGTTGGCAGAAGCACAGAACAGTATTTTTGCCATATCGACTTACGACACCGATTATATTTTGGTTAAGGCGGACAAAGCAACTGAGGCGGTGGCAGCGCTAAGCGCTGAGGGATTCCGGTTTTTATAATTCTCAAGTTTCGGTAATACTTTAGATTTTTGAAACATTTCCGCTTCAGGTATAATTAAATTTTTGCTGAAAGAACTTGAACTTAATTGAAAATTGAAGATTTGTAGTATCGCCCGGCCTAGCAAAAACCTTTTAAAGCATACTTAAGTTGAGCGATTGTCGAGGTTGCCGCAGATACAAGGAAGATGTCGTTCCGCTATAGTCAGCTATGCGGGACGGCATCTGACACAGTAGATGCGATAAGATCGGCAATCCCAGAGGGTTTTAAATTTTAAAAATATAAATGGAGATAATTCATTAAAAATAAAAGATATTTTATACCCTTTTAAAATTTGAAACGCTCAACTTAGGGCATAGATTGGATAAGACTAATGCAAGATATTGAGATCACAAAACTTGAAAATTACGGTGATACAAGAGGTGCGTTATACAACATCCCCGATACGGATATGCAATTTCTCGATAAAATTCAAAATATCCATTTTGGAAAAATCTGTCCGGGTTCAATTCGTGGGAATCATTATCATTATCAAAGCAAAGAGATGTTAATCATCGGTTATTTGGATACATGGACGTTGGCGTGGGCAAAAAAAGATTCAGATGAAATTTCGAAAAAGGAATTTACAGAATCCGGAGCAGTATTGGTAAAGATCAATGAAGGGGTCGTACATTCCGTAAAAAATAATGGCGACAAGGAGTTGGAAATCATTGCATTATCAAACAGGATATTTTCTAAAGAAAATCCAGATACAATTTCCAGAATTTTGTTGCAATAACCAGTGTCCATCCATAAATGGTGTTTTTGCCCAATCTCTGCGTTATGTTCAAAAAATAATCCTAGGAAAATTAAACATATGCATACGGTTATTTTTTTCACATGCTTTGATCTTGAGCAAAAATCCTCATTTATGGATGGACACCAATTTAGGACAAAAATCTAAAACCTGAATCTTGCACGAGTCGGAGGTTTTTATATTTCATACAAGATTCAGATAAAATGAACAATTGTTCATTTCGATAAATAAAGATTTTGAGCTCAAATCCATTCGCATTTCCCAGTTTCTCCATTAATAACTTCCATTTATTATCTAGTATCTATTAATTTATCGAACATAGCATTTGACAATTTTTCTTGACATTTTTCAAGCCGGTTGATAGTGAATGAGCGTTCATTCATAATATTGTGAAATAATACAAATCCTACGCGACATTTTATTGATATGCTGACTTTGATATTAAACCGGAAAAAGTTTCAAGTGAAGTGAGCTAAAGTTGAAAGTGACTAAAGTGAGCTAAAGTTTTAAGAATGGATAATTTACTTATTAGTATCTCATGAAATATCCGGGTCAGGGAGGTTTGTTATTACTACCAAAGAAAAAATAAACGACAAATATCATCGGATCCTCGAAGCAGCCGTCAAGGTATTTGCCGAGAAGGGCTTTTTCCAGTCAACGGTTTCGCAAATTGCTAAGGAAGCGGGGGTTGCCGATGGTACGATCTATCTTTATTTCAAAAATAAAGAGGATATCCTGGTCCAGTTTTTCAGTTATAAGGCCAGACAGGTTTTCGCCCGCTTCAGAGAGGAAGTAGGCGGAGCGGATACTGCTGTTGATAAACTTCGCAACTTGGTTCATCGACATCTCGAGGAATTTCAGAACGACAGAAACATGGCAATGGTCTTTCGGGCTGAAACGCACCAGAACAGCCGCCTGGTTGAAGAACAAATAAAAGAGATGTCGAAGATGTATCTTGATATTGTCTCAGAAATTGTTGAGCAGGGACAGGAAGAAGGGGTCATCCGCAGAAATTTATATCTGGGACTTGTGAAACGTTTTATACTGGGTGCCGTGGATGAAGTGATCAACACCTGGCTCCACGCAGGTTCAAATTACGATCTCGTTACCATGGCAGATCCTCTTGTAGATCTTTTTATGAGGGGGATCGGTCATAACGACGACCGTGGTTTATGAATTCGTATTTTCCATACGTTTAAGTGTTGTAGACGTCATCAAGAGGAGGGAGAAATTAGAAAATGGCACAATACATCGCAGATAGAAGGGATGTTGATTTTGTCCTTCACGAACAGATTCAGGTAGAAGATCTAAGCAAAACCGAATTGTTTGCGGATTTTAATAAAAAGACGGTGGATATGATTGTCAAAGAAGCGCGCAATCTGGCGATCAAGGAGATTCTTCCCACCCGGGAGCTGGGTGATCAGGAAGGATGCCAATTTGATAACGGCAAGGTGACCGTTCCGGAGTCTTTTCATAAAGCTTTCGAACTCCTAAAGGACGGTGAGTGGGTTGCCATGACTGAAGACCCTGAATGGGGTGGACAGGGAATGCCCACAACGGTTGCTCTGGCGGCCAGTGATTACCTTGTGGGTGCAAACTATGCCTTTATGATGTATGCGGGGCTAACCCACGGTGCCGGAAAACTGATTGAATCATTTGGCACCCAACAACAGAAACGGCTCTTTCTTAACAAGATGTACTCCGGAGAGTGGACCGGCACCATGCTACTTACGGAGCCTGAGGCTGGATCGGATGTGGGCGCCTTAACGACCTTAGCGGTGAAGAATGATGATGGGACCTATTCCATTACCGGGAACAAGATTTTTATCTCCGGAGGAGAACACGATCTATCCGAAAATATCCTTCATCCGGTGTTGGCCCGCATCGAAGGCGCTCCTGAAGGAAGCAAGGGCATTTCATTGTTTCTTGTGCCTAAAATATGGGTCGATGACGACGGAAGTCTTGGAGAGTTCAATGACGTGGTGTGTACGGGTATTGAAGAGAAAATGGGAATTCATGGCAACTCAACTTGCTCCCTTATGCTTGGCGGTAAAGGCAAGTGCAGGGGGATGCTATTGGGTGAAGAGAACAAAGGCATGCGTGCCATGTTTTTGATGATGAATGAAGCCCGTCTGCTTGTGGGTCTCCAGGGGCTGGCCTGTGCGTCGTCTGCTTACATGTACGCTGTGGATTATGCCAGACAGCGGATACAAGGTAAAAATCTTTTACAGATGATGGATAAGAATGCGTCTTCGGTTCCCATTATCCAGCATCCTGATGTGCGGCGCCAGTTAATGATGATGAAGGTATATGTTGAAGGGATACGAAGCCTTCTATATTATGTTGGGATGTGTGAAGACCAGGTCAAAATTTGTGAAGATGCGGAAGAAAAATTAACATATCAGGGTATCATTGACGTCCTCATTCCCATTGCCAAAGGATATGTCACCGACCGGGCTTTTGAGGTTTGCAGTCACGGTGTTCAGGTGTATGGGGGGTATGGGTATATCAAAGATTACCCCATGGAACAACTCCTGCGAGATTGCCGAATTACCATGATTTATGAAGGGACAAACGGAATTCAGGCCATGGATCTTCTGGGGAGAAAACTGGGACTCAACAAAGGAAAACCGGTGATGGATCTTCTGGGAGAGATCCAAAAATCCATCGCCATGGCAAAGGATGTCCAAGGACTGGAAGACTTGGCCGCAAAATTGGAAGAGATCGTCGATAAACTGGGAAAGGTGGCCCTTCATATGGGG
The DNA here is from genome assembly GCA_937998305.1 of uncultured Desulfobacterales bacterium. GTDB lineage: Bacteria > Desulfobacterota > Desulfobacteria > Desulfobacterales > UBA11574 > UBA11574. The sequence goes on along the minus strand of CALLDL010000223.1, from coordinate 15,174 downwards.
ATGACAGCCATGTCGCCCAACGTGATGAATGCCTTTGCCTTTGCCCATCCGTTCATGGAAGTTTGCGGAGATGTGGTTATGGCGTGGATGTTACTCTGGCGAGCAGCGATTGCAAGTAAGAAGCTGGAAGAAGGCGCTAAGAAAAAAGATGCAGCCTTCTACCAGGGGCAGATCAAAAGTGCCGAATTTTTCATCTATTCGATCATCCCGATTACCGTTGGCAAGATCAAAGCCATTCTGACCACCAACGGTGCAGCTGTGGACATTGATGAGAAGTCATTTGGGGGTTAATTTTATGGTTCTTCTCCAATTTAGTTGGAGAGTAGGGGCCAAGGATTCAAGGGGTTCCCAGTTAAATGGTCTACGAATTTAACAGGGCCCCGATAGCGGGATCTACGTTTCACTCCGACAGGCAAGGATTCAAGGGCTTGTTTTCTAAAGACTTTATCAGCGCCTTTAACATTCGTTCGATTTCTGCGATGTCATTTTTTAGTGTGCCCAATTCACCTTTTTCAATGAAGCCTAAATCTCCTGCCAACACAATCTGGGTTTCTTTCTTTGAATATTTATTTGCTTTTCACTTGAATCCTTGGACCCTCGACCCCTTGGATCCTTCAGTGGTTTTTAAAGCATTTCACTTGAACCCTTGGCTCCTTGAATCCTTTCGGGATTGCCCACTCTTTTGGAGGTGATCCAATAAAGAAGATTATTTATCCTGAAACGTTTCTTTTGTCAAAAAAGTGCAGATCAGGGATAAAACGGAGGACCCGAGAAGAATAAGGATGAGTACCGAGTAGGCTTCGAGGGAATACCCACCGGCATCGGATTTGGGATACGCATCCAAAACCCGGCCCAATAGCGGCATAAAGATCGCACCGCCTAAAAATGGAAAAAGATTTACCATTCCGGTTGAAGTCCCGGCAATTTCTACGGGAAAAAGCTCTTTAATAATGGTAAATCCGAAGATAACCACTGATGAAGCACAAATTGAAAAAACAAAAAAGAAAATATACAGAGCGATCCGGGGAAGGCCGGCCGGATAAATACTTAGAAAAGCAAGTTCTATAACCAGCACGAAGTTACACAGAATAAACGGCTTTTTTCGGCTTTTCATGACCTTGTCCGACAAAAATCCTAAAGGAGGGCTTCCGATAATCATACCCCATGCAATCATACTGAGCACCGTGCCGGCTTGGGCCCGGGTCATGCCGTAAACATCCATCAGATAAGGCCCACCCCACAGTGCTCCAAAACCGAAAAATATGCCGCAATCAAAGAAAAACCATAAGGCCACCGGCCAGAAGTATTTTTCGGAAATGACTCGATGGACCCCTTGGAGCAGGGGTATCTGCTTTACCGGCTCGGAGACTTTCCCTTTTTCCTTGCCGAGTTCTCCGAGGGAAGGCCAGCCTTTATCCTCGGGGCGGTCCCTGACGACAAACCATACCAGCACTACGATGATAAAAGTGCAGCAGCCAATAAGTTCAAAAGAAATACGCCATCCGAAAAACAAGGTCATTACAGCAAGAAGCCATGTTGCTGCCAGAACCCCGATTCCGCCAACTGCATTTAGAATACCGGCCATGAAGGCAAATTCGTGAGGGTGAAACCATCGAGACAGGATTTTCATGGTGGGAATGAAGACCATGGAAACACCGAGTCCCACCAGAACCCTTCCAAGAAAAGCTATTTTTATGGTCGGTGCAAATCCAAATATAATACTTCCTGCAGAAGCGATGATTAAAAATAATGTGACGGATTTTCGAGGGCCCAATGAATCTGAGAGGAGGCCGGCGGGGAGTTGCATAAAGGCATAGCAGTAGAAATATGTCGATCCCAGCAAACCCATGACACTGGCGGTTGTTTGGAACTCTTTTATCAAGTCGTTCGCGACTACGGAAAGGGAAAGGCGGTGGAAATAAACAAAAAGATAGGCAAGTGCCAGCACAATAAAAATCAGCCACCTGAATCGCATTATCTTTCCTGCAACATTTTCATTCATTCATTCTCTCCATAAAAATCAAGTTCTTTACCGTGTGAGAAGAGTGGCATCGCCGGAATGTCGAGACCCAGGTGGAGACGGGTATGGTGGGAAAGGGGCGATATATTATTTTTGGTTCTTCTCCAATTTAGTTGGAGAAGAGGGTCCAAGGATTCAAGCTTGTACCCTTTGGGATCACACCTGCTCAATTGGAGATGACCCACTTAATTTACATTGATTAACTACAACTAATCGGGAGATGATCCGAATTTTTATATAAACTGATTTAATCTGTTTTTCGTTGCTTCGCCATTTCTTCTGCTCGGAGGTCTTTTTTTAAAATTTTGCCGACATTTGTTTTAGGAAGTTCATTTCTGAATTCAATTTCGGTTGGAAGCTTAAACTTGGCCATTTTGTCTGTGCAATATTCGATAAGTTCTTCCTGTGTAGCGGTTTCGCCTTCTTTAAGCGCAACAAAAACTTTGACGGATTCACCTCGACGGGCGTGGGGGATGCCGATTGCGGCGGCTTCCTGAACTTTGGGATTTTCATAAAATACTTCTTCAATATCACGCGGGTATACATTCAGACCACCGGATAAGATCATATCTTTTTTTCTGTCAACGATATAAAAATATCCTTCTTCATCCATTTTGCCGATATCACCTGTGTGAAGCCAGCCATCCGTAAGTGTGCTGGCTGTTTCTTCGGGCTTGTTCCAATAACCTTTCATGACCTGTGGGCCTTTAACAAGAATTTCACCCGATTCTCCTAAAGGAACATCTGTATTGCCGTCAGTGAGGTCAACGATACGGCAATCCGTGTCAGAAATGGGGATCCCGATGCTCCCGACTTTACGTTTTCCTCCGGAAAAGGGATTTATGTGGGTGACCGGTGAGGATTCCGTCAAACCGTATCCTTCGACGATGACAGCGTTGGTTTTGTTTTCAAAATCTCTGATCACTTCCAACGGTAGCGGGGCACTGCCTGAAAAACAACCTTTGATTGACGTCAGGTCGATATTGTCGATGTGTGGATGATTCAGTATTCCGATATACATGGTGGGTACCAGTGGTACGAAGGTTGGTTTAAATTTCTGAATGGCTTGTATCAACTGTTCCGGTTGGGGCTTTGGAACAAGAATATCTCCCCACCCTAAATAAATGGCCAGATTCATTGCGGTGGTCAGACCAAACACATGAAAAAAGGGAAGTGCTCCCAGCATAATTTCATTGCTGTCGAAGGTGGGGAACCATGCACCAATCTGTTGAACCTGTTTGCTCAGATTGCCGTGGGTAAGCATAACGCCTTTTGAAACGCCGGTGGTACCGCCGGTATACTGATACATGGCAACGTCATCAAACGAAAGCTCAACCTCGGGAGGATTTGGGGAACTTTTTGCCAGAACATCTTTCCATTTGTACACATTTGCAGACGATTTAACATCTGCCGCGAGATTTTTTTTCTTGGCCACAAGCGGAAACAACAGATTCTTTGGAAAAGGAAGATAATCACCGATAGAGGTATATATAATCTGTTCTATCTTTGTTTTCGGTCTTAAATCGATCATTCGATTTCCCAAAAGATCCAGAGTTATCAGTGCTTTTGAGTTGGAATCATTGAATTGGTGTTCAAGTTCCCGGTCTGAATACAAAGGGTTGTTCATCACCGCGATTCCGCCGATTTTTAATATGGCGTAATAGGCCACGACGCAGGGGATGAGGTTGGGCAAAAGGATGGCAACGCTGTCACCCTCTTTGATACCAAAGGAATCCAAGGCTGCGGCAAAACGGTTGACCATAACATTGAGCTCGTGATAGGTCACTTTGTATCCCTCAAATAGGAGGCCCATTTTATTCGGAAATTTGCCGGCCGTCCTCTCCAGAATATTCGGTAGGCATATTTCTTCGTAGTCTAATTTTTCAGGCACCCCTATTTCATAACTGTTTAACCAGGATTTATCTTCATATCTGATCTCTGTTGTCATAGGCCCCCCTTTATGCGCTTAGATAAAAATATTGTACTTTTTACGGCAAAAGAAAAGTACTGGTGCAAACGCTCTATATTGAATAATTGAAGATTTAATAATTTTTACCCATTTTAACACGCCAATTCCAATTTTCTTGTTTATATCTGTTAGGATGAAAATGAATATTTGTCAAGAAAGCTTGTAATTTATGCGATTTTAGTATAGCAAAATAAACTTGGAATCGAATGAAAAACTGAACTTTTTCTTGACAGTTTAATCGGTCGTCTGTTAAAAAATGAATGAGCGTTCATTCATTGTCAAGATTAAGGTACGTGTTCACGGGGTGGAAAATTAAAAAATGGAATCTGTCTTGATATCTCCGGCAAAGGCCTTCGTTCTTGGGTTTCCCACCGTAATTTTCTCATTGATCATACCGGTGGTTGGCGTGGCGATGTTTACCTACATCATCGCCCTGCGACTGAAACCGATGGTTAAAGCATCTCCGGACCCGAGACTTGACCGTCTATTTGTCCGATTTTTAAAAATGTTAAAGTATGCCGTCGGGCAGTACCGGCATCCCAGGTATCCGGATGCGGGAATTATCCATATCGCGCTCTTTGCCGGTTTTGTCATTCTGTCTTTGCGATCCATAACTCTTGTGCTGCTCGGAATTTCAGATGGCTATGTGCTGCCGGGGATGAGCGGCATGACCGGTCAGGTTTACATGGTACTAAAAGATATTGCCGGAACACTTATTCTGGCAGCTTGTCTGGCTGCATTGTATCGCCGGATCGTCATTAAACCCAAACGGTACGAGGTACCCCCCAAATACGGCAAAGAACATACCTGGGAAGCCGTACTGGTCCTGTTGCTGATTACAGGACTGGTCACCTGTGATATGGTCTTTGAAGGAAGCGAGTTTGCAGCTCGAATTCGAAATGGACTGAAGCCGGAGATTCTGGCGCCATTGACCGGAACATGGATGACAACGCATATGTTAAGACTCTTTCCAATGGATATGCTGCAACATCTGCATTTGGGTGCATATTTTTCACATGAACTGATCTTCTTCTTTTTCCTCTGTTTTTTACCCATGGGCAAGCATTTTCATGTAATTACGTCCTTGCCGAATGTGTTTTTAATGAAACTCGACAAAGGTACAGTCAAACCGGTTCAATGGGGGGTTGAGGAAGAAGCGCTGGATGACCTTGAATCGTTCGGGGTCAAGAAATATGAAGATTTTACCTGGAAACACATGCTTGATTTTTATTCCTGTGTCGATTGCGGGAGATGTTCGGACAACTGTCCGGCCAATGCCGTGGGGCGACCGCTTTCTCCGAGATTTATCTCCATTAAGTGCCGCAACTATTCATTCAATAAATATCCGCTCAAGGGTAAGCCTGTGGATCTGAATCCGTTTATCGGCAAAGTTCTGGAAGAAGATGAAATCTGGTCGTGCACCACCTGCGGCGCCTGTGAACAGGAGTGTCCGGTTCTTATCGAATATATCGATAAGATTGTTGATGTGAGAAGGGGATTGGTGGACGACGGGATGGTGCCCCAATCCTTGCAAAAACCTTTGGGAGCCCTCGAAAAACGCGGTAACCCTTACGGCAAAATGGAGAAAAAACGCGCGGACTGGACCAAGGAATTGTCTGAAGATCTCAACATAAAGATCCTGGGAAAAAAAGAGACCGCAGATACCCTCTATTTTGTCGACAGCATTACTTCGTATGATGACCGGATACAAGACATCGGCCGGGCTGCAGCGAGGGTTCTTAGTGCTGCCAATATCGATTTCGGAATTCTGGGACCGGCGGAAAGAGACAGTGGCCACGAGGTCAGGCGATTCGGCGAGGAGATGCTTTTTTTGGATCTAAGAGATCGAAATTCAGATGCCATCATGAATGCCGGTGTGAATCGTATTGTTACTGCAGACCCCCATGCCTTTAATGCGCTAAAACACGACTACAACGACATCCCGTCGGTGGAACACATCAGCCGGACCATTTTAAAAGGCATCAAATCGGGCAATATCCAATTAAAACATGTTGAGAACTCGGATAAAATCTACACCTATCACGATCCGTGTTATCTTGGCCGGCACAATAACCTTTATAATGATCCGCGAGAGGTCATCGATTCGATTCCCGGAATCCAACGGGTTGAAATGACCGCAAACTGCAAGGACCGCTCGTTTTGTTGCGGCGGCGGCGGACTGATGCTGTTTTACGAGCCTATAGAGGACAAACGGATGGGACAGGTCAGGGTTGAAATGGCAAAAGCAGCCGGAGCGAACGTCATCGTTACCGCCTGTCCCTTTTGTATGGTCAATATAGAAGATGCCATTAAGACCAGCGGCTTTGAAGGGGAGATGGAGGCCATAGATCTGGTGGAACTGGTTGGGCGACATTTAATATAATTGATGATTGTCGATTGTTGATTGATGATTGAATATTGGGAGGAAAGACTATGGAGATTCTAGTGTGTGTCAAGAGGGTTCCGGACACCTCGGAAAATGAGATCGAGGTCAACAGAGACGGTACGGATATTGAGCGGGATGACCTGGTATATTCTGTAAACGAATGGGACAATTATGCCGTTGAAGAAGCCATTCAGATTCGAGACAAGGTCGGCGGTAACGTTACCGTAGTTACTGTCGGCGAAGAGGAAGATGAGGAGGTCGTTCGAAGAGAAATGGCCATGGGCGCTGATAGCGGTGTGCTGCTTTCAGACGATGCGTTTAATGGATCGGATGGAAAAGGGATTGCCGCTGTTTTAAAAGCAGAGGTGGAAAAGGGAAAGTATGATCTGATTTTGACGGGTGCCCAGTCAGATAAAGGGGCAGGTCAGGTGGGCGGCATGCTGGCCGCCATGCTCGACTGGCCCTATGCCTCTTTGGTCAATCTTTTAGAAGTTATCGATGACAAAAAGATTATAGTCGGCCGTGAAATTGCCGGCGGAAACCAGGAGATGAATGAAATCGACCTCCCTTGTGTTCTTTCCATTCAAACCGGCATCAACGAGCCGCGATATGTGGGTATTCGCGGAATCCGGAAGGTGGCGTCACTTGAAATACCGGTTCACACCTCCGGCGATCTCGGGATTGCCGCGGATGCTGTCGGAGAATCCGGGGCTCGAATAAAGCGCCTCGATTATTTTGTGCCTGACCCGGGCGAGGGCGCAGAGATTCTGGAAGGGAGCACCGATGAAATCGTCGACAAACTCGTCGAACTCTTAAAAGCCAAAGGAGGGATCAAATAATGGCCCAACAGGTTTTTGCATATGTTATACACAAGAATGGTGTTGTAGACGATACGGCCCTTGAAATGATCACCGCGGCCGGAAGACTCAATTCGGATGTTTCGGTTACTGCTGTGATTGCAGGTTCCGGCGCCGAACTCGATGGGGTGTGCAAGGTTGTTGCGTCTTCTTTTTCCGAGGTCTGGAAGATCGATAATGAAGCGTTGGCTTATATTAATGCAGAAATGATCCGGCCGATGCTGACCCGTATTCTGCCAAAGGAAGGGATCGTTCTGATTCCCCATGAACATTTTGGTATGGATATGGCGCCGGGCCTTTCCGTAAAGCTTGACGCGGCATATCTTCCGGATGCTGTCGATTTTGAAAGCATCGAAGACGGCAAAATCAAGGCTGTTCGCGAGGAATACGGCGGACAGGTCAGCACCCATGTACTTTGCGATATCTCCCAGGGTGCCGTGATCACCATCCGCCCGGGATCTTTCAAGGCGGATGAAAGTAAAAGTGCCGGCGGTAACATCGTTGACAAAACTGCCGAAGCCATGGAGGGTGGTCTTTCGGAAGGTGTTCGCCGCTTTCTGGAGATTGTCGAGGCTGAAGTGGGCGATGTCGATATCACCAAATCGGATATTTTAGTATCTGTTGGCAGGGGAATCGAAGATGAGGATAACCTGGAGATGGTATTCGATCTGGCAAAAGCCATGGGTGCGGATGTTTCATGCTCCAGACCCATAGTGGATGCAAAATGGCTGGAAAAATCCCGTCAGGTCGGAACCTCAGGCAAGATCGTCAAACCGAAAGTCTATATGGCCTTAGGGATCAGCGGGTCATTCCAGCACCTTGGCGGCCTCAAGGGCGCGCCTTTTGTTGTTGCCGTAAATAAAAACCCCAAGGCACCCATTTTCCAGGCTGCGGATGTTGGCGTTGTGGATGATATCCTCGATTTTGTTCCCGAACTCACTGACCGAATTAACGAAATAAAAGGATAAAACGCCTTAAAAGAGAAAGAAAGGGTTGTAGGATTCACAGAGTCAAGGGCTGTCTGCCGCGCTGGAACGCTTCCAAGGAAAGAACTCTATGAAGCATGGGAGATGGCAAAAAGGGTCCGACGAAGATATAGGGGCGGCAGGATTATAGATTTTGCCTGCGGTAATGGCCTTTTGGCCAGGAACAGGTTTGTTTGTTTTTTTTCATTGCCCTTATCCATAAGTGTGAATGTTTTCTCACCAAAATAGTTTCCTCTTGCAAATCGGTTCGCGTCCAGTTAATATGCCATTGATATAGCGACATAAACGACAATAAATATCAAGGGTTAAGTTCATGCAAGATTCAGATCATACAGGAAAATTGAACGATGCCGATAACATCACAAGTTGACCAAACAAAAAACTTGGTCATTTATACTCTGACCGGTGATCTGACTTTAGATGATATTCAAAGTACAATAAAATCATTTTGGGAAGCTCATGAGCTGACGTTGAATGCATTGTGGGATGCTCGACGCGCTAAATTGACCAATCTCAAATCTTCAGACATGGAGAGTCTTACATCGCTTATTGGTCAGTACACGCATCGTTTTGAAGAGCGTAAAGGCGGTAAATCAGCGGTTGTGGCATCGTCTGATCTTCAGTATGGTCTTTCAAGAACTGTGGGGACACTCTATGAAATAGAGGACTTCCCCACCCAGCTCAAGGTTTTTCGCAATATGGATGAAGCCATTCAATGGCTTGATCAAGATAAATAACCCATTTGCCATCTTGATCTTTATAAAAAATGTCGCGTCTTGTTTTGGTGCAAAAATGAAGGCGACTCATAGTTTCTTTGGCTGTCTATGGATATGAAAAAAATTAGAAGAAGCGCTAAAATCTTTCATGGCCGGGTGAGATAATGAACGGTCATGAGGTATCACTCAAGTTTCGCACCTGACTACGGTTGAAAGGCTATCGAAGCAGCGGGCTGGAATAGATTTTGTAAGGTAAAATATTCCAGTGGCCCGATATAATCAGGATATTCAATATTAAGATAGCCGCCTGTCTCGATTTCTGAGGCAGACGGCTATCTTGTTTTGGGGCATCTTCGACTTTCGCTCAATGGAGGTTGATGTTTATTTCAGAAGAAATGCAACCTGAATTACGGTTTTTATCCCCTTTTTGGGTGCTGGAAAGCGCAGCTTTTTAAGTTTCTGAAGCATGCAGGTCTCAAACGCCTTGGCGTTATTGACATCTTTATCCAGATGAACGTTTATGACCTGACCGACGGGATCTACGACCAGTCTGAAAACAATCTTTCCTTTCAATTGAGATTGTTTTTTCAATGCCTGTTTGTAGCAGGTATTAAATGAGTGCATCTGTTTTTCAAAAAATTCCCGGATGGATGTTTCAGATAAACCTCGTGTAACCGTAATTTCTCCCAGTTCGATGACGTTTTTATCACGGGCAGCAGCATCCATTTCAGGCTCAGTGGTCAGCCGATCTTCCTTTTTTTGCGCCATACTTTCTTCAACAACTTTACGTTTCATGCCCAATATAGAGGGCGCAGGGCCATGGAAAGAATACGCTTTTTTGGAAAAAGCCCTGTTTCCTCCCACCGCATGGTCGGAAACACCCTGGGGCAAGGGAAGAACCTGTTTGACGGTGACAGTCTGCCCATCCTGAACGCGAATCTGCGTGTCCACAGCAACAAATGAGGTGTAGGCGGTCAAGAGGTTGTAGGTTAGGCCAAGGTTGGTCACTTCTTTGACCCGGTTGTCCTGTTTGTTGAGTCTGTTGTAGTCGGCTAACAAGGCGATTCGGTGCCGCGCCCAGAGGTAGCGAAGGGCCGAGTTTAATTCCAGGGCCTTTGTTTTCGAGACATCGATTTTTTTCAAAAAGCGGTGTTTGCCGGTGTAACCCTGTAAAGAAATGGTGCCGAGAGGACTGCCGCGCCATTTGCCGAAAACAATGACAGGGCGATCTGCCAGCACGTCGGGAATACTTGGCGGTTCCACGTCGTAAGCCTTGAATTTGCCGAAGTCGACCTTGATTCCCGTTAATACCGGTGATTCAATGAGTTTGCGGAATTTTTTTGCCGTTATCAGTGCCTGATCAGGTTTTGTGATGACAAAGGGTTCTCCCATTCCTATTCTGGCCATGCCTTCGATCAGGTGACGGTTGACACTCGAGCCGATGCCGAAAGCAAACATATTGGCATCGCCAAGATTCTTTCGCATCAGGTCAAAAACCTTTGCTTCAACGGAAACATACCCGTCAGTAGCGATGACGATGCTTCGAGAAAATCCTTCGGTTTTAGAAAGAGAGAGTGCTTTTTGAAGTGCCGGCAAAAGCCGGGTTCCACCGCCCCCCCGCTGTCGTTCAATGGTGTTTATGGCACGGGTGATGTTTTGGGAAGTGGCCGGCAAAGATTGTTCCGCCATCAAACGGGAACCGCCGGCAAACAAGAGAACATTGAACCGATCTGTTGGGCGAAGGTTGCTGATGAGATCTTTGAGTAATTTTTTGGAAATATTTAGAGGAAAGCCGTGCATGGATCCAGATACATCAACGATGAAGATATACTCACGGGGCGGGATCTGGTGTTTTTTTACCTTTTTGGGCGGCTGCATCATGAGCAGGAAAAATTTTTCATTCTCTCCTTCAAAAAGAAGAAGGCCGGTTTGAATCTTATTGCCGGCAAGCCGATATTTCAAAATAAAGTCCCGGTTGCCGCCCTGGTTTTCTGAGGGATCAAGATTAATGGTGGCAAAGGAAGGACTCTTGTAATCGATCCGGGTCTTGTGTGAAGTACAGGCAATGTCTTTAATGGGAAGACCTGCTGCAATATGGACAGCCATATTAAACATATAGGTCGGCGGTTCTCCCTGACGGAGATAAGGATTGGAAGTCCACGTATCAGCCGGACCCGTTTCATCGGACTGCTGATCCACGTACCGTGGCCCCACAACCGTGGGGTATGCGAATTCGTAAACTTTGTCTGTGGGAATCAGAAGTTCGGTATATTTGAGTTCAACTTTTATGACATCGGAAGGCAGGATATTGGCCACATTCATCTGAAAAACATTTGGCCGGTGTTGTTCCAGAAGCGATGCGCTTTTTCCGGCCTGTTTTGCCTGATTGTATTCATGTCGCGCCTGCTCACGCTCGCGAATATTAGCTGTGATGGTCCGTTCGCCGATGGTCATTTTCATTCCGTAAACAGCGGCTTTTGTGGATGCCGGAAAGACATAGATGGCCTCCAGCGGCTTTTTGCCTTCGTTTTTATAGACCTGTGTGACATTGACATCGGCAATAACCCCAGAAATATGGACTTCAGCATGTGTGGATTTCAAAGGGAGTCGATCCACATTCGGGTCATGGCTCTTGATCAGGAAATAAGGGGACAAGGTTTTGTCAACATTGGTTTCTTGCTGTGCGTGCAAAACAGCGGTTGTCATCAACATAACAGCGAGAATGACGATGATACAAAGTTTTTTCTTGAGAATCATTTTTTTACCTCCTGTATTTTGAGACGATTAAAAAATGTTTTCCGTTTTTAGCCGGATGTGTCACCTGACGCCGGGTTTGGGCCCCGGTTAAATAGCAAATGCGGATTTAACTGGGCAGGCAAAAGGGGCCGTATTTCAAGAGTCTCAATTTTTGTTCTTTGGTTTCATTAGACAAGGAGGCTGCAAAAAGGTTCCCAAAAAAAATAGGATTCTTCTCCAATTTAGTTGGAGAAGAGGGTTCAAGGATTCAAGGGGTCAAGGATTCAAGGGTTTGTTTTTAAAGACTTTATCAGCGCCTTTAACTTCTTTCGATTTCTGCGATGTCATTTTTTAGTGTACCCAATCCACCTTTTTCAATGAAGCCTAAATCTCCTGCCAACACAATCTGGGTTTCTTTCTTTGAATGTTTATTTGCTTTTCACTTGAATCCTTGGACCCTCGACCCCTTGGATCCTTCAGTGGTTTTTAAAGCATTTCACTTGAACCCTTGAATCCTTGACCCCTTGTACCCTTTGGGGTCACACTTACTCAATTGGAGATAATCCAAAAATAGTCACTCCGGGTAGGTGAAATTGATTAGGAGCATTACCATTTCAAGACCTTTATCGGAAAGGTCGGGCGGCGGGGTTTTGAAAGTAGCCAAACGGGTTAGTTCTCTGCAAAAAGATGCATAGTTTTTGGCAGGTATTTGAACTTGAATCGATGTTAATCGACCTTTTTGTTTGTGGTATTCTTTTGACAAAATTTTGCCTTTTAAAGGCCGAATAATATGGTTCATCCTTAAGAGCAGGTCGTCGACCTGGTATTTCTGTCCGGCCTCAATTTTTCCTTCCAAAAAATCTTTGTCGGTCCTTTCTTTTTCAATCGTTTTTTTGTCGCTTTCAGGGAAAGGCGTCGTTTGCATGGCCATATCAGGTGCATAACTACGGCTGATGACGATGGGTTTGAGCAACAGGGCAAGCTCTACAGGTTGACCTTTTCCAACAGATGGCATAGCCTTTTCCAAAACAGAAGAAGACGGTTCAGATTCACTTTGAATGGAAGGTTGAACGCGTGTTTTTACCCTGGATCTTTGGGCCGGCATGCCCTGTTCGCTGTCCGACAACCTTCCCGGGACTTCTTCAAGAACAGGGGCCGGAGGTTTTGTTTTCGTTTTAAATTCAGGCGTTAGATGATCTGCTTTCGATTTTTCGGCGAACCATTCGGATTTGGACGCTTTTAGAGGCTGCATCTTCTGATATTCTGATTTTTGAAGACTTAAAACCATAACAACAAGGATAGATGCGGTGGCTGCTGCTGCCAGTTGCAATGGAATTTTAATTTTAAAAGGAACAAACAGTTTCCTGAAAAGCCGGCTAATATTTGAACGCGGTTCCATGCGCTGGTGGATTTTTTCTAAAAAATCGGCCGGGGCCTTCACCGGTTCAAGGGCGTTCAATTCTTCAACCATTGCATTCAATGAAGCAAGCGTTTCCTTACAGTTTTCGCAGACTGAAATGTGTTTTTCAACCACTTGAACGGCCTTTGCATCTAAAGTGCCATCGATATATTCGGACAATAATTCCTGAATTCCGGCACAATTCATTTTATATCCTTCCTTTAAGTTGGTTTTTCAGTGCCAGCCTTCCCCTTGAGAGCCTCGATTTAACCGTACCAAGGTTCAGGCCGGTGATATCTGAAATATCCTGGTACGATAGTCCCTGGATGTCACGCAGCACCACCGCTTGATTTTGTTCCTCGGGCAATGAATTGATGGCTTTTTGAATCCGCATCATTCTCTCTTTTTTTTCAAGTGCCATTACCGGAGTTGGAGAGCCGTTCACAATTTCGGAAAAAGGGTTGCCGTTTTTTGAGCCATTCGAAGTTTCGAGTGAAACAGTCTTTTTCTTCCATCTGTGTGCAGATGATTTTATTTTGTTTTTACACGTATTGATGGCAACCCGATAGAGCCAGGTGGAAAATGCCGATTCAAACCTGAATTTTTTTATCGATTTGAAGACTTTAATAAAGGTCTCCTGGGCGCAGTCATTGGCGTCCTGGTAATCTCCCAAGAACCAGTAGACCAGGTTGAACAATCGATCTTTGTGTTTAAGAACCAGTTCGTCAAATGCAGCCATATCACCTGCTTGAACAGCCTTGATCAACACAGTGTCCGCGCTGTATGAACCGCTTGGCTTTTTTATGCGATTATTCATTTGATTTAGACAAGATTTATTTCAAAATGTTCCGACGCTATTCAACCGCCGGTTTCAAACCCAAATGAGTTAAAAGTTGCTTGATCAATTTTTCCTATCATGCAAAAAATATAGATTCAACGTGAAATGATCATAACAGGGCGCTTCAGATGCCGTTAATTTCGAAGTCAGACTACAACCCATCGATATTATTTTCAAATACGCATTTCCAGACCATTTATCCCACCCTTTTCAGAAAAGTAAAGGGTGTCAATTATGTTCGGGAACGAATTTTCACACCTGATCGTGATTTTATTGATCTGGACTGGTCACGGGTTGGTGCAGACAGGGCGGTTATTGTTTCACATGGTCTGGAGGGTCATTCCCGACGTTCGTATGTACTTGGAATGATAAAAGCATTTAACACGAGAGGGTGGGATGGTATTGCTTTCAATTTTCGGGGTTGCAGCGGTGAACCCAATCGCCTGATTCGCTCATATCATTGCGGTGCTACGGAAGACCTTCACACAGTCGTAAGTCATGTGATCGATAAAAAACGTTATTCGTGTATTTCACTTGTGGGTTTCAGTGTGGGCGGCAATTTAACGTTAATGTATCTTGGAGAAAAGAATGACATCCTGTCTTCTTTGATTAAAAGCGCCGCCGCAGTATCAGTACCCTGTGATCTTGAATCCAGTGCAAGAAAACTGGCAGAAAGATCTAACATGCTTTACATGAAACGTTTTCTTAAGATGTTTCACAACAAGATACGGGTAAAGATGCAAATCATGCCGGGTAAAATCAATGATGCGGATTATCATTCAATCAAGACATTCGAAACGTTTGACAACAGATATACGGCACCCATTCACGGGTTTTTAAGTGCAAAAGACTACTGGTCTAAATGCAGTTGTAAACAATTTCTTGTCGATATCAACATTCCGGCGCTATTAATCAATGCTCAGAACGACCCATTTTTGGGTGAAGCGTGTTACCCTGTTGAAGAAGCGAAAAAAACCCCTTATCTTTTTTTTGAAATGCCGAAGTCAGGCGGGCATGTGGGGTTTGTGGATTTTAAATCGAACGGTGAATACTGGCACGAAAAGAGGATTGCAACGTTTGCAACCAACAATTTATGATTCCCTTTGATATGGTGCGAAACTTGAAATTTATTTCGTCATAAAAAACCTGGTCCTCTGGGCCAGGTCAGAGTTCTCTGGCTCTGCCAAAAGAATTGATGCAAGAGTTTGAAGTGAACTAAAGTTTAAAGTGAGCTAAAGTTAAGGAATTCTATCAATTATATAAAATC
>CALLDL010000222.1 GCA_937998305.1 uncultured Desulfobacterales bacterium | reverse complement strand
CTCGATTTCCAGTACACATATCCTATTTCTTACAAAATTGCACAAAAAGGCAAATCCCCGAAAAAAGGACTTGCCCTTATTGAAAAACGATATCACAATTTTTGAACTGGCATTAAAATATGGAATACATAGCGAGACTGTTGAAAAAGTCCAATTCTGGCATCTTTTCTAATTTCGCATGTTGTAATATCAGAGAGTTATAAACCCTGAAATGATGCTTTTAGTGTTTTTCGACAGTCTCAGCAGATATCGGAACCCTCAGTGGATTGATTTAAACTGAAATCTCGTAAATTTGAATGTGCTGTGTGTTACGTATAAAGGAAGGAATCATGAATTTTGGTTCAAAAGAGAGAATACAAAATATCGACTTTTTCGCCCTCCATTTACATTACTAAATTGAGTGGGGCTCAAATGTTTTATTGCTATATATGTCATTCAATTATTTTCGTTAAAAAGGAACCAACAAAGAATACCTGTTGAGTTTGTCTTTGGTGTAATCGCTTAAATCAAAAAATGAAACTCCATTATTTTTTAGAACCTTTTGCACAAAAAGACCAAACTCTGCAGAATGCATATCATCGATTATCATTATTCCGTTTTCATTAACAAACTTAATTGCCTGTTCAAAGACCCCAATCCTAAATGGAAATCCACCGATATCGTAAAGTACAAAATCAAAAAGATGTGAATCTTCTTCAGTTAATTCTTTCCAGGTTATCAGATGATTGCCGTCGATACCATTAAATGTTAAAAATCTTTTAGTTTTGTTTAACCATTCTTGAGAATCGTCAACGGACCAAACTTCGGGTCTGAACTCTTGCTTGAGCAATGACGGCATAAATCGAAAAGCGAATGAGCTAAATCCAGAACCAAGGTCAAGTATCTTCTTTGGCTTGATCATGTCACACATAACGATACAGAAAATTATGAGTTCCAGCGATGCGGCCATGATTTCATTTGAGATTTCATTTACATACCGTTCATAAAATGGCAATATTTGGTGTTTGTAATCATTCTTTTTTTCCTCATAGGTTTTTTGAAGATCGGGATATTTCTTCTGAATGCGTTTTCGATCTATCATTGATCGTATTGTTTTCCTAATAAAGGAGTCATATATTTTGTGCCTAAAGTACTTTTTATTATATCTCTTTAAATCCATACATTATTATATTTCTTAGTATTGATACCGTGTCTGCACCTTCAATTTCTAAAAATTGAAGGTTACTAACCGAAATTAAATGTTGTTTTATCTTGCCAGTACCTGCACCGTTCACAACAACAATTGATATACAGATATCATATTATTAATTAGGTTAAGTAAATCCTGTTTTTGATAATTGTCAGATCAACTTTGTCCATCGACAAAACCTCAAGGAAGGCCTACGTGTCGGCATTCCTGCTAAGGTAGGTACGAAGCCAAACGGGAAAATGAGCCCGTCATCCAGTCTGGTTTGCATGCCTCTTGCGCTATGTTTCAGAGAAGCCGACCCTACCTTCCTTCTCAGCCAGACATTTCTTGTGAACGCTTATGATGCCTTGAATTTCCTCGTTGGTCAATTGCTTGGACCATTCGATTCGCTCTCTGAGCGGCTTTTGCCTAATATCATGCAAGGCACAGCCCTCAGGATTTGGTTCGTATGGACAATCCACTATTAGACCAACGATGTACAGTCTTGCGTCAGGCGGATGCATTTGTCACGCTCCCCTCTGTGGTTGTATTTTATAATACCCTTCTTGTCGAAATTTGAAAATGGTCTTAGCACGCGCGCTAACTTGCTTATATACTTTTCGTCTGTGATCTTTTTCTCTATTTGATTGTTAATGTAGTTATCTGCACCGAGATAAAAGGTTATTATATCAATAGCCCCTAAAAAGAAGGTAATTATATTTTTAAAATCCCTCAAAATCACTTCAATTTTATTCATTACTGTTTTGAACATAAGAATTATTTCCGTGCAAACGCATCTGATCGGTACCAATAAAAACACAAAACCCCACCTCTCTCTGTGTGAGAAACGGGGTTTCTTCTAACATCATATGCTCTCCCTTTATTTAAGGTTAAAGCAAACATTTTGAAATCATATGTTTTTTCGCATATTTAGCCTGAGTTGTCAAGGCTGTTACAAAAAATGACACATTGTGGCAAATAACGTCTGGATCATTCTATTACTGAAAATCCTTTAGGATCAAGCAATGAATAACATTTGGAGAAAGTTATAAGAATCACTCATCCGATAGGCACACTATACCTTAACTTTGTAAACGCTAATCGGTTCATTGATACCCTTAACGGTCACCGGGGGAAGGGCTTCAACATTTATTTTATCCGAGAGCTTTTGAAACGTCATACGACTAATAAGGATTTCGCCGCTATTTGCGATGCCTTGGAGTCTTGCGGCGATATTGACCGGCATACCTACGGAGGTATATTCCTTGATTCTCAACGAACCTAAAATGCCTGAAAACACCTTCCCCGTTGATACGCCGATACCGATTTTAAGCCTCATCCCATTTTTTTCATGAAGTCTCTTATCAATTTCCATTGCTTTTCTCTGCATGGCCATGGCCGTTTTTACCGCATGGATCGCATGATCATCATATGCAACAGGGGAGCCGAAAACCACCATAATACTGTCACCGATATGCTTGTCCACGACGCCATTATACTTATAAACAATCTCTCCCAGTGGCGCAAAATAGTCATTGTTTAAAAAAGACGCGAGTTTGCCTGGTGGAACATGCTGGGACATCCGAGTAAAACCACGAATATCGGAAAAAAGGATCGACACCTCATGAAATGATGGCTTCAGGACTCCCTGTGCGTTTTCGATCTTTTTGTAAACCTGCTCGGACACAAACTGTTTTAAACGCTTCCGCACATTGATTGTATGAATTTTGGCTCTGAGTTCTACATTGTCAAACGGCTTTGTTAGAAAACCGTCAATCCCTTCATTTGTGGCCTGGATCGCCGCTTCCATGGTCGTATATCCGGTGAGGATGATGCGAGTGATTTCCGGATTCATGGACCCAATCACGGAAAGCGTTTCAAGGCCATCCAATCCGGGCATCTTATAATCTGAAATGACCGTTGCGACTTCAAAAAGATTCTTTTTGACGAACGCTATACCGACATCACCGTTTTCAGCGGTATAGGTTTCATAGGGTTCGTTTTTTAGGGCGCGAACGACGGATCGTCGGATGCCTTCTTCGTCATCGATAAAAAGTAATTTGTCCATGATTATCCTTTTGCAACATAAGGGTTTACCTTAAGTGCATCAAAATTCATGCCAAATTCCGCCGGTTCAACATCCAGTGAAATTGTTAAGACAAATTTTTGCATATCGCACTCGAACACCCTTATTTCATGGACATTTGCGATCATTATAATTTTATACGTTATGAATTTTAATTCCAAAATAAGATCTAAAGATAAGATCTAAAAAAGTGGCGTGCACAACAAACAGGGCATACATGCACATATTTTTGTGCATTTTAAGGTGAAAATTTTGATTTTTGTAGGAGAAAGAATGTTGTGATATTTATTTCTTTATGGTATCTAAAAATAAACGGTTTAAACACGCATTAATCCTTGCATTAAAAATTTAATGACCACATCATGCACAAATCCAAACCCGATCCAGCCATCCAACACAATTCTCTTTCAATTCAAGGAAATAAAAATGCTCGGTCATATCTTGGAATCCATCGATCGATTGGCAAACATTGCCGCTAACGTGTATCTGAGAAAATTACATTTAATCCTTTAACTATTTAATAAGGTTGATGCTTTCAGATACAGAAAGGAGAAATGTCATGGCGCCACAGATTTCCTTTACAAAGTACGAAAATGAAGTTCTTCCCGACTTCAGAAAAAAACTCAACCTGGCGGAATCCACTGAAGATGTCATCAATTTTTTCGTCCAAACCATCATGGAATTATGTAACAGTATTTTTGAGGATAAAATCGATTTTGATCATGAAGATATCACCCTTCGTTTAGACCACGAGCCCCATTACATGATGAACAAGCGGCTCTTCGGCTCAGACGAGTTTACTGCCGTTTGGAACACTTCAGATCTGTCCAGGGTCATTGGCCGCTTTGCAAAATCTGCAATGAACCGCTACAAACGCCTTGAAAAATATTCAGAAACAACCGACACAAAAATTAGGAAATAAGGTCTTCTCCCAATTAGTTGGGAGAAAGGGGTCCAGGATTCAAGGGTTCAAGTGTTTGTTTTCTAATAATTTTATCCGGGCTTTCAGTATTCTCTCAATATTAAGGCGATGGCAATTCCACCGCATAGTCATCAAGCCGCGTAATTTTCTTGATCAATCCTTGTTTTTTAAGGAACTTTGCGAAGCGCTGATAACGGACGCGATCCAGCGCCCCCGGACGAAGAGCAAAGCGTGGAAGTGTATCCCGCCACGCTAAACGATTCAACTGGTTATCCAGATCCTTTCGCCCTCGAATAAATAATTTCCAGCTTTCGTCCGGATGGTTGACCAAAAACTGGACCCCTTCTTCCAATGCATCGACGAACCTTCTTAGTTTTGCTTTTTTGACATAATCGCCATGGGCAACCAGTATTAATTCATCATAGAAAGGGATCCCATATTCCTCGACATAAAAAGCACGGCCCGGCCGTCCTTCAATGTCCATTTGGTTCAGTTCGAAATTTCGAAAAGCACCGATAACCGCGTCTGTGCTTTTCGAAAAAAGAGATGGGGACAACGAAAAATTGACATTGACGAGTTTTACGGTATCCAGAGACAGGCCCTGGCTTTCAAGCATGACCTTGAGAATAACGGTTTCAAATCCACCGATTGAATATCCCACGGTTTTACCTTTCAGTTGAGCAAGATTTTTTATGTCACTGTCTGCCAGCACAACCAGCGTATTTAAAGGTGTTGCAACGAGGGTTGCAATTCGGACCAGTGGTAATCCTTGATCAACATGAAGATAATGCTGGGGTTGGTAGGAAACCGCAATATCTGCGTTTTTGGCAGCAACAAGTTTTGGAGGGTCATTCGGATTTGAAGGTACATGGAAGTTGACATCCAACCCCTGCTGGCTGAAGAATCCTTTTTCTAGCGCGATGAAAAGCGGCCCATGATCGGGATTAACGAACCAGTCGAGTACAACTGATATTTTTTCTGATTCGGCTAAAGTATTTGAAACTCCACCCAACAAGGCTGCCACGATGAAAAATACTATAAGATATTTATGTCTCATGTGTGACTTTCCTCCTTTTTATTTCCTTCTTTTTGCCAGTAAACAATTTTGATCATGGCCCTGTCCACTAAAAAGTAAAGCGTCAGGGCAACGATACACAAAAGAGAAAGTGCTGCAAACATGATATCGATTTGCATGCGGGCATTGGCGTGAAGCATATAAAACCCGAGACCTCTACTGGACCCAACCCATTCACCCACAACTGCGCCAATGGGTGCTACAGCAGTCGCAACGCGCAAACCCGAAGCAAACGCCGGAAGCGCCGCAGGAATCCTGATATGCCGGATGATTGCCATCGGTTTTGCATTCATCACCTGTGCAAGCTCCAGCCATTCGGGCTCGGTGCTGCGCATTCCATCGTAGAAAGCTGCGGTCACCGGGAAAAAAATGATCAGAACAGCCATTGCAATCTTTGAACTCATACCGTAACCAAGCCACAGGACGAGAAGGGGGGCAAGGGCAAATACCGGGATCGCCTGACTGATAACAAGAACAGGTAACAACCAACGTTTTAAAGATCGGGAAGCAATCATAACAAGAGCATTTGAAGCACCCAACAGTGTTCCAATCAGCAACCCGGCAATAATTTCTAACAACGTTGTAATGGCATGTTCGAATAAAGGGCCTGCGTGAGACAAAGCAGCTTCAGCGACGCTTATGGGTCCGGGTAATATATAAGCGGGCACGCCGGTCACGAAAACAATCGCCTGCCATATCAGCACTAATCCGAATAAAATGACGATGGGACGGATAAAGGTCATGAGCTGTCTCTGCCCTCCAGCCGCTCAAGTAATGTTGCCTGCATGGAAATGATGGCCGAATCGCCGGGATTACGAGGAGGAGAACCTGGCGGAATCAATGCATCGCTCAGTTTTGCAGGTCTGTCGGTCATAACATATATTCTGTGACCGAGACGGAGAGCCTCAAGTGGATCATGGGTCACCATCAACACGGTTGCACCTTCAACCAGCCTTGCTGCCAAATCCTGAAGTTTGAGCCTTGTCAATGCATCAAGTGCTGAAAACGGCTCATCCATGAGGATGACTGAACGCTCTTCCATCAGTGTTCGCAACAGCGCCACACGTTGACGCATGCCGCCGGAAAGGGATGAAGGAAGTACGTTTGCATATTCACCCAATCCTGCATCTTTAAGCAACGACATCGCTTTTAAACGCTTTTTGGCAGTCATTTCACCTCGTAAACGTGCCCCCAAGCAGACATTATCCACGACGCTCAACCAGGGAAGCAACAGATCTTTTTGAGACATCCAGGCAGTCAGTCCTTTATGATTGTTACCGTCACTAAAATGAATTCGTCCGGAAAGCCCCTCTCGAAGGGTTCCTGAAATCAATCTGAGCAATGTAGACTTTCCACAACCACTTGGACCGATAAGACATGTCCACTGACCGCCTTTTACAGTAAAATTTAAGGAACGAAAGATCTGCTCACCGGGATATGCAAAGGACACCTGTTCCAATGTAACGCTCGGAGCAGCCGGACGTCCCTCAAATCTTGTGTCGATTTTCGTGCTGTTATGCATAGTTCGCAGGCAAAACTACCAAAGGTTTGATTAGGGTTGGTATTTAATGCCGGTGAGCAGGAAGGAAAACTAACAATGGAATGGTATCAACTTCCCTACGCCGGCATAATCCGGATCAGGTTCCAGGGGTCGAGGCTTCTAGCCTCCTCTCAGCCGATTTGCATTGGCTCCCCCAGTGACGTATTATTTAACTGCTAACACGAGCGACCTCGTTTGTCAAACAACTACCCATCCTCAGGGCAAACGCATTTGAATACCAATGTGGGGAGAACGCTCCACGACGGCGTATCTCTCTTTCCAACCGACTGAAACTTGTGCTTTAGCACCCGTAAGTCCGAGCCGAGTCTGGGTTATTAAGGACAATTCGTTGCCAAGTTATACCATTGATTTTTTAGCAATAATTTCATACGGCTCGGGCTAACGCGTGCTAAAGCCCTTCAGACAGTCAGGCGGCTTCCATGAGAAACACGCCGTCACTACATTGCGCCGCAATCAAATGCGTTTACCCTGCCCTCCTTTGCGATTAATATTGCTTCTTCTCCAATTTAGTTGGAGAAGAAGGTCCAAAGATTCGGGGGGTCAAGGATCCAAGGTTTTTTTCTAAAGACTTTACCAGCGCCTTTAACATTCTTTCGATTTCTGCGATGTCTCTTTTTAGTGTGCCCAATTCACCTTTATCAATTAAATCTAAATCCCCTGCTAATAATATCTGGGTTACTTTCTTTGAATATTTTTTTGCTTTTCACTTGAATCCTTGACCCCTGGTACCCTTTGGAATCACACTGATTCA
>CALLDL010000221.1 GCA_937998305.1 uncultured Desulfobacterales bacterium | reverse complement strand
CATCGGTTACCGCCGACATTTTTTAAATCAATATACTGAACCGTTCCACGTTCACCGATAAAAGATGTAAGAAGCCAACTGACCAGACTGATCAAAAGTGATCCAAACACGGCCGACCAGAATCCGTTAACCTCAAAACCGGATATCACGCCAGAGACCATCATGAGGACGATGGCATTGATGACAAAAGTAAAAAGTCCCAGGCTCAGGATATTCACCGGGAGTGTCAATATTAACAGTATGGGCCGAAAAAAAGCATTCAGTATTCCCAAAATAGCGGCAGCAAAGAATGCGGATGCAAAACCGCTGACCTGTATTCCATCAATCAAATATGACGTAGCGATGATTGCAAATGTCAGGATCAACCATCTCAGAAAAATTCCATACATTATTTTTCCCCTTAATTTTGATGCCGAAGTTTCTCACCCGTAATTCTAAGCAACGCCAATAAAGCTTAGAGGCCGTGAAAATTTTTTAAGGTAAAATCATATTAGCAATCTTCGGGTTCGAAACTCGGTTTTAATATAATTTAAGCACCCACTATTTTGGCCAATTCCGCCACTCTCTGGCCCAGTTTCATGCCGTTTTCCAGACTGCCGCTGTCCGGCGCACCGACACAAGCCGTACCGAAGTGCCCGGTGGCCGACATGGGATCTCCCACAATCACCATGCCGTAAATCAACATGACCTGGATAATGGACATCATGGTGGTTTCTTTACCGCCCGATGGATCTGCTGAAGTTGCAAAGGCGGCGCCAACTTTGCCTTCCATCTTTTTACGCACCCCCACAAATTCGTCGAAGATCTTTTTGAGCTGGGCCGCCATGACGCCGAAATAGACGGGAGATCCGGCAATGATGCCGTCCGATGACACAAAATCCTCTTTGGTGACGTTATCGGTATGTTTCAATACGCCCTCAACGCCGTCGACACTTTCAACCCCTTTTACAATGGCTTCAGCCAGTTTTTTGGTGTTGCCGCCTTTTGAAAAATAGAGAATCAGAATTTGCATATAAAGCCTCCTTAACACGTTAAATGAAATCCGGCACAGACATTTTTTCCTTGTTTAAAGAGCCGGTTGAACGTTTTTATTGCTTTTGAGGTCTTCTCTTCGATTAAATCCATATCGTTTTTCTTGAGAAATTCACATAACGAAGGGGTCGATTTCATCATGCCAGGCTTGCCTTTGCCCAGCACCAAAATATTGGGTTTTGCATCCATGATGTCCTGGATGTCATCAATGTTCACCTGATGACCACTTTTGCGCCACCAGTTGGGAATCACTTTTCCTTGAATGATTTTAATATCATTCGTATAGGTGACTCCATCGACGATCATACTTCCAAAAGAGAAATGTTCAATCATCATATATCTTCCAATAGGGCTTTTCATCTTCCCATTTGTCGAGTATCTCCTGGGGCGGTGGAACGACGATGGCTTTGCATTCGGCAGTGAGGGTTCCGTCGGGAAGGCGGATTTCTCCGGCAACCTGAGCCCGGCTCGCTGTCTGCTTGATCACCCAGCCGATAACGGTCAGCGGTGTACCGGTCGGTGTTGGTCGACGGAAGATCACTTCCAGTTTCAGCGCAACCATTAACGCATCTTCACCGGATTTCAGCATCACCGCACGTCCGGATGTTTCATCCAGTATTGCCGAAACAATACCGCCGTGGACCACTCCGGGATAGCCGTTGAAATGATCCGGAACCGTCACAGTCGACCTTATCTGCCGGGCCTTGTGGTCTTCATACCATTTCATTTTTAGCGAAAATTCATTCTGAAGCCCACACAAAAAACACCCGCGAGAATTTTTCTGTTTCAGCATCTTTTTTCTGTTTACCGATTGCATCCGTATAATTTTACCGGAAAAAATTTTCACGGCCTGCTTTGCATATTAGCGTTGCTGAAAATGAAGGGTGCGAAACTTGAGTGTATTACACATTCATTCCAAAGAAATTTGTCAGGATGGTGCTTAACCAGCGGCGCAGGGGCGCATAGGAATAGTTCCGCCTGGCCACTTCATAATTGTGATTGACCATTTTCTCTTTTATTTGGGACGAGTTCAAAACATCTTTTACCTGTTGAACATTTTTTTTGGTGAGGAATCCGTCCATGACGATCAGGTCAAACCTCTTGGGCTCAATGTCTCTAATAAACGTTGCGTATCGGTTGATGAGCAAGGGTTTTTTAAAATAAACCGCTTCTAGAAATGCATTGCCGAACCCTTCATAAAGACTGGGGTAGGTGATGAAATCAGCGTGGGGGTAAATATCCCACAACGAAGGATTTGCGTTGTGATTCGATTGAACGTTTAGCGGATCGGATACGCGCGTTTTCACCAACCTTAAATCCACCCCTCGTTCGTGTGCGGTTTCCAGAAGCCATTCGGAATATTCATATCCCTCATCACCGGCTTCATGGGAGATAACCAGTTTGTATCGCTGGTTTTTCAGGCTTTCCACCAATTCAATGGCATGTTCGATTCCCTTGCGCTGGACAATGCGAGTGGGCTGCAGGATGATATGGTCTTGCGGTTCCAGATCCATAGAACTTCTGAACTGTAAGGTTTGCTCGGCATCTATTTCCGGTGGGTTCTCAAAATCCAAAACATTGGGAATGATCGTAGACGAAATTCCCGTCCGAAGCGCCAGCTCTTCTTGAGCTGCTGAGTTGATCACAACATGTTCGATATTATTTAAGTTGGGCGGAAACGACATTCTCAGGTAATCTCCCACTGCGTTCACGGAAAACCGCGTCCTTTCCCAATAGAAATCGTGGTGATGGGCAATGGTGGGAATCTGGGTTTCGGCGATAATTTCGGTTAAAGCGATTCCCAGTGGAATATGCAACGGAATGGTCAGTACATTCTGAGCGATGAGAAGGTCTATGTGAAATTGTGAAATAAATGTTTGAATCTGTTTTTTTAAAAAAACTTTTAATTCAAAAATAGTATCGGTTACAGTGGGGTTGCGCTTTTTATGACCGAATATTCGATCATTGATCCACTCATTTTTTTCGTGTTTGAAATGCGCCTCAGGGACAAGAAAACTCGTTTTCGGATCTCTGTCCAATTCGCCGGCAAACCAGAAACAGCTGTGGCCGTTTTGTTTTAAAACTTTTGACCACTTGCTGGCTTCCATGGTAACACCGTCGGTACCTGAAAAGCGCGTGGAAATAAAGCCGATGTGCTTTGTCATGATGATTCTTTTTTTAATAAATTGGATATAGGGCCGATAGTCATTCCTGAATAGAATGCTATATATAAGACCAATATTGGGTTTTTCAACCTTAAAAAACATTAAAAAGGCATGTATCTGCAATTTGAGGGGGTATTGGCAGGTAATATGTACGTGTTCACGGGGTTTGCTTCCCCGCTTCATCCGGTGTCTACGTGTCTGGTCATTTCAAAGTACAATTTCCATCCCTTCCTTTGCCACCACAATTTCCAGGTCGGACTGTTTACCAAAATGTTTCTGGTAGTGCTTTTCGAGTTCAAACAGTTCCTGATCTGTCCGCAAAGGATCATGGTGAAAAAGGGCTATTTTTTTAACATTGGCCTTGAGGGCGGAATCGATGGCGTGCTCAAAAAATGAGTGTCCCCAGCCTGTTTTTGATGAAAAATATTCTTCCTTTGTATATTGACAGTCATGGATAAGAATATCTGCATCGCGATAAAAGTCGAGTAATTTTTCATTCTCTTCACGGGCTGCTTCTTCTCCTTCATCACATGCGATGGGATCAAAATCCGCAGCGTTTGTGTCTGTTGAGAAAACGTTTCTAAAGGGCTCTGTGTCATAGGCGGTACACAAAACTTTGCCGTTAAATTCAAAGCGATAACCGAGACAGAGTAGCGGGTGATTCAGATATTTTGTTTTCAGCGTGATTCCGTCACCAAGATCCATTTTGCATTCACCGAGCTGTAAATACTCGATATTTGCTGTAAGCTCACCGTGCAGCACCGGAAAGTATCGGTATCGTAGAAGGTCCCCCATTATTTTCTCAAGGGAATCGTCTTCAAATGTTATCGGGCCATATACCTTCAGTTTTGTGCCAGGAATATATATAGGTCTGAAAAAAGGGAATCCGATAATATGATCCCAATGGGTATGGGTTATAAATATTTCGGTGGTTATGGGTCCGTCTTGAATATCATCCCACACCAGGCGATGTCCCAGCGTATGGATACCGGTTCCGGCATCGATGATGATGAGTCTGTTTTTTTCGCCGAACCGAAGCTCCAAGCATGGGGTGTTGCCTCCGAATTCCACTGTCTTAGGTCCAGGACATGCAATAGAGCCGCGAACACCCCAGAAACGAAGTTTCATGATTTCCTCCTCAGCCGGCGATCTTCAAGAATATTTGGGCTTTTTCTATTTCTTGCTCGACTTCACCGTTAAACGCACTGATATTATCAAAAGACAATTCAGCGTCATCCCCGAGATACCGCATGACTTCAGGGTAAATATTTTCCAAATAACGGTTTCCGGAAAAACCGATTTCCGTACTATTTGCAAAATGGTCCGATATAATGATGGTGAAAAGAATATCGTTTTGTACACCTTGATATGTTTCTGGGGCGTGATGATGGGTTATGGCATCTGAAATTTCCTCTCCCAGCTTCCACTTTTTTGCGATAAGATTTCCCACATAGGTATGATCAATGCCCAGCAACTCTTTTTCAGAAATAAAGAGAGGCTGAGGCTCTTTTTCCGGTATTCCTATTATATTCAGGTATTCATCAGAAAATTTACTGTTCAGGGGGATTTTCCCAATGTCATGTAAAAGCCCGGCGATAAAATATCCCTCCAGCAGCTTTTTGTCTATGTTGCGTTTTTCGGCGATCAGTTTGGCAATAACGCCGACGCCAAGAGAATGTTTCCAGAACATATCCATGTTTAACGCACGAAAGTTTTTACGTGTCCCAAAGGCGCTCATCACCGTTGCACCGAGAACCAGATTTTTAACCGTATTCATACCCAGCATAATAACTGCTCGAACCAGAGAGATAATTTCACGTGAGAGACCAAAATAGGCTGAATTAACAAGTTGCATAACCTTTCCCGTGAGCACCGGGTCTAAACTGATGACCTTGGTCAGATCTGTGGGTGATGTGTCTACATCACGGCAGATTTCCATGACCTTGTTGACAGTTGCGGGAAAAGGAGGCAATTGTCTAATATAATGGTCTATCACTGTTAAACGATGATGATATTCCAAGTGTTGACCTTTACCTTTAATTTTGTTCCGTGCACGAGTTTGCCCGAAAGCTCATCAATGATTTAACTTATTAATTTATCGACATCCTAATTAAAAACTTGAATCATTTGTATTCGTTTGGATGTCGAAAAAACCAACCTTAGATTTACCCATATCACCAAACCCTAAACCGAGTCAACGTTGTGCAGAACGAATCATCTCGGAATTTCTACATTACTCAAGTTTCATACCCTTTAATTCTTCTAAAGCCTAATCTAATGTCACTTGGATATGTCTTGTTCAATTGAATTTCGACGACTGCTAATATCGGTTAAAACATTACAATATTAAAGGTTTAGGTGAGAATGTGGGTTCGAAACTTGAGTTGTTAATTCAAATTTCGCACCTGAATATTGAAAACCTGTTATCCAAAAAATCTTGACCCGGGCCCATTATCAAAGCAACGTCGGGATAAAATTCCCGACAGAGTGACTTAAGCAAAAGTTTTATTTAAGCAGGCCGATTTTCAAGAATAGATTAATTTTTAGGAGCACAATATATAGTAACTTATTTTAATGAAATACAATATATTCTAATTCAATAGAATTATATATAAATTATATATAATTTCACTTGACATTAATAAAATACAAGTTTATGATATAATTAATAATTGTATCATAAACTAAAGATGGTTAATAATTTTATTCAATGAGTCGAAATCGCCTTAAAAAAATTCGAGAATCTCTCATGATGAGTAAGGCCGAGCTTTCCAGAAAAGCTGGAATATCTCCCATTACGATTACACGGATTGAAAATGGGATGCCATGTAGAATGGAAACAAAGCGAAAGATACTTTTAGCTTTAGGATACAAAATTTCCGATAAAAACAAAGTGTTTTTCGACTAAAACCAAGGCAGGAGTATTTTCTCGGCAGTCAGATGTTATGAAGAACCTTTAAATAGTCAACCGAAGAAACCATCAGACAACAAAGACAGAGTCCATGGGCTCTGCCTTTGTTGTTATAATTAACTTATTCAAGTTTCGCACCCGAATGTTTCTAAAGAGCCTTTGAAGTAGTAGGCCGAGACAACTTTTTTTAAGGTAAAATATTTCCTATACGCATTAAAGTTTACTGCTTATAACAGGGCTCAAGGACCTACCACAAGCTTTTGTCCCGGATAGATGGTATCACCATCACCCAGTTTGTTGAGCTGACGCAATTTTTTTACTGTCAAACCATACCGGGGTGCGATCTGGTACAATGATTCACCGGACTTCACAATGTGATATCGATTTCCGGTGGTTTTCTTGGATACTTTTGAGGTTTTTGAAGTTTTGGCTTTCTGGGTCCTGATTTTGGACATCTGTTTTTGAAGGCTGCCCATGTTTATCACGATCTGATTCATCCTTGACGTTAAAGCTGCTTCAGACCGGTCAAAGCGCTCCTTGAACTGTTGAAACGTTTGGGTCTGTTCCCAAACTTGCGCCACTCGGTTATCAACAACGTCCAACTTATCAACCATTTCTTCAAAGCCTTTTACACTGTTTTCCAATGCGGTAATTCGATTATCAAGCACGGCGCTTCGATTTCTGGCAAACAGCAAAATTAAAAGAATAAGAAGAATCAAAAATCCGATACCAAATTTTGATAAAGGGATTTTTTCAGATATTTTTGATGAGTTTTTTCCGAATTTTAGCTTTTTGTCTTCTTTCCATAATGAATATTGTTCGTTATAATTATTATCTAGATCTGAACTAAATTTATCTCCGCTGTCAGAGTTTCCTTGTTCCATCTCTATCCCCCCTAAATAATGTTTGATCTCTTCCTTCTAGTCAGTAAGCATGAAACATATCAAATTTTTTAGCAAAAATGAAGAGAAAACACTCCTTCCATGCTTAAGGATGCTATGGAAGGAATATTTAAGCCGAGAGTCATGACCAGTTGTTGAAAAAATTATACTGTAATGATAATAGATGTTTTGATTGCCTGAGCTTCAAGGGCGAGTGCACTCTCCGCAGCTTGCTGCAGGGAAACTTAATCCTCTAACGCGAAAGTATAGGGATTTCTTTTTTTAAAAGCCACGAAACGGTTCGCCCACCTCGTAAGCGAGAGTTTTGCGGTTAGGGCCATATAGAAACGCAGAACGATTGAATAACTTGAATCAATCGAAACAGAAGAGAGATTTCATAAACGCAAAGTCATGTTCAAACTGTTTAAACATCTTCATTTTAACCTGGTTTCAAAGCTCATACTATCAGTGGGGCTGACATTACTCCTAAGCATATCTACATGGGCCTACTTCAATATTAAATATCAGACGAAAAAGGTCATGAAAGATATTATAGAGGGAACCGACAGATTAAGCAACACCATTATCCTCGGCACCCATTATGCCATGATGATTAACTCAAGAGACGATATAAACAATATCATAAACAACATCAGTAAGCAGAAAGAAATCGATACCATACGTATTTACAATAAAAAAGGACAGATAAAATTTTCAAACCGACCTTTAGAACTTGACTTGACCACAAACATAAAAGCCGAGGCCTGCGATGTTTGCCATCGGTCGGACCCCCCGCTGGCCAAGCTCAACCTCATTGAGAAGACACGAATTTTTAATTCTCCACAGGGTCACCGCCTCCTTGGAATTATCAGCCCGATACGCAATGATACCGGATGTTCGTCCGATTTTTGCCATGTGCATCCTGAAGATAAGAAGATACTTGGAGCACTTGATGTTGTTGTTTCCCTGAAGCAAACAGATAAAGAAATATCTTTTCTTGAAAACGGCATAATTGTTTTTGCTATTTTTGCTTTTCTGGTAACATCCGTTATTATTTTCATTTTTGTGTTAAAATTTGTAAACCAGCCCATAAAAAAACTAATCAACACAACCAATCTTATCGCCAAAGGATCTTTTTTAAATGATATCGACATTAATCAGAAAGATGAAATTGGCCAGCTGTTTACTGCAGTTAATAAGATGGGCCAAAAAATTGTTGAAAAGCAGGCTGCACTTAAAAAACAGAGAGATGAATACCAGAATCTGTTGGAGCTTGTACCCTGTCTGATTACAATTCAGGATAGAAACTATAGGCTGATAAACTACAATAAAGAGTTTGAGGATACTTTTAATCCAGAGCCTAATGATTTTTGTTATTGTGTTTATAAGCGGCGTGATGAAAGATGTGAAGTCTGTCCGGTTGAAAAAACGTTTAAAGACGGCTTACCTCATTACGGTGAAGAAATTGGAGTGGACAAGGATGGGGCTACAACTTACTGGCTCGCAAGAACTTCTCCGATTCTGGACACACAGGGCAAAATCGTTGCTGTTATGGAAGTCTGTCTGGATATTACCCGAATGAAGCAACTTGAAGAGCGTTTAGAGAAATCGGAGAAAAAATATTACGCCATTTTCAACAATATTCCCAACGCCGTCTTTGTATTGGACGTGAATACGCTTAAAATACTCGACTGCAATAAAAGTGTAATAGATGTTTATGGATATGAGAAGGATGAAATCACAAAAAGATCTTTTCTGGATTTATTTCTGGATGAAGAAAAAGATCATTATGCTTTCAAAATAATGACGTCTGCTTATATAAACCAGGCGATACATGTAAACAAGGACGGCAAAACACTTTTTGTCGCTATTCGAATTTCACCGTCTGAGTATTTGGAGCAAAAAGTGCTACTGGTTACAACCAGCGATATTACCAAGAGGCTTGAAGCCGAGCAGCAGCTCATTCATGCAGGAAAGATGGCAACGCTGGGGGAAATGGCCACCGGTATTGCTCATGAGCTGAATCAACCGCTTTCGGTTATTAAAACTGCGAGCAGCTTTTGCATTAAAAAAATTAAGAATGTCGAAAGCATCGACAATAATATCCTCTATACCATGCTTGAAAAGATAGGCCGCAATGTGAACCGTTCGGCTAAAATTATCAATCATATGAGACAATTTGCCCGGAAATCGGATGTAATTTTAGGCAAGGTCCAGGTAAACGAAGTGCTGAGAAGGGCTTTTGAAATTTTCAGCCAGCAACTAAAAGCCAGAGGAATCGATGTGGTCTGGGATATTAAAGAAAACCTGCCGACGATAATGGCAGATCCCAGCCGGCTTGAACAGGTCTTTATTAATCTTATTTTAAATGCCAGGGATGCCATTGAGGAAAAGTGGAAGCCCCATGAGCCCGCCATGGGCACTAAAACAATTACCATTAAAACAAAATTATTGGAAAATAAGGTGATTGTCGAGATCAGGGATACAGGTATCGGGATTCCCGAAGAGATTGTGGACAAGATATTCGAACCCTTTTTTACAACAAAAGAAGTCGGCAAAGGGACCGGTCTCGGCCTTTCAATCAGTTACGGAATTATCAAGGACTGCCACGGAGACATAAAAGCGACGACCAATGAAAAAGGGGAAACCTGTTTTAGTATAACTTTTCCTACAAAGGATGTAAAATAATGGATAAAACGATTTTGCTGGTGGATGATGAAGCGGATATCCGCGAGGTTCTCAACATTTCTTTATCTGATATTGGTTATGAGGTTCTGACAGCCGAAAATGGAGCGAATGCCCTTAATATTTTTAAAAATACCGACATTCCCGTAGTGATTACCGATATTAAAATGCCCGGCATCGATGGTATAGAGCTTCTTCGGAAAATTAAACGCGAAAAACCAGACACAGAGGTCATAATGCTCACGGGCCATGGAGATTTAGATCTGGCTATAAAAAGTTTAAAATATGAAGCGACCGATTTTATCACAAAGCCGATCGACGATGAAGCCCTGGAAATAGCCCTGAAAAGGGCTTTTGAAAGAATTGTGATGAGAAGGAAAATAAGGGAATGCGACCGAAACAGGACGATGTATGACGTTCTCATTAATGAGTTGATTCAGGAAGATATTTTGGTCATTGGTTCCGATTATCGGGTTCTGGACATCAATGAAACCCTGCTGAATAAACTGGGTTTAACGCGCAAGGAAGCTATCGATCGCTACTGTTATGAAATCACACACAGGCAAAATACACCATGTTCCGGTGAGGATCATCAATGCCCCCTTGTGAAAACGCTCGAGACTCAGGAACCTTCCCAGGAAACCCATATCCACAAAGACAAGGA
>CALLDL010000220.1 GCA_937998305.1 uncultured Desulfobacterales bacterium | reverse complement strand
ATATCAAGTGTTGGTGATCGGTCTGGGCCAGGGTTAAAAAAGGTTGTGCCCGTAAGCCCGTTATGCCGGTTTGCCCGTAATTTAATACCGGCCAACTGGCTAACCGGTTAACCGGCTAACCAGAGATAGGCACTTTTAACTTGTCGGGCTTTCAGGGAAACAGCCCCTTTTAGGGGTAAACCAAAGCCTGGTCCTTTGGGCCAGGATTCTTTACTTACGCGTCCATCGTTCTCTTACTTTCGTGTCTTGCTAAGTGTTACGAGAAAGGCAGGTTGAGACAGAATTTTCCCTTCTTTTTAAAAATGGTCGGTGTTTCTTCTGTTCACCGCTCTGGTGGAATCTCCCAATTCATCAACTCGACTTCTTCAAAGTTTTTAAGTTCACTGGATACCCAAAGCACGACCCGGAATCCGTCAGTGAAATAAGGATCTCCGGTGAGATTCTTCCGGGGGGTTGAAATGGGCGCTGGGCCGACCCCTTTCACAAAGGCGATTTTTTCAAGTCCCTGGGCGTACAACAGGTCCTGAATGAGGAAATCCCTGGTTTCGTCCACGTCCGGATCGATTTTGTGGGTCGTGATGGTCTTCCATGTGAACCGAACACCGATGTCGCGGCTGATCTGTCCCATCCAGACGGGTTTATTTTCAAAACGCCAGGGTGAAAGCCACAAACGCAGATGGTTCCGCTCGTGGATCGTTTCCCGGGTCCTTTGGAAAGCGACGTCCTGTGTCCGGCCGAACACATAAAGCCCGCTGACCGGCGAGTACCGGTACCGACCGCCAAAGAGGAAAGATGCTGTCGTCTTCAGGGCAGATCCAGAATATATGGTTTCGGTCTCATCCCAGCCGACGCGGATGAATGTGTGAAGTATGTCTTCGCCTTCTCCGATGACAACGATATTCAGAGGGTCCCCCTGCGCATTTCCATCTTTGTTTGTCGTGCAGCAGGTAAGGCCCTCCAGGGCTTTTCGCAATCCTTCTTCATCCAGTGAAACAATCTCATCTTCCGGGTAGAGTGCCTCGAAGTCCACATTCTGATGATCGACACGAAGACCGGGTACATTGATAAAAAAGGTAAATGTCCTGATCTGGTGGTCTTCTCCCACCAGGTCGACGCTGAACTCTTTGGTGCCTTCGTCCACAGGGGTAAAGACAAAACCTGCCTTCTTGCTGCCCGGCGCAATGTATATCACCTGTCTATCCTGATAAAACCGCTGGTTCATTACATCGTTAATCGGTGTCAAATACTTAAAATGATTTCTGAAGGCAGCTTCCGTAGCGCTGAAATAATCCGGGTCAAGCCCCATCGGTAAAAACCGGACCGGTTCTTCATCATTGTTTTCGATTTCCAGCCAGATGGGCTGAACCCCTCTCCTGTATATGTGGACACCGAAAATCTTACGGCTCTCTTTGGCACTGGGTACTGCAGCCGTGACCCGAACATTCCCTTCGTATTTTGTCTGGGACCGTGCCCGGAAGGGGACTTCGTCCACGGCATACGGTTTGTATGACGCACATCCGGTAAGGATTAACATACAGATGCCCGCGCGGATAAGTCTTGGTATGTTTGAGATATTGCGCATATGATTTTTTCTTGACTTAACAACCATGATCTAATTGTCTTTTGTCACCTTGTACGACCTCTCCCAGTGCAGATTTTCAACGTCTGAAAAAGAAACGGGTCTGCTCGACACCCAGAGAACAAGTCGGTAACCATCCGTAAAGTAAGGATCGTTATTGAAGGTCTGACGCGGTTCAGATATGGACGCGGCGCCGACCCCTTTCACATACCCGAACTTCATCAGTCCCTGGGCGTACCAGATATCCTGAAGCATATAGGTCCTCGCTTCATCTACCAACGGTTCTATCTGATAGGTATCTGCTAAAAATCGTACTTTTATGTCACGGCTGATCTGTCCCACCCATACGGGTTTGCCTGCAAAGCGCATGGGCGAAAGCCAGAGCCGCAGGTGGTTCCGTTCATCTGCCATTTGCCGTGTTTTGCTGAAGGCCGCGTCCTGGGGTCGGCCGTAGAGATAAAAGGGAATCAGGGACGCATACCGGTCCTGTTTTGTAACGGTGGCGGTTGTTTTCATCATAGAAGCGGAATCTGCATTCAGGCGCTCTGTCTCGTCCCAGCCGGTCCGAATCAAGGCCTGGTGCAATGCCTTTCCGTTTCCGATAATGACCAGGTTGAGCGGGTCGCCTTCTTTGTTTGACTCATGATCCGTCGAACAGCACGGCAGTTCTTCCAGGGCCGTTCTAAAGCTTTCCATATCATTGTACGAAACAATCTCGTCCTTTGAATACAGTCCATCCCAATCCACGTCCTGGTGACTCACCTTGAACCCCGGAACAGGGATAAAGAACGTAAACGTCCTGACTTCCTGGCCTATCCCCATCAAATCTACGTTAAAGCCTTTGGTCCCTAAGTCCAGGTTGGTAAATATAAAGCCCGACCTTATATTACCGGGTGGAACGTAGCTAACCATGGTCTTCT
This sequence comes from uncultured Desulfobacterales bacterium, assembly GCA_937998305.1. Taxonomy (GTDB): domain Bacteria; phylum Desulfobacterota; class Desulfobacteria; order Desulfobacterales; family UBA11574; genus UBA11574. The sequence goes on along the minus strand of CALLDL010000220.1, from coordinate 4,604 downwards.
CATGAAAGTACCGGTCCATCCGCGCGTTGGTTCGTTTTGAAAAAAAGAAATGATGCATGTAGGCCACTTCGAAGGGGGCGAAGTAGTCGGGATCGACACCAAAATGCGGGACCCAGACGCGCTTGTCATCGTTGTTCTCAATTTCCAGCCAGATCGGCTGGATGCTCTCCTTGTAAAGATCAAGACCAAAGATCTCCCGGGTTTCTTTCCTGCTGAGTATGGTTGCCGTGACCTTAACCACGCCGTCGGTCTTGCTCAGGCCCCGATTCCGAAAGATTGTTTCGTCTATGGGGCCGGGCTTGAACGTCGCGCAGCCGTGAAGGATCAGGAAGCAGAGAGCTAAGATCCATGAAAACAGCAACCGTGTCTGATGAACCCGAAATTTCCCAGCAGCATGGGTTGATGATTCTATGTGTACTGAAAGAATGGTTGGACGCATAGAAGAAGGAATTATTATTTAGTGCCCATCTAACATCAGCCAATTAAAAATGGGTACTAAAGTGTTGTAATCTGCATTATGCGGTAACTGCCTCCAATAGGTAGTTCCGTAATCCTGAAAACCGTTTTAAGCAGCCTTGCCTTGATTCCGAGCTGCTAACTGGATTGGAGTTACTCAAAAAACTGCCTTTCCAACCCAAAGCCCAGGGAAGACTTCATTAACAATTGAGATTTTAAGATACCTCTTTTGTCCGATATTCGCAAGATTTTTTATCGACGTGCCATCTCAGTGCTTACGGCCAAGCACAGTTCGGTAATTGTGTCCCAATGAAAAAGCTGACGCCTCATTCCTCGGAATTTGCGCGCCTTTTTATCCCGCTGGTTTTATGCGGGGGGATTTGAAGCTTTTTACATTGCCGTCGAATTTTGACTTTTTAAGAGTTCGTCAACCTTCATACCCCCTTTCAATCATACCATCGTTTTTTGCTACAATATATTGTGTTATTTTTTAGTTGACACACAATATGTTTTGTAATATGGTACAGAAAATCAAGATCTTTTTCGCATATTAACCTTTTGACGGTGTAATATATCATGATGAAAGAGGTCCTTAAATATCCATATAAAGCCTCCTTGGGGATTCTGTGTCCTTTTGGGGGCTTTTTTGATAGCGTAAATGATATTTTAAGAAAAAGGAGGAAATGATGAGGATTATTTCGATTGCCAACCAAAAAGGAGGATGTGGCAAGACAACTTCCGCTATTAACCTGTCGGCATGCTTGGCACAAAAAGGACGAAAGGTACTTCTCATCGATATGGACCCTCAGGGGCATTCTGCGATAGGTTTAAATATCCATACCAGCGAGTTGGAAAAAACAGTTTGCGACACACTTAGCGATTCGAATGACGCTAAAGTAAATCTCAATGACGTGACGATTGAGGTTGATGACAACTTCGATATCGCTCCATCAAATATTTCCTTAAGCTCGTTAGAGCAACATCTTTCCATGGTGCAGGGCAGGGAGACCAGACTTAAAGAAGCAATCGACGGTTTATACCAAATTTATGATTACATAATCATCGACTGTCCGCCGAGCCTCGGACTGCTGACGTTTAATTCCCTCATTGCTTCGACGGAGGTGATCGTTCCTATTGAGATGAGCTTGTTTTCACTGCATGGGATTAGCAAACTGTTAAAGATAATAGATCTGGTTCGGGAAAAAACAGGGCATGATGTTCGGATAAAGGTTATTGCGACGATGTATGATAGGCGGACAAGAATCTCAAAAGAAGTTTTGGAGGATATAAAAAAACATTTTCAGGATTCTATGTTTATAACAGTTATAAATACAAATGTTACGTTGAAGGAAGCCGTGAGCTTTGGCAAATCCATAGTAGATTATGATCAAAAAGCCGCCGGGTTCAGAGACTATATGGCCCTTACAAAAGAAGTGATTGCAGAGGAAAAAATTCTTGGTGCACGGCAAGTTAAGTCTAAAAAGCCTCTTCCTTTAGCGACAATGGTAGAAAAGCAATTTGTCTACGATGCTCCAAAAGCAAGTTATGTCAAAATAGCCGGAACCTTCAACAATTGGAACACGTCCGAAGAGTCTCTCATGGAACGCAAAAGAGATGGGACATGGTCAAAAAGTGTCTGTCTTGTTCCGGGCACATACCAATACAGGTTTCTTATTGATGATGAATGGGCTGCAGATCAAAACAATTCCAAACAGGTCAATAATCCATTTGGAGGCAAAAACTCCGTAATCAAGATTTAGAGGGCAAATGGCAAAAAAAAGCCTTGGTCGGGGACTCGATGATATTTCAGACATATTTTTATCAACCCGAAAAGATAAAGAAATGCTAAATGGATTCTCTTCAAAAAAGTTAAGAGATGCAACTTGTGAGTTTTGTGCTCACATCATTAATGATTCCAATAATGCGTCGAAATGCAAGATTTTCACTTTTAAAAATGAGAAATACGGTGTTCGTTATATGGACACGATATCACTAACAAGTGGAAGCTATTGCGAGTATTTTGAGCCGGTTTTTCAAGAAAAGGCAGACAACAGTTTTTTGGCCAAGGAAACATCGGCAGATAATAATAAAATAAAGTGTGATATCGAAGAAAATGTGATTGTCCGCAGAAATATTACATATCCAAATACACCGGAAGCTCAACAAGATATTCTAAAATCCTTTTCTAAACATCTCGAAGAGAACTACAGCGTAAAGAGCATCGAACTGAAAAAAACGAATAGGATCTCCCAGCCGGGAATGAAAAAATGCACAGAAGAGAGGGTCACCATTTTTATTAATGGAGAAGTTAAATGCCCATGAATTTTGCAAAAGGAATTTTTGGAAAGGAGCTTCTTAAACGTTATAACTCAAAAAGGCCCAATATCTATAACGAAAACAATTAAAAATGGAGAAATAGATAATGGAAACCACAATTGAAATTGATAAAAAATATCATGAGAAGATGCCTTTAGAAAAAAAGACAGAGTTCTTATTTGAGTATAAAAATAAATCATATACCGATGATTTGGATGATAAGTACCATACAATAAAGAGAAATATAGGCTTCGCATGGTTTGACAGGATGTTGGAAGATTGCCGAAATGAAAACTGCCCGGGCTATTTTTCTGATGATATTTTTTATGCTTTAACGGATATATCGCTCGAAGGATATGTTTTGCAAAAGGCTTATCTTTTTTCGGGTGATGAGGTTGGAATTAACGACAAAGAAAGATATTATAAAGCACTTGAAAAAATCAACAATGTATTGGTCTGCAAAAAGGTAACAAAACTTAACATTAATTTGTTCAACCAGGATTCGAGGCAAGTTTACTACAAGGCAGAAAAAACATTAGCATTCTACCAGTCTGCCAGACTTCGAAAAGCCTATTGGAGTTATTTAAAAAATTATCCAAACAATGATCAAATAGAAGACTATTTTTCAACATGTGAGTTTGTAGACAAGATCCATCGGATTTATAACAAAAAAAGATGTGCTTCAGAAGACTTTGAAACGTATAAAGAAATATTGTCTGGAAATCATCATATTGCAAATCCTTTAGATTTGTACCGGTTTTGTGTTGTTAGAAAAAAGCAAGCATAAATTGATGATCGTTTTCGTTTGGAATGAAACCCGGTGTTTTGAGACCTTTGCAAAACACCTCTTTTTGCTCGATTTCTGTGCCTGCCCTGCCTGCCCCGTAGGTAGGAACTATCGTACTGGGGTGAAATGCACAGCCTATTCCTCTGGGGTCAGACTCAAACCTTAATCCTCGAAATACTCAATGTATTCCTGTAGTTAAAATTTTATCCTTCCTTGAACTCGAATAAAAATATCTGCTTTTCAAAGGTCTCGTTTTGTTGATATGGTGTTATCGAACCCCTTGTTGAAATAAGTTGTAAAAATTGAAATTTAATCTTGCACTTTGTTATTTTAGCTTCGATTAAACCTGACAAACTGGGTATATCCATGATATATCACAGCTTCAAGGCAATCTGCACGGACGATGGTATCACAACGTTTCCCTAACTCGCTAATCTAACTGATTTGAAAATTTGCGTGGATACAAATACGTTGGAGGTATCAAAGGTTTTTAACGGATCGGAAAGCTGTGGTATAATCGCAGGTATCAACAATTGAAGGTTTTCACGATAAGTTGTAGAAATTTGCACTTTTGAGGGCGCACTTTCATCGACCGAACATCGCAGAAGTCCCAAAAAGAGGCTCTCTTTTGATAGCCCCGATTTTTTGAAAATACTATTAGATAGTCGGTAATCAAGGCATAATTGCGATTATGTCGAGCAGCATAAGTGCAGCCTCACCCCCCACGCTCTCACAGCGGGGAGCGCTAAGCTCCGAGGCGGGTATTGAAAACGAGCCCGCCCCGGCAAAGGTTTATACAATTTGTGACAAGAATACCCCAAATCCTAATCCAACCGGGGCATTTGTCAGTTCAATTCTATAAATCTAAATTAATGAACCCATTGATTTTGCTATTTGCCAGCATTTTATTGCCTGCTTTCTATGGGTATCATAATATGTGCATAGGGAGTATCTGGCCACATTATCCATGGCCCCCCATTCAGGTGATCCGTAGAAATGTTCTTCAACTTATCCTTGTTGGGAATTAGCATCATAAGGTGGGGGC
>CALLDL010000219.1 GCA_937998305.1 uncultured Desulfobacterales bacterium | reverse complement strand
ATTGAAATTTGTAATTTTGATATTGTTTGTAATTTGAGTATTGTGATTTGGGATTTTAGTGCCGTATCCGGGAAAGCAAATCGCTTCTATCTGAATCAGTTAGAGTTGACTTTGACTTTTCCTGCTAGTGACCAGACACTGGTTGATCGGATCTAAATGACATGTTATGAATGATTTTGTCAAACCCTTATCACATCAAAATTAGACAGGGTACTCCCTAATTAGTGTCTATCTGCGACGGGGGAAAACACTTTTAAGTGATAAATTTGCATGATAAAAAAAACATCAAAAACAATATTTTCCTGTCAGACCTGTGGCTACCAGACACCCAAATGGATGGGTAAATGTCCTGACTGCGGACAGTGGCAAAGCTTCGTGGAGGAAATAAAAACAGTCAAACCCGCCCAAGGGGCTCGCCGGATGTTATCTTCTTCGCAGACAAAACCGGTCCCCTTGGACGCCATTGCCCTTGATCCGGAGGAACGTCTTTTAACCGGAATCAGAGAATTTGACCGTGTTTTGGGCGGCGGGCTCGTCCCCGGCACCCTTGTCCTGATTGGTGGAGATCCGGGAATCGGAAAATCAACCCTTATGCTTCAAGCGCTGCATGGTATTGCTGAAAAAGGATCAAAAGTATTGTACGTTTCCGGAGAAGAATCGGAACGCCAGATGAGGATACGCAGCCAAAGGCTGCTGTCCGCAGTATCGCCGGACTTGATGGTTGTTTCAGAAAATGATTTGGAATCGATCCTGTTGATGGCTGGATCTCTTCAGCCACAGGTGATGGTGATTGATTCCATCCAGACCATGTTCTGCTCTGATTTAACCTCCGCTCCCGGGAGTGTTACTCAGGTACGGGAATCTACCATGCAACTCATGCTCATGGCCAAGAAGACCGGGACACCCGTATTCCTGGTGGGACACGTAACCAAAGACGGCGCCATTGCCGGACCAAGGCTTTTAGAGCATATGGTCGATACGGTACTTTACTTTGAAGGTGATCGCAACCACGTATTCCGGATTCTCAGGGCGGTAAAGAACAGGTTCGGATCAACCAATGAAATCGGTGTATTTGAAATGAATGAAAGCGGCCTCAATGAAGTGGCCAACCCTTCAGCTGTATTCCTTTCCGAACGACCTGAAAACGTCCCGGGCTCCGTGGTTACGGCCAGTATGGAAGGAACGAGGCCGATCCTCGTTGAACTTCAGGCCCTTGCAAGCAGCACAAGCTTCGGGAATCCTCGAAGAACGATTCTGGGAATTGATCACAACCGGGTTGCTCTTCTGGTTGCAGTTATGGAAAAAAAATTGGGCATGCATTTGATGGGACACGACATCTTTATCAACGTCGCCGGGGGGGTAAAGATAGACGAACCTGCTGTCGACATGGCGATCGTAGCTGCTGTTGCTTCGAGCTTTTTAGACCGGCCGATTCAAAAAGGAACTGTTATTTTGGGTGAAATCGGTTTAACAGGTGAGGTCAGGGCCATTGGACGGGTTGAAGCCAGGGTTGCTGAAGCAAAAAAAATGGGCTTTAATCGATGTCTTGTGCCGCAAAGCAACCTGAAACGGACCACCGGAATGAAAGGCATAAAACTCATCGGCGTAAAAACTGTATCAGAAGCTATTGAGAACCTGTTTTAGTATCTTAATTTTGATTTTTTTTGCATATTGTGACAAAATATTTCTAATGTAGTGAATCGAGCGAATACCGTTACAGGTTTTCCCGTTCCCCGTTGTGTTTGGATAATGTTTTTACGGGCTCAACGGGCTAACGGGTCAACCGGTTAACCATTTTTCGAATTCTAATATGATTTAAGTTTGTAAGACTTTTAGTTTCCTGTTTGGTTCCGGCTTGTCCGGGTTAGGCTATATTATGAAACGATCTTCAAAAAAACAAAACCAGTGGCAGGATCATTATACTCAGCGGGCAAAAAAGGAACGATTCCCGGCCCGATCGGTCTATAAGCTTCAGGAAATACAAAAAAAATACAACATTATAAAAAAGGGAAACAACGTTCTGGATCTGGGATGTGCGCCCGGGTCATGGCTTATTTATTCAGCCGATATGACGGGGAACACAGGGCGGGTGATCGGCATTGACCTCGTACCGGTCACCGTAAATGTTCCGCCCCATGTCAGGGTTTACACCAATGACATTCTCTTAATGGATGATGCTTTTTTCAAGTCCCTTGGAACAGACTTTAATGTCGTCATCAGCGACATGGCCCCATCCACAACTGGAAATAAATTTGTGGACAGCACCCGATCTTTTGATCTCTGCAGGACGGCACTGTCCATTGCACAGATGACATTGACCACCGGCGGATCGTTTGTCTGCAAGATTTTTCAAGGAGAAGATTTCAAGACATTTATAGACTCGGTCCGGTCTGTATTCAAAAACCATAAAATTTTTAAGCCTCAAAGCAGTCGAAAAGCCAGTAAGGAAATTTATGTTATCGGATTTGGGAAAAAATGATGTATTGTTACACAAGTTTCACACCCTTAATTTTAAGCAACGCTAATACAGCGGAGCAGACCGGAAAAATTTTTTAAGGTAAAATCATATAAATAGTGTCCGAACGAAAACTATGATTTTTCGTTAAGATCAAGGAAGACGAAAATTTTAACCACAGGAATACTGGTAGTATTTCGAGGATTAAAATTTGAGCCTGACACAGATATTGGCGAAAAAGACAGTTTTCGTTCAGGCACTAAATAGGAGGGGACAATGTCAGGGCATAGCAAATGGTCTTCCATTAAACACAAAAAAGGCGCCACAGATGCCAGGCGGGGAAAAATTTTCTCAAAACTCATTAAAGAAATTACAGTCGCAGCACGTATGGGCGGTGGGGACCCCGATGCAAATCCAAGACTTCGAACAGCCATCCAGACTGCCAAAAGTGAAAACATGCCCAAAGACAATATTGAACGGGCCATAAAAAAAGGGACCGGTGAACTGGAAGGGGTCAATTATGAAGAAAGCATTTACGAAGGATACGGCCCTGGCGGCGCAGCGATATATATTGAATCGCTCACCGATAACAAAAACAGGGCGGTGGCAGATATTCGCCACATTTTAACTAAGGCCGGAGGGAATCTCGGGTCCAATGGGTGCGTTGCCTGGATGTTCGACAAAAAAGGATATATTGTCGTTGAAAGTAAAGTCGTTGATGAGGATGCCTTAATGGAAGCCGCCATTGATGCCGGAGCAGAGGATGTCAGGGAAGATGACAGCAATTATGAAATCCTCACCGCCATCCAGGATTTTGAAACGGTGAAAACAGCCATTGAACAGGAATCGATCCCTTACATTGTCGCAGAAATCACCATGTTTCCTCAGTCCACCGTAAACCTTCAAGGCAAGGAAGCCGAGCAGATGGTCAAATTGATGGAAACCCTTGAAGACTGTGACGATGTTCAGAAGGTTTACACCAATGCAGACATTCCAGAAGAACTGGTCAGCTGATTCGTCCGTTTGAACGAATCAGACCCGCGAGAAAAATACGCTAAATTGTAACACCTAGCCTTTTGAAGGCATTTCCGCTTCAGCTATAATTTAATTTTTGCTGAAGCTCCTTTAAGAATCGATTTGTTTCAAAAGACAAAACTATTGCGCTGAATTTACTTTGAAAGAGATAAATCGATCATCCGTTGAACCGCTTTAAACGCAGGCTGCCTAATATTTTCAGGCACCTTGACCTCTCCCTCCATGAATTCGAGACTCCTGACAATATCTTCAAGGGAGATCTTTTTCATGTTTTTACACAACATCTTGGTTGAAGCAGGATAAAACGCTTTATCAGGATTGGCTTTTTTCAAGGGATAAATCAGCCCGATCTCCGTACCGACGATAAAAGAGGAACTTTTAGACTCTGTTGCATAACGGATCATGCCCGAAGTGCTGCGAATAACATCTGCCAGTTCGAGGACTTCCGGCCGGCATTCAGGATGGGCCATGAAAACAGCGTCCGGATATGCCTTTCTGGCATTATGTACATCTGCAGGTTTGAGTCGCTCATGGGTGGGGCAATATCCATCCCAGGTATGTACCTTCTTTTTGGTCTTCGAAGCAGTGTACAGGGCAAGATTCCGGTCAGGTGTCATGAGCACCTCATCGGCATCCAGACTGTTAACAACATCGACAACATTGGCCGATGTACAACAAATGGTGGAAAGTGCCTTGACCGCTGCAGTTGAATTGACATAAGTGACAACCGGCATTGCCGGAAGCCTATCAATCATGACCTGAAGACCCTCGGGCTCGATCATATCAGCCATCAAACATCCGGCATCTTCATTGGGAAGGAGCACCGTCTTGTTCGGAGACAATATCGAAGCGGTTTCCGCCATAAAATGAACCCCGCAAAAGACGATGACTTCGGCATCGGTCTGGGCGGCCTTGATACTCAGCTCCAAAGAATCACCGCAAAGGTCTGCCAGATCCTGAATTTCCGGGGGCTGATAATTATGCGAAAGCATGATAGCGTTTCTTTTTTTCAGCAAGTCTCTTATCTTTTCCTTCATTCTACAGTTCCCCTAATATTAAAAATTCTGGCACAGGCGCCGCCCCAGAGGGTTCTGCCCCGGAGGGAGGACCAGGTTTTGGTTATCCCCCAGAGGGGATTTGCTTTGTTGAATGTTCATTTTAGAAAATAGGAAATAGGAATTAGAAAACAGATAACCGCAAATGGACGCAAATGAACATAAATATTATTATTTTAATTCGTGTTTATTCGTGTTCATCCGTGGTTTCCCTTATCCTCTTTCCTCTTTTCTCTTTCCTATTTAATGATATTTCTCATAGATCTCACTGCTCATCAAGATGCAGCACCTCAATACCCTCAGAGACTTCAAAGCTAAACAAGGAATCATCGAGATTCTGTTTAAGCTGAATATTGCTAAAAACGATCCGAGTTTCATCACCGTATGAATTATAGGTCAAAATCTTGACAACATCAAAAGTTGTTCCTGAAATCCACAGGTAGATTTCCACAATATCGTAGGTTTTTTCTTTGGGTAAGAGCTTGAGGACAAAAAAACCCTCTTCAGTCTCTTTTTCAAGAACCATATTGAATTTTTGTCTTATCACCTTCATATCAGAAAGGAAACTGAATCCTTTACCGCCTTCAAAAAAAGAAGGAGCCTTTCCAATCATCACCTGGTTGTCTTCAGGTCTAAATACCCACAGCGTTTTGCCGTCCGTAATAATCATTTGTCGGTCAGGTGTTTCATATTCCCATCTCATTTTGCCGGAACGTTTGAAAAATGCTCTCCCCGATGCACTGTCTGCTATTTCCATGGCCTTTATTGTCGAAGTTTGGGAGAAATATGCAAAAAAGCCTGGCACAGAATAATGCGTCTCAACCTTTTTAATAACCTCATCCAGGGATAAACGCGACGCATCAGGGATAGATGCTGTTTTAGATGACAAATTAGATGCCAATGCCACCTGTCCACCAAAAAATAAAAAAATAAAAAGAAGACATAAAATTCTTTTAAATTGCATCAACGAATCTCCTCATTCGAATTCGATATTAAAATATGGGTGCGAAACTTGAGTTATTATTACAAGCCATCTCAAAAATACATCTAACGCCCAATTACAGTGTTGCAAGCCTCTTCAAAATGCTCACATACTTCCCATGTATGCTGCGCTTTTTCATCGGCTCGCGCCTTGTCCTTGAACGTAATCTGCATTTTTGAGATGGCTTGTAGCAAAACACCTTAATTTTCCCGATGAATACGGGATAAACAGGCATTTTAGATCACCTTAGATCACTTCACACTTTTTTAAGTTAGTCCATCACCCCATATTTTTTAAGCTTTTTGTGAAGTGTTTTTCTGGTAATACCCAGACGTCGTGCCGCCTCGCTTTTATTGCCGGCCACAGATTCCAGCATGCGCAATATAGCAGCCTTTTCCACCTCCTCAAGGGGTATGTTGTCCATATTGTCAAAATCAGATGGGGCTGGAGCCGGTTGCTGTAACAAAGGCTGTAAAATGGAAAAATCCTGATCATCAAGATAGTCTGTTCGGGCCAGCACAACCGCTCTTTCAACCGCATTCATCAGTTCGCGGACATTGCCGGGCCAATCATACCGAATAAGCTGGTCCATTGCTTTGGGTGTAAACCCTTTTATCTTTTTTTTGTTTTTGTCGACAAATATTTCCAAAAAATACCGGGCAAGCAAAGGGATGTCGTCTCTTCTCTCCGTAAGCCGCGGGATTTCAAGACTCACAACGTTCAAGCGATAATACAGATCCTCGCGAAACAGCCCCCTGTTTTTCAGATCAACAAGATCTTTGTTTGTGGCAGCGATGACCCGAACATCCACAGATATGACTTTTTCACCGCCCACACGGGTTAACTCTCTTTCCTGTAATACACGCAAAAGCTTAACCTGCATGGTTAACGGCATTTCACTCACTTCGTCAAGGAAAATACTTCCCTGGTTCGCCTGATAAAAACGCCCTTCTTTTCTGCGGTCAGCGCCTGTAAACGCTCCTTTTTCATGCCCAAAAAGCTCTGATTCAAGAAGCGTTTCAGTAATGGCGGCACAATTAATTTTTACAAAGGGACCGTCTTTTCTCGGGCTGTTATGATGAATCACCCCGGCAATCAATTCCTTGCCTGTTCCGGACTCGCCGGTAATCATTACGGTGGCTTCGGACGGGGCTACATGGACCACTGTTTCCAAAAAGCTTATCATGGCAGGACTTCGACCGATGATATTTTGCATATCAAAATGTTTACCTACACTTTCTTTTAAAAGACGATTCTCCTCTTTAAGCCGAGTGTGCTCCATCGCCCTTTCAATGGTCAGCCGCAACTTGTCGAAATCAAGAGGCTTTGTAAGATAATCATAAGCGCCCTTTTTCAGAGCCTCAACAGCCGTTTCAACCGAAGAATACGCCGTCATGATCGTTATCGGAATGGCAGGATTAAACGCTTTTATCCGCTCCAGTGCTTCGAGACCTGAAACCTTCAGCATTCTGACATCCATCAAGATCAGATCAAAGGGCCGCTCTTGAACCTTCTCAATGGCAGTTGAACCGTCATCCGCCTCAATAATATCATATCCCCACCCCCCAACAAGGGTTCTCAGCATGGTGCGATGGGCGTCGTCGTCATCAACGACCAGAACCGTTTTTCTATTTTTCATTGTTCATCTCTTGTTCCAACATAGGATAAAAAGATCGTAACGTCTGTTCCCTGTCCTAAGTGGCTATCAATTGTTATTTCCCCGCCATGGGCTTCCATAATATTGTGAACGATGGCCAACCCAAGACCGGTGCCGGATGCTTTGGTGGTAAAATAGGGATCAAAGATGTGGGAGAGATCCTCTTCCGTGATACCTGTTCCGGTATCCGACACCTTGATATCTATCCCATTTTTTTTCGAATTTTTGGCAAGCGTAACGGTCAGGCTCCCGCCATTATCCATGGATTCAATGGCATTTAAGTAAAGGTTCAGAAACACCTGGTTGATTCTGTCCGAATCAATTAAAATCTCGTCTATTTCAGAATCAAAGTCGGTTCTAATGCTTATGTTTCCTTCCGACGCTTGTCTTTCAATCAGTTTGAGAGAGTCCTTTAAAAACGCTTTAATTTGAATCAATTTTTTCGAAACGGATATGGGTCTGGCAAACTCATGGAGCTGGCCCACAACTCTGTTCAACCGATCAACCTCTTGAATCATGAGGTTTGAGATCTGTTGATTTTCAGGTACATCATAATATCTTTCTTTGAAATACGTCGCAAAACCTTTAATTGAACTTAAAGGATTACGGATCTCATGAGAAACACCTGCTGCCAGCCTACCCACTGATGCAAGGCGCTGACTCCTTGCAATCTCTTTTCTTAAAGAGCGGACTTCACTGAGATCTTTAAACAGGACCACATATCCAAGAAATGTTCTGTCCTCATCATTGAGTATTGTGGCGCTGATTTCCAGGGGAATCACCTCTCCTTCCTGTACGGTACAATCAATCTCTTTTTCCACAACACCTTTGTCCACATTTAGGTTTTTTAAAAGGTGCCACAGCTGAGCCGGAAGCACTTTTCCGGCATTTTCTCCAATCACTTCTGCGGGCAAAAGTTTTAAAACAGATCCAGCCACATTGTTCAAGGAGGTTATCCTTTGATTGTCATCCAGCGCAACGAGGCCGATGGGCATATTTGTCACCAGATTGTCTGAAAAAGCTTTTATTCTGGAAAGAGACAGTCGGGTCGCCCGGTAACTCTGAGCCAAAAAAAGCAGGATAATACCGGCAAATCCAACCAAAAGAAGGATAATTCCCATTATGACGGTATGACGGGTATCCGTCCGGGTGGCATCTTCAATTGACGTCATGTCAAGTCCTACGAAGATAATCGGAGTGGGAGGAAGAATGTCCATTCTTTCATTCATTCCCCGTTGAAACCACATGTGCATCATCATGCGGCCGCTCCCCATGTCCGGTCCTCCTTCCACAGGTGAAAATTTACTAAAAACTTCAAATATGTTTTTACCGTCGGGACTACGGACAATTCGCCACTGAACCGTTTCAAGGTGTGAGATTTTTTTGAGGTTTAATCCTCTTCCATGGTTTTGACCAATATATCTTGGGTTATCATGGGCGAGAACGATCCCGTTTACATCGGTGACCAAAAGGTATCGAATATCGGACTGCTGGGCAGTCTCGGTAAGAAGTTTCTGAAGCTGGAATTCATTCCAGCTCATCCCCATTCCTGTTCGTGTTCCAGCCTCAAAGGACCGGATCAAAGCCGCACCTTTTTCCAGCAAAAGTCGTGCGCTGTTTTGATTCTGGCGGTTTATGTTCTGTATGGTCATAAACGCGAAAATCGGAAATAAAACCACCACCGCGCCGATAAATAACCAGGGAGGCACACCGGTCCAAAATCGATTATGTTTATTTCTACCCTTCATGATGATATTTATTAAGCAAATCCAATGCCACAACTTAGGCAAATTGGAGAAGAGGGTCCTTTGTAATTCTTTAGCATTTCACTCGAACCCTTGAATCCTTGCCTGTCGGAGTGAAATGGAGATCCCGTTATCGGGGCCCTGTTAAATTCGTAGACCATTTAACCGGGGACCCCTTGCCTGCCCAGTTAAATTTTTCAAAGAAAAGGAGCAGGGCGAATTTAACCGGAGTACCCTTTAGGATCACACCTACTCAATTGAGATACCCCACTTATTTTACCCTAATTATCCTAAAATTAATCGGGAGATGATCCTTAATTCTTTAAAAACCTCCCCTTTTGCCTTCCCAAACTCCCCCGTTTAATTTCGAAGATGTATTTAAATTTGAATTCCTCTCTGATTGTTGTAGCAAAGCGGAAATCCCGATTCCTCGGGGTTGGAGCGAAGCGGACTTGTCCGCCTTTGCCGTGTGGCGGAAATTCCGGCTATCGGAGTAGTGCGGGTTGAATTCAAATAAAAGATAATATCCCGAAGGTTTACCTGCCTCCGGTGGTTTCTACCTGCGGGAGTTTCATAAAATCGTTACACGATTTTATGTTGGCGGCTTAATATCAAGGTCACTGATTTTGTAAAGGAGTGTTTTATAACTGATTTTTAAAATTGCACTTGCCTTGGTTCGATTCCAGCCTGTTTGATTAAGTACGTGTGAGATGACCTCTTTTTCGATGATGTTCATCGTCTCTTTTCTAATTTTTTTAAGAGAAAATGATGCATGCCCCGGTGAATTTTCATTTTTAAGATCAAGAAGGGTGTCAACAATTAGGGCCTTATCCAGTCCTTTTTGGTCTGACATTGAAATAACATCAGGTTTATCTTTGATGGAGAGATCGTCAACAACTTCTTCCCAGTTGCCCACAACGATGCAACTTTTAAGCACATTCTGAAGTTCCCTGACGTTTCCAGGCCAATTGTATGATACCAACCTTTCTATAATATTATGGCTGGGACTCGTCAAATTTTTCTTACCAAACTGTGATGTATATTTTGTTAAGTAATGGTCAATTAAAAGTGAGATATCTTCAGGCCTTTCTCGAAGAGGGGGTATATATATTTTTATAATATTGAGCCGATAATACAAATCTTCTCTAAAAAGTCCTTTTTTGACGTTTTCCCCAAGATTTTGATTTGTAGAAGCGATAACCCAGGCATCTGCTGTGACTTCTTTTTCAGAACCCAGCGGAGCAAACTCACCACTTTGCAGAACACGAAGAAGTTTGGCCTGAAGTGCAAGGGGCATATCTCCGATTTCGTCCAGAAACAAAACACCCTTATGGGCGAGTTCAAATTTCCCTCGCTTTTTTCGTTCAGCGCCGGTAAACGCTCCCCTTTCATATCCAAAAAGCTCACTTTCAAGCAGTCCTTCCGGCAATGCCGCACAGTTAACTTTAATGAAAGGTTTGTTTTTTCTTTGAGATTTATAATAAAGGTTCTGAGCTACAACCTCTTTGCCCACACCGCTTTCCCCGGTGATTAAGACATTTAATCCCGTGTCTGCAGTGTGTTCAATAAGTTCCTTGATCCTCTCAATACTTGCACTTGATCCGATTAACGGTGGTATCATATTCATTGTGGGAATCCGGAATCTTTTAGTATTTTGGAAAATAGTGACTTAGTTATAATTTATGTGCATTTTACGGCAAAAAACTATTTTATTTCACCGCGGAGACGCAAAGAACACAGAGTTTTTAATTTTCTTGTTTTCCGTTTAGAGGACGGAAAACAAAAAGAAACGAATATTTCAGTTTATCATCAGCATATATC
>CALLDL010000218.1 GCA_937998305.1 uncultured Desulfobacterales bacterium | reverse complement strand
AACACCTGCTCAATTTGCCGTGTCTTTCCATATTTATTAATCTCATTCCCGGCACCGCGTTTAACAGCTTGCGCGGCGGTTCCAGGATAGGCTTTCCCATAAAGGGTCTGGCCATTGCACATGGATCATGATAGGTCACAGTTTCTTCAACGGGTTTGCTGAATTCCAACTTTCCTTCTTCTACCAGATCGGCCAAAAGTTCCACGGTCGCCATGGCTTCAAAAGGAAGCTCATCACCATAAAAATAAGGCCAGAGATACTTCATTATATCAAGGCACATGGGGCATGAAACGGCCAGACGCTTAATGCCTTTATCACTAAAGGCCTTGACCATGTGGTTTGCCAGCTCCGCCATAATGCTCCATTCTCCACTGCCGGCCGCCTGGGGGAAACCGCAGCACCATGACTTATCGGGATCCAGCATGGTAAAGGGCCCGGCAGCATCGAGCAGACGCACCGCACCCTCGGCCATCTGGGGTGAATCCCAGGCGCAGCCGCAGCCTTCATAATAGCCGATCTCGGCTTTATCGGCCATTTCGACATCATCGGGAAACCAGATCTTATATTTGTGGGCTAGCTCAAAGGGAAAAGGAGAGCGCAGTTTATGGTAGTTTTGTAAAGGCCCTTTTTCAAGTACCTCGGGGCACCCCACCTCTGACGCCGCGATCTTACGACGAACGCTCCACCACAATTTTTTGGTGTCGATACCCACGGTACAAACCTCACCACAGGTTCCGCAAAGAGCACATTTCCATAAAGAATCTTTAAAATTCTTCAGCTCTGCTGTACTCACTTTTTTAGAAGAAAACAATCTGCCTTTCAGCGTGTGCGTTTGTTCAATATAACCTTTATAGGCATGTATTCTGGCCGGCGGCGATATATTGGGGTCGTCGGTAACATCCTGGACCGGACACCAGGCCAGACATTCATTACAACGCGTACAGGCGTCCAGTTCGATAAGCTCCTTTTTGGTGAGCCCCTCCGTAAAATCAAAAGGTTTTTCTGTCATTTAATTTTCCCTTCCCTGGCTAACACCGACAGACCGTTTTTATGATCGGTACCACTTTGTAGTACATATGTCAACCAAAAGTCAAATTCGTATTTGACAAGCTCTGGTTATTAATATACCACAATGTAGTATATACTATAGAAAATAGATTTCCCTATCACCAAAAGGAGGTATCCAGCATTTCATAGGTTAATGGATTAGAAACAGAAAATTTATGGAATAATTTTTCCATTGAAATCTATGCCACATCGTGGTATGACGTGCGCAAAAAAAGCACTAATAATCACTAAAGCCAGCAGGCTGGTATGACTCTGTCAATCGTAATCGTCTATTTATCTGTGTGTATGTTATTGGGATTTGCCGGCAAATTGCGTACCAAAAGCTCGGAAGATTACGCGCTTGCCGGAAGAAAGATGCCGGCATGGATGGCAACCCTGAGTATTGCCGCCACTTTGGTCGGCTCGGGGGTCACCGTGGGCGTCGGGGAGCTCGGTTATTCCGTCGGGATCTCAAGTATTTTATATCCCACCATTCTGGGGATCTGTTTGTTTTTCAGCATGTGGCTCGCTGCGGCTCGCTTCCGAAAATCCTTAAAATATACCATCCCTGAAATGCTTGAAGACTACTATGGTCCGAGTGCCAGAATTATAGTCGCCATCATTGGAATACTTATTTTTATCCCCCCAACTGCAGCTCAATTCCTGGTAGCGGGAATGATTTTGTCGACCCTGACAGGAATCTCGCAGGGGCTTGCCATTAGCATTGCCGCAGTTGTTATTATTGCGTATGTTATGATCGGGGGGATGTGGGCAATTGGCTATACCGATGCCTTCCAAATGCTCTTCATTTATCTCGGTCTAATCTTGTTGGCGATCTTTTCCATTATAAAATTTGGTGGTTATGGAACTATATTGGCTCAGCTTCCGGCAGGCCACAGCTCGTGGTCTGCCATAGGACCTATCCGTTTAACCGCATATTTAGGCGTGTTATTGATGTTCGGCTTTATAAGTCAGGCGTGGATCCAAAAGTCCGCAGCTGTTGAAACCCCTGCCAAAGCAAAATGGTCGGGACTTTTCGCCGGACTCCTTATCTTCCCCATCGGATTTTTAGCGGTATTTGCCGGTTTGATAGCCCGGATCACGCTTCCGGAAATCAACCCCGCAATGGCAGTCCCCAAAGTCATGCTCACTGTATTTCCTCCCGTGATTGGGGGCATATTTCTAGCAGCAGTGATCGCAGCCTGCATGTCTTGCGCCGATTCCTGGATCCATTCTTCGGCAACTGTATTTGTAAGAGATATTTATCAACGCTACATCAACCCCCGGGCTGATGACCGGAGGGTATTCGCTTATTCTGTGCTTGTTTGTCTTTTGTATGGCGTTTTTGCTTGGTTGCTTGCATTGATGGCCCAGCAGGAAATTATCATGCTGGTCTTGCTTTTCATTGCCCCCGGGGCTCTTTTCATTGGTCCTCTGTTGGCCGCCTGGTTTTCACCGCGTAAGCTGAAAAAGGGAATTGGTTCTGCAATTATCCTCGTGGTGGCAATCTTGGGTATTCTTTTAAGCCTTAAGAGACCTTTCCTATGGGGTGTGCACCCGGCCTTTTCCACAACGATAATTGCTTACGTCCTCACCGCCCTTGGTTTGTTGCTGCCCTGGACTTCTTATCAATCCCAACTGCCAAAACAAAT
>CALLDL010000217.1 GCA_937998305.1 uncultured Desulfobacterales bacterium | reverse complement strand
GTTTTTCTTCTAAATCCTTGAGTCTCAGCGGAATGGATGATCTTTTTTTAAAGCGGGTGCTGTTTGAGTGGCTTAGGGATCGTTGGAAAGAACAGGCGCATGCCGAAATCGCATCTTTAAAAGAAATTAAAGATTGTATGGCAAACCTATTGATTTTTCAAAGATTGATTCCTGTTTTTTCTCTACGAACCCTTGCCACGAGTTCACGCGGTTTAAAAAAAGATTATCCATGGAGCGACTATTTAGAAAAACTCCCCGACCCCTCATTCTTGTAACACACCATAAGTCTACAAAATAAAATCAAAAATTGCAAATTGACACTTTCGGATGGCTCAAATAACGTGTAAGATGTCTGAAACCTTAATGAGGAACTTAAAATGACTGTAATGAATAAAAAAATCAGCACTTATCTAAGCAAATCCCTTTTCATCAGAGGACTTCAATGTCATAAATCTCTTTATCTTCATAAATATCACCCTGGCCTTAAAGACGAAATCTCCGAAAAACAAGAAGCTCTTTTTCAAACTGGTGTTAATGTAGGCATCTATGCCCAAAAACTTTTTCCGGGTGGTGTGGAGATTCCCTTTGATAATGTTTCTCTTTCAAAACAGATTAAGAGGACCATGATTGAAATTGAAAATGGGGCTAAGGTCATATATGAAGCTGCCTTCAGTTATGATAATGTTTTCGTAAAAGTCGATATCCTTCGAAAAACCGAAAATGGATGGGAAATCCATGAAGTCAAGGGGTCAACTGGAGTTAAAGATGTCCATTATGACGATATAGCGGTTCAATATTATGTTCTCAAAGGCTCCGGACTTTCAGTTTCAAAAACATTTCTTGTTCACATAAACAATCAGTATGTAAGACAGGGTGAAATAGAGGTCGACAAACTTTTCACAATCCAGGATCTTTCAAATGATGTTATTGAGAAACAGACGTCTATTAAAAATGAAATCGATAAAATGAGAAGAATGTTAAAAAGTCAGGAGCCGAATATCGACATTGGTGAGCACTGTACTGATCCATATGATTGTGACTTTTGCGGTTATTGTTGGAAGCACATACCCGAAGATTCTGTTTTTAATTTAAAAGGTATCGGGCCAAATAAGTTTGATCTTTACAGGCAGGGGATAATTCGTCTGGAAGATATCCCCAGAGATATTTTGTCGCACAACCAAAGAATTCAACTGGAAGGAACACTTGATAAAAAGAACATTACCGATAAGGCAGCGGTTAAGGAATTCCTTGATACCCTGTGGTTTCCCATTTGTTTCCTGGATTTTGAAACCACATTCATGGTTCCCATTCCTATGTTTGACGAGACGAGACCTTATCAGCAGGTTCCATTTCAGTATTCACTCCATTATCTCGAAAAAGAGAATGCAGAGTTACAGCATTATGAGTATCTGGCTCCTGCTCATGTTGACCCGAGAAAAGAACTTTTAGACAAATTGTTAAAAGAAATTCCTGAAACCGCATGTGTTCTTGTTTACAATAAAACTTTTGAGATTGGTGTTCTGAACGACTTGGCAAAGTGGTTTTCCGAATACTTCGACCAGATAGAGAATATTATCCGAAATGTTCGGGATCTAATGATTCCCTTTAGAAGAAAAGATATTTATCGTTGGGAAATGGGAGGGTCCTATTCAATAAAATATGTGCTTCCGGCGTTGGTGCCGGAGTTAAGCTATGATGATATGGAGATAAGTGACGGTGGAATTGCGTCAAATGCTTGGCTTAGTATGAGGGACCTGGAAGACCTCGATGAAACAGAGAGAATCCGTAAAGCGCTTCTGGAGTATTGTAAATTGGACACATTAGGGATAGTGAAAATCATTGAAAAACTTAAAACAATATGTAATTCCACCTAAATTAATTGCTCTCATCATATAATCTCGTTAATTTGCCCTTATTGAGGACATATAGGGGCGTCCCGGAAGTTCCCCTTCGTACCGGAAGTACGCTTTAATTTTTTTAGGCGATGGATGTTGAATGGTCTTCACCTTTGACAATGTTTCATTACCATATTATTTATTTCAAATTTTTAACATCGCCAAAAGGTGAATTAGATTTCTAACTACAGAAAACAGTTGCGGGAAAAACTGGAGGGCCTGTCAAGAAAATGGCAGTCAAAAGGGTTGCCTTCCAGGTCAGGGCTTGAAAAAGCAGCCGGAGATTTGTGTAAATGGAAAGTGAAAACAGGTAGTTCGGGGCTGTGGGATATACCTCCGTTGATGATTACGGCAACCCTTGACGATGGCCTGGGCCATGGACTCGAAGTTATCCGGTTGTTTTCTGAAGCAGCTGGTCTTGACATCATTGAACTCGGACTGCTTGTGACGCCTGAAAAAATCATAACCGCATGTAAAAAAAACAAACCTGATTTATTAGGATTAACCGTACTCCAGTTTGATTCAGAGGAAAACATTTTAATGATAAGCAGAAACCTCCCGTCAAAAACAAAAATAATTGCAGGAGGACCGGTTTTTACGGCAGATCGTGGATTTGCCCGGCGGACAGGTATCCATTTCGCAGCAAAGAATGTCGCCTATTTTATCCGGTTTCTGCTTCAGTTTGAAAGCGGAGCAACTTATACCTAAATCGAGCGATTTTACATTATCTCAATATGCTGCTGCGCCCCGACCCTCATTCGCTGGCGGTTTCTGGAATTCTAAGTTATGCAAACTTATTTTTGGGTCTGTCTGATTCTTTTTGTTGCAGGAGTCACTCACGGGATATCCGGTTTTGGATCTGTCTTGCTTTCAATCCCTCTTTTGGCCATGGTTCTGGACATCAAAATGGTCATCGTACTGGCCAACCTGGCAGCTGTATCGATGACGACCATGATATTTATACAGTTAAGACATCAGTTTGATCGAAAAAAAATCTATCCCCTCATTGCAGGTGCCGTACCGGGCATTGTCGTTGGCGTGTTTTTTTTAAAGCGGCTGGATCGAGACATAATCCATTGGATTCTAGGCGTGATCCTTATTGGTTTTTCCTTATACAGCCTGTTATTCCAGCCGTCCGGAAAAGAAATTCGAAATAAATGGGCTTATCCCTTCGGCTTTTTGTCCGGATGTCTCGGCGGCGCCTTCAGCGCATCCGGCCCGCCGGTCATTGTCTACATCACGCTGCAGAACTGGAGCAAGGACCAGATAAAAGTGACCCTTCAAAGCTTTTTCTTTTTGTCGGGTCTGCTTGTGGCAATTTCCCACACCTTGGCCGGTCTGGTCACTTTCAGCGTAATCCGTTTCTATTCGGCGGGATTGCCGGTCATAATATTGGGGACATATTTGGGATCTTTTTTATATGGTTTCATCCGAGAAGAGAATTATCGCAAACTTATTCTGCTCTTTCTCCTCTTCTTGGGAGGTCTTATGATTTACAGGGCTTGATTAGGCTGGACCCTGATCCCTGGGCCCCTGAACCCTGAACCCTGACCCCGGTCCCTGAACCCTGGCCCCCGGTCCCTGACCCCGGGCCCCCGGTCCTAAGCTCGCGTTACCTTCTCCAACAGCTTCCGATAATAGACATAGTTTTCAAAGGGGACATCCGCTCTTACGCGCCCGTCTGCAAGGGGAACGTAACCGCCGCCGGCCAGCAAGGGCGGTACCTTCTCCTCGACTTCACGGCGGATCGTCTCTTTGTCGCGCCTTAAAGCATCAAGATCGATGCCTCCGATCAGGCGCAACTCGGGACCGAACTCCCGGCGCAGATCTCGATAGTCCATGGTCTCAATGTTGACCTCACAAGCCCAAAGACAATTAAAGCCCCATTTGAGAATGCTTGGGATCAGTATCCGGGCATTGGCAAATGTACGCAGGATAATAGTCTCGATTCCATACCGGTTCAGCACGTCAAGAACCGGTTGATAGCTTGTCAAGACGAACTCCTCATACATCTGCGGAGACATCAGGGGGCGGTCGTTTCCGCCGATGGGCTCGGAGAAAACAGCGGCATCTACTTCAACCTCTTTCAGAACCCTTTCTGCCATTTTGGCCGCAAGCTCACCCTGGATGGCCAAAGCTCCACGCACGAATTTCGGGTCTTTGATGAGGAGGCGAATCACTTCGGAAAACCGGTCCCAGCCGTACACTCCCATTGACAAGAAAAAGCCCCGGTGCACCCGCAGCATGAGCATGTGATCGCGGGATCGCCAGGCGCGGACCTGCCGGGACCACTTCCGAGGCAGTCGGCGGGAATCATCCGGATCTAAACGTTTCTTCAACACATTCAGTTCATTCCGTGAAGCGGGCCATTTCTTTAGCTTGGGGAGGGGTTCCAGGTCCACTTCTATTTCTTCGCGTCGATCCGTAGAGAACATCTCACAGAGTTCCGCCTTGTTGGCCAGCCCCTGTGTACGCCAGGCGTTGATCACATCTTTTCGAATGCCTTCTTCAAAGTAAGGGACGCGGTCGGTCTTTTCGTACCGCATGGTTTTTAAAAAGCGTTCTCGACTCGTCATGTGTGTAATAATCTAAAATCTGTTTTAAAATTTAGATTCTGCCGTACAACTGACCCTGCTTATGCGGATATCAACCTGCGGGCCATAGAAACAGCTTCGGCGGCATCCGGACTGTATCCATCGGCTCCGATTCCAGCGGCAAAAGAGGCGGTCACCGGTGCGCCGCCGACTAAAGTCTTCAAACTGCCGCCGCCTTTGGCCCTTACATCGGCAATAACCGCTTCCATCTCAGCCATGGTCGTGCTTAGCAGGGCGGAGAGGGCAACAATATGCGCCTGATATTTTTTAGCCGTAGCGAGGAACTTGCCCTTACTGACGTTCACCCCCAAATCTATGACCCTGTATCCGGCACACTCCAGCATCATGGCCACCAGGTTCTTGCCAATGTCATGATTGTCGCCCCTGACAGTGCCAATGACGATTGTCCCTTTAGCCTTGATGTCTGACCTTGCCAAATGGGGCCCGAGAGCTTCAAGACCGGCTTGCATGGCCTCGGCCGCCATTAGCATCTCCGGAACAAAAAAAACGCCCGAACTAAACTGTCTGCCGACCTCATCCATAGCGGTAATTAGAGCCTGGTCGAGAATCGCCAGTGCATCCGTGCCCTGATCCAGATGGGCTCTTACCAGTTGGGCGGTCCTTTCCTGATCGAAATCAAGGACCGCGTCGATGATGGCTTTGGCTTCCATGAATACCCTTAAACCGTGAACTCTGAACCCTGCCTCTGGCCCATAGGGCCTACGGCCCGGAGGGAACCCTGATCTTTAGTTTTTGATTTCAACTTTAGTTCACTTTAGCTCACCCCAGAGAAATAGGCTTTGCCCCGATGAAATATGCATTGCATTTCATTGGGCAGGCATTTCACGGGGTAAACTTTAGGCACTTGTAATCCTGATCCCTGCACCTCCGAAACCAGGGGGATTTTATCAACTCGATCAGCCCTAAAAAGTCGGTCCGATGGTAGGATCGAGCATACCACCAACCCCGGTATACTCTTCTCGCTTTCTCATGGTGGAGGAAGACATTAGTTTCTCCACATCCTTACACTGGCATTCGGGACATTGGGGAGGCGGATCACTGGTAAACAGCAGGAGT
>CALLDL010000216.1 GCA_937998305.1 uncultured Desulfobacterales bacterium | reverse complement strand
GTAGCGGGATCTAAGATGGGCCAAGCCTGTCCCGCATTGCGGGAGTCAGAGTTCTCTGGCTCTGCCAAAAGAATTGATGCAAGGGTTTGAAGTGAGCTATAGTTAAAAAAGGTTGTGCCCGTCAGCCCGTTATGCCGGTTTGCCCGTAATTTAATACCGGCCAACTGGCTAACCGGTTGACCGGATAACCAGAGATAGGCACTTTTAACTTGTCTGGCTTTCAGGGAAACAGCCCCTTTTAGGGGTAAACCAAAGCCTGGTCCTTTGGGCCAGGATTCTTTACTATACTTATACTAATAAATTAAGTCATAAAATGTAACAAACTGTTAAAACACAAGATAGATTCATCTAAATTAAAACATAACCTGTGGCATATAATACGTTCTATTTTCAATATTTATCAAATATAACTCTATTTTTCAAAAATTCAAGAAGATAGCATGGAATCGCGATTCTAACATTAAAAGCTATACCAGCCCCTTTTCACTCAGCGGCCTGTTTTCAAGTATCCGCTTAGGGCCAAAACATGAAAGATCGAGTTTCGGCGGCAAATTCAAAATCAATTCTGACAGGTAACGGCCCACCGCAGGGGCTTGCTGGAGCCCATGGCCGGAGAAGCCGTTGGCAAGGTAGAAACCTTTGAGTTCCGGCCACTCACCAAGAATCGCGTTACCGTCCAGGGTGTTGACGGCATACAGGCCTGCCCAGCCTCGAAGCAGCTTGAGGGTATCAAAGGCGGGGACGAACCCGGCCAGTTCAGGCCAGAGAATCTCCATAAACCGTTTGTCATCCCATGAAAAGTCAAAGCCTACAGGATCTTCCGGCATGGATTTCCCCAATAGGATTCGTCCGCCGGTTTCTGTCCGAAAATAGAGGCCCGATGGCAGAATCGTCAGGGGAAGCGGTCCTTCGGGTTTGACCGCCGTATCGAGTACAAATACCTGTCGTTTCACCGGCTCCACAGGAAGATTTACATGGGCCGTGCGGGCGATCTTTGCCGCCCATGCACCGGCACAATTTAAGACATAACCGGCTGACAAAGATTCTCCCGAAGCCAACCTGACTCCGGTGACCCTTGCGCCGGCGGTGAGTATCTCCGCTACTCGGTTTTTGATATACTGTGCCCCCAACGATCGAGCCTTGGCCTTATAGCCCATGAGAAAGGCATATGCGTCAAAATGGCCGTCCAGAGGGCTGAAAGTACCACCCACCAGGTTGCCCGATGTATAAAGCGGGTATCTTTCTTTAATCTCTTCCGGTGTCCACCATTCCACTTGGCAGCCGAGGCTTTTCTGCAAAGAGACCGCTGCTTCAGCCGCACTTTTTCCCCTATCGTCCACCAAAAAGAGGTTGCCTTCACGCCGAAAGGTGATGTTCGGTCGATGGTTGTCAACGGCCAGCTCTTCTTCGAATTTCGTCAGCACGTCAAAGGTAAACTGGGAAATCCGGATGTTCTCCTCGAGACTGAACTGGATGCGTGCATTGGCCATGGATAAGGTGGTCGAAGCCCTGGAATACGTGGGATCCATCTCCACCACGGCCACCTCGAGCTTGACGTCGGCATGCTTCAAATAATATGCGGCGGAACTCCCCATGATACCGCCACCGATGATCACCACGTCATAGGTGTTTTGGTTCATCATGTATTACCCTTGGTCAGACGTTCAAGTCCGTTTAGCAATATTGGGGTGTGAAACTTGAATCATAATTTCGAATTTAAAAACATGACCTTGCTTTATAGTCAATGCTTATTTTATAACAATAACTTTAGGATCATCTCCCTGTGTTTTAAAAAAAGGAATAAGCCATGAAGGACGTTGTTATTGTATCTGCGTGCCGGACACCCATCGGCACATTTGGCGGTACCCTTTGCCACAGCAATGCCGCAGAACTGGCAAGTGTATCCATGAAGGAAGCCGTTAGACGGGCTGGAATCGAACCTTCGATTATAGATGACGTACGTTTTGGATGCTGCATGGAGCCCAGCGATGCATTAAACGTGGCCCGGATCGGTGCTTTGTTGGCAGGGATACCCGATACCGTGCCGGCCGTTACCGTCAACCGTGTGTGCATATCCGGCATGGAGGCCGTTATCTCGGGTATGGCAATGATTCAGGCCGGAATGGCCGATGTTGTCCTTGCCGGCGGAGTCGAACACATGTCCGGAGTGCCGTACACGGTTCCCGGGGCCAGATGGGGGTATCGTTTGCAGGATCAGATTTTTGTGGACGCCATGATTCGTGCGCTACATTGCGGATCTCATATCATCCCCCTTACCGACGATGGACCGCTGGATACGGAGGAATCCCCGGCCGGGCTTTTTTTGGACAAGCCCTATATAATGGGAATTACCGCCGAATTCGTTGCGCATCATCTGGGTATCGGCAGAAAAGAGATGGATGAAGTGGCCTTGAGAAGCCACAATAATGCCGAACGGGCAACCATGGACGGATCGTTTAAGGCCGAGATCGTTCCGGTTGAGGTGCCCCGGAGAAAAAAGGCACCGATGATCTTTGAAAAAGATGAACATTTCAGACCCGGCCTGACCCTGGACCAGCTTGAAAAGCTTTCACCGGCATTTCTTCCCGAAATCGGTACCGTAACCGTCGGAAACTCCAGTGGTATCAATGACGGTGCTTCGGGCATGGTGATCATGTCTGCCGAAAAAGCAAAAGCGTTGCAGATCAAGCCCATGGCGAGAATACGGGCCGTTGGCAAGGGGGCCTGCCATCCTTCGGTCATGGGGCTTTCACCGGTTCCTGCAGTTAAGAATCTGTTTAAAAACAGCGAACTGAAGATGAACGATTTCGAGCTCATTGAAGTGAATGAAGCCTTTGCTGCACAATATATCGGATGTGAACAGGAATTGGGCCTGAACAGAGATATCACCAATGTCAACGGGTCGGGCATCGGTATGGGGCATCCTGTTGGATCAACGGGATGCAGAATTATGGTGACGTTGTTGTATGGCATGAAGCATCGGGACAAAAGTCTGGGACTGGCCACCCTTTGCGGCGGCGGCGGCGTTTCCATGGCATGTGCCCTTGAAATGGTGTAGCTGCAAATCGCCGGATTTTTTAAGCTTTAAATAAAGAATAGGTTTAGAAAAATAATGTGATATCCGATAATAAGAATAGGTACTTTGCCTCTTGTTATAGTTTCGCATTCTTAATATTTTACAACGCCTTTAAAGTGTAGCAGACCGGAAAAATATAATATCGAGGCATCTCAAAAATGCAGATTACGTATAAGGGCAAGTCCGCCGGAGGCGAAAAAAGTGCGAACCGATGAAAAGGCGCATCCGTTTCATGGTGCTAAAAACGGTGAGATAGCAACGAGGAACCAATGGTTTCAGACCTCACAAAAAACAGCGGCGATATTCTTGAAATAAGGCAAACAGCTCAAAGACTTCAAACGGTTAAGGGTGTGATCAATTTGTTATTTATGGCCGCCAAAAACCATACCATGTATCCTGAAAATCATGCCATCTATCAAGAATCCCTCCAGGCTGTGGTGTCCCGCATGGATCCCTTTTTAAAAAAATATGGCGGCTTCAGACTCGATGTCGAGAAGGATTGGCTCCTTTTCGAAGATGAAACGGTTTACAAGGATGATCCCAAAAGAGATAAATTGGCGTATCCTCTTTTTCGAGACGGCATCCAGTGGATGGAATTTCAGGCAGGAATCGAACTTTGGGAAATCTCCGATCTCATAAAAATACTGAATCAGTACCGAAGGTTACAGGAAGAGCCAAAAGGAGATCTTGTCACCGCCTTGTGGGAAAAGGATTTACCGCATATACAGTATGCGGCCACGGATGTCCTGTGGAAGGCTGAAACCGTAAAAGATTTTTCCACCTTCAACCTAACCGGAGATGAGAAGCAAGGCGCAGACGGCCATGGCGTGGAGGATACGCCGTCCCAGGATACGACGGGTGTTCAGGAGGCAATGGATGACGACCAGCAGGACACGGCCGATACGGCAGAGGGAAGGGATGCCGGAGGTGACATGGCCCTTTCGATCATGGACAGGACCATCTGGGAAATTACCCCGGAAGAGTTGCAGCGTCTTGAAAAAATGGTTGCAGAGGAAGAAACCCAAACCAGCACGGAAGACCTGCTTGACGTTCTGTGGCTGATTCTTAGCATCCAAAATGAACCCGAGGACTACGCGATTGTCCTTGAATTCATAAAAGAGGAGTTCAAAACCACCCTCGTTCAAGGTGAATTTCGAATCGCACTCGATTTTTTGGCAAGCTTAAAAAAAGCTTACCAGTCCAGTAAAACCGAGAAACCATGGGCCCAGCCCTTGTTGCGTCAGTTTTTTGTCGATATTGCCGACCCTCAAGTTCTCGGGGTTGTGAAAGAAGTTTTGCCAAGCCTTGATAAACAGCGTGCCGATCAAGTCGACATTTTTCGTAAATTGCTTCTCAGTCTTCCACCTGTATCCATCACGGCCCTGGCTCCAATGTTGATGGAAAAATTGTCCGCTTCTTTGGAGCGGCAACTCATGGAAATCATCGGATCGCTGGCAAAAAGAGACACGAATCCTTTGGAACAGCTGCTGGATCGACCGGAGGAGACTTTGGTTAAAAAGCTTGTGTATATTCTCGGACACATCAGCGGCGAAAAGCCCATGAAAATACTTTTCAAGATGACGGATCATCCATCAGGACGGGTGCGACTGGAAGCGATGAAGGCCTTGGAACGCCGGAATAAAAATATGATCAAAGAACTTTTTCATCTCGTAAACGACCCTGTTCTCACCATTCGGCGGATGATGTGGAACCACCTGGAACAGTTCAAAAACGAGAAAACCGGAGACTTGATTTTAAATTATCTCCAACAACAAAAGATTCTCTACAGGGACGATCAGCAAATTTTGAACTGTTTCAAAACTCTTGGTTGTTGCGGCACGCTGAGTTCCATCCCGTTTTTAGACCAAACCCTTCTCGGTCAAGGGTGGGATTTTAGTTCCGAAAGGTCACTTCGGCGACAGGGTGCTGCCTTGGCATTACTCGAACTGAACACGCAAGAAGCCCGGGACGTTCTAAAGAAAGCTTCGAGAAGTCTGTTTCCAAGTGTTCGATCTGCATATCAAAAAACCTTAAAGGATCATCAATGAACCAGGAAGCCGGAAAATTACACGAGGATTTTCTCAAGACGTTTTACAAACTGGTCTATCTGGCCAAGATCCATCAAGTTAACAATCCGTTGTTGACGGAATGCATCGGTGATTTCAAAAAGGTTGCCGGCCGGTTGCTGATGGATGATGACCATATTACCTTGCAGGTGTCCCGAGGCAATATTTTTATTCAGGACGAGAAGTTGCTCCACCGTCGTGAAATTGGTAAGCTCGTAATTAATATAGTGCAGTATTTCGAAAAGCGAGACCTTCAGGGGCTTTGTTTTTACCCTGCTGTCCAGGAGGCTTCAGATAAAGAGATTATCGATTTTGGCAGCATATTGAACGAGAGCGAGCAGCAGAAGGATCCCCTGAACTGGTTTGACGAACAGATGGACAAACGGGGGTTTATCTGGGTGGAAAATGTCCTTGAACAAGAAACGCTGATAACGGAACAGGACCCCGGAACCGAACCCCTGGATCAGGAACAACTCAGGAAAGCAAAAGCAAAAGAATCTTACTTTTACGCGCTGAACTCCATAAAAGAAGTGGCTGAAAAGATTACCTCCCAAAAGAAGGCGGGGGTTCGTAAGACCCTTCGCGTGGTCCAGAACATGGTGGATCTCGTCATGGAGGATGAGTCGATTGTTCTGGGGATCAGTACCATCCGCGACTATGATGACTACACCTTTACCCATTCAATAAACGTTGCCATACTTTCCATGTGTCTGGGGCGGCGAATCGGGATTTCGAAGACGTCTCTGCACCGGCTGGGAATATGTGGCCTCTTTCACGACCTGGGAAAACTGGATATACCCGTTGAAATCATCCGCCTGCCCAGAAAACTAAGCAACAGCGAGTTTGATGTTGTAAAGAAACATACCATCTACAGTGTCGCCCAAATTATCAAACTACAGGCCGCCCGGGGTCTCAAGTCAAAAGTTCTGCTCCCTCCATTTGAACACCACATGAAGTATGACCTTTCGGGATATCCACAGACCCCTCAAAAAAAACCCGTGAGTCTGTTCGGTCGGATCCTGGCCATTACTGACGTTTTTGATGCCATCACATCACCACGGAATTATCGCTCGACGGCCTTAACACAAGATCAGGCCCTTGGCTACATGTTAGACCACTCAGGAACGGATTTTGATCCGATCCTCCTCAAGGCGTTCATCAATATGCTTGGGGTTTATCCCATCGGCTCACTTCTTGAACTGGATACCGGTGAATTGGCCCTGGTAATAGAAGCCGGAAAAGCAGACGACGGGACGCGGCCAAAGGTCGTATTATTGGCCGCAGACGGGCAGGGGGGGTATGCAAAGGATGGTGTGGTGGATCTGGATGAACGCGATGCACAATCCGGTGTATTCCGACGAAACATTGTTAAAAGCCTTGATCCTTCCACTCAAGGCGTCCAGCCCGCCGAATTCCTTCTTTAAATTTAAATTCCCCTATTGACGTTGTTGAAAATTAAGGATGGAAAACTTGGGATTCGGGTCAAATAAACCTGGATCTCTTTCTCTTCTTTACTGATCCGCCGAGTATGAATCCAAAGAGTAAAACCCCTGCTCCTGCAATAAACGATTGTATTCTGTTCGATTTCAAAGGGTTTTTCCGATCACTTCTAAGGCTTTTGATTTCAGTGTTCAATTCGGCATTTAATTTCTTCAACTTTTCTACTTCACCGATCAGTTTCCCCGTGTTTTTTGAATTCTTGAGAAGATTTGTATACTTTTTATTGAGCTGTATAAAGTCACTTTTTGCTTTTGCAGCAAATTTCTGATTTATATTTACTTCTTCTTTTAACTCTTCGATTTCTTCCTGATACATTTTCTTTGTTTTCGATAGCGTATTTGAAACAGAATCTTGCTCATTTTTAACTGTTTTGATGTCTTTGTTTAAGGCTTTGATTTCATTTTCCAAATTTTCGATGATCAGAACCTTGGGTTTTTCTGAATCGATATATTTCGCACGAACCCACCCTTCAATGAGATCTTCGGTTCTAATCCTCAATAAATCTTCTTTCTCCTCGAGTACATCTACCGGTGCGGCTGTCTCAATATATCCTAAAACAGCAGCATTCGGGTTTTGTCCATCGCGAACAGAAATGATGAGCCGATCAGAAACATATCGCGTGTCGGCAAAAACAGAATTAATGGAAGCTGACACAGTGAAAGCGACAATAAGAAGAATCACCAATGTGATTTTTACAACGACCATCCTACTCATAATAGCACCTATCTATGTTTGTTTTTCTATAAGTTGCCGCAAAGGTAACGGGTAAGTCTTGCTCTTTTTCACCATTGCCGGCAGCAGCCGTTCCCTGAAGATTTCGTCAAGGGTCAATCCCCGCCAGTTTGTCAGTTCTATATATTCATCGAAAAATGTTGTTGATAGTTCTTTTTCTTTTTTGTCCTGAAACAAGTTATAACAAATATGGCTAAGATACAGTAAAGTGACGTTGTACCTTAATTCTTCGGGGATGTGATCCGGAGAGGAGAACTCGGGATAGGCTTGAAACTCGACGCTTTTCCACAAAACATCCGGTAGATTCCACTCTTTTAGCATAAGAGATCCCAATTGAGCCTGATCTAGGACCTCAACAAGTGCTGCCAACTTTGGATTCTGATCTTTGAGCAACTGGATGACGATCTGGCCAATTTCGTGTAGCAGACCAAAAGAGGCCATTTCGGCCGGATGGCCATGGCGTGACTCTAAAGAGAGCATAAATGCGATATGCGAGATAATTTCAGAATGAAGGTGCAGTGCCTTAAAGTTTGGTGTATTCGGCATGGTTCGGCGAATACCTTCGGCAATGACGACCTGGTATATTTGTTCAAATCCAAGAAGAACAACTGCATGGTGGATATCGGAAATTTTTTTCTGAAAACCGTAGAATGCAGAGTTGATGGTTTTCAATACAATGGCAACGAGAGCCGGGTCCCGTTTGATCTGTTCAACGAGTTCCTGTGTGAAAAGTTGACTGGATAGGGTCGTTGCAAACGCCGGCAATCGTGGAACTTTCTTGATAATGCCTTTAATCATTTCAGACTGGTGAAAATCTCTTTTCAATGGAGAACGGTAATTGAAAATATCTTCTTTTAGCTGCATGTTCTTTGCTATAAGGTTGTTTTCACTCTTTTTGAGCAGGCGGATGCGTTCAGCGGATAGATAGGCCAGACGTTTATAAACGGACAGTTGTGTCTTGTCATTCAGGCTGTCAATGGTGGTCTTATCCAAAGCCATGACACGGGTCGGTTCGGCAGCTATGGCGGATGTCATTGGTATCGTATCCCTGGCAAGGGCCATGGCTTCAATCCAGCCCCCTTTTGAAAAAACGGCAATGGTTTTTTGATGCGCTTTTGGGCCTTGAACAAGCCTCATCTTTCCGTCCAAAATGATAAATACCATTTGATCGGGATCGCCTTTTGTTATCAAAATTTCACCAACCTGCAATTTATCGATTTTCGCCCGACTGGACAATTCGATCACTTCTTTTTCGCTGAATCCGTTAAAAGCGGCCATTTGGTCTTTTAGTTGTGTCATTATTCATTACGCCTTGTTGTTTTTAGCCTGTTATTAGGTGCAAGTTAGTCCGCTTCGCTCACAATTGGAATAATGGAACAATAGAATGATGGCCCCGGTGAAATAGAAGAAAGTTTCACTGGATAAAAATAATGGGTTACTGTAGGAATTAAAATCGTATTGTTCCTTCAACCCAACGTTCCACTATTCCAAAATTCCAACATTCCATAGAAGTGGCATAAACCAGGATCTATTAAAAAGTCTTTAATTTCAGCCAATTGTAGAATTTCCGAGACGTTTAATTGTTCCTGCGTTTTACGAGACCATAAATGAACCCTTAAAATTGTTCCAGCCTGCTTCACTTTATCGGAAATGGTAAAATTGGGTTATAATATCACATATTTCAGTAAATTTAAAGTGAAAGAATCGAAATTCAAACAATTTAAACCTTTATCAATGGAAAAAGTGCTAATTTAATCAGGGATCGGGGCGGTTTTATTTTTTAAATCGCTCTATGGATAATGCTTTTTTTCAAACCGCGATCCTTCAATTTATTAAGAGTACTAAACGCATCGGGCTAAACTTTTACAGGTGTTTTGCCGATATTAGTATTGTTGTGAAAAAGGGAAACCTCTCGAGAGAGTGGGACGCAAAGCCATCGGCCCGGTAATCATGGATGGCGGGGTTGTCCGACAAATGGATACGCTGAACACTATAGCTCTTTTTTTTCTTGAGAGGATGGGCTTTTTCTATTTGCCGGAGGTGATGAATCATGAAATTATTGTTTTATTTTGGTATTTTCAGTGTGGCTGCTCGTTTTTATCCATTTTATACTTTTGCCCTGTTATGGGGAGTGGTGTGGATAATATTTGTTGCACTGTGTTGGGACATGGGTGTAGAAATGATGCGTATCCGCGTAAAACAAAAGATTGAATGACGGGTTTAAACTTGAAGTCTTCATGGTTTCACCTTGAAAGGTTCGTAAAATTTAACTCAAGTTTCGAACCCCTTTTCAAAGGTTTCATCCATATGTTACATCTTCTTTGCGTCCTATATTGGTTCATGCGGCTTTTTCTGTTTAACCATCGCATCCATATGATTTTAGTTTAAAAAATATTACCTGCCAACTGTTCTGTGCCGGCACTGCTGAAAATTAAGGATGCGAAACTTGAGAAATTACAGGATGTTATTGGAGGTTATATATTTAAACCGCTGACAAGGAAAACACAAATGACGACACTTTCGAGAAAGATTCTGTTTGTGGATGATGAAGAAATACTAAGAGATACGATAGAAGATATGCTAATGATGCTGGGATACGATGTTGAACTTGCCGGAGATGCCAAAGAAGCTTTAGAGATAGCACGGAAAGAATATTTCCCGTTGATAATAACAGATTTGATGATGCCGGAGATCGACGGCACCCAATTGTGTAAACAGCTTAGAGAAATTAATGAAACGGCGGTTATTTACGCCTTTTCCGGCTACCTTACAGAAGTAGACTCGGATCAGCTTAAAGATGTCGGGTTTGATGGTCATCTTTGCAAGCCGGTTAAAATCGAAGTGTTAAAACATGCCATTGAAGGGGCATTTGAGAAAATTAATCGGCGGCAGGGCAGTGCTGCCAACACACCGTTGTAAATCTTAAAAACTCAAATTTCACACGCTTGATTATTCCGAATATCCTGAACTTCCCTTTTAGGAGGTGCCCATGAATGTTGTCCATCCCATTCGTTACTCTCTTCGTCTGGAACCCGACCTTGTTCATTTTCGATTTTCAGGACAGGTTGATATCGAGCTTCAATCCACGCAACCGGTGGAACAGGTGGTGTTGAACGTCCTGGAACTGGCTGTCTGGAGCTGTAAACTTCAGATAGATGACAAGAAAATCCCATGTACCTTTCAGGTAAATCCGGAAAAAGAGGAACTCAAGATCGATTTCCCCGAATCCATGTCCGGCCCGTTCTTTTTGACCATCGATTATCAGGGGTGGATCAACGATAAGATGGCCGGGTTTTATCGCAGCACATTTGAAACCAACGGCCGGAAACGATACATTGCGGTCACCCAGTTTCAGGAAAGCGACGCACGCCGGGCCTTCCCCTGCATGGACCATCCGTCTCAAAAAGCGGTCTTTGACATTAAAATGATTCTGGACGCCGACCTTGTGGCCCTGTCAAATGGACCGGCAGTGGAAGAAAAACCTTTGGCCGGCGGAAAAAAACAGGTTCGGTTTCAAACCACGCCGCCAATGTCCACCTATCTTCTGTTTTTCGGCGTAGGCGAGTTTCACCTGACAGAACATGAAACCGATCCACGGGTGAGGTCCGTGACCTTGCCGGGTCGGGTTCCCTACGGCGGATTCGGGCTGGAATTCGGCAAAAAGGCTCTCGAGTTTTGTGAAACATATTATCAAATTCCCTATGCACTGTCCAAGATGGACTTGATTGCCGTCCCGGATTTTGCATTCGGAGCCATGGAGAACTGGGGTGCCATCACCTTCAGAGAAAACCTGATCCTTCACTATCCGGAAGTGACCTCCAAGTCCGGTGAAATGAGCATCTGCAATGTCATTGCCCACGAAATTGCCCACCAGTGGTTCGGCAACCTGGTGACGCCGTCCGACTGGAAATACCTCTGGTTGAACGAAAGTTTTGCCACCTATTTTGCTTACGGTGTTGTGGACCACTACCACCCAAAATGGCAGGTTTGGGATCAGTTTCTGCTGGGACAAACCGCTCAGGCTATGGGACGCGACGGTCTGAACGACACCTGTGCCATCGAAATTCCAGGTGGCGAACACGTGGTCATCAACACCAGCACCGCGCCGATCATTTACAGCAAGGGGAGCAGTATTTTACGTGTGGTTCAGGGATACATCGGTCAAGATGATTTGAAAAAGGGATTGCAGCACTATCTGAAGACATTCGAATATAAAAACGCCGCCAGTCACCATCTATGGGAAGCCCTGGAGGAGATATCCGGAAAGCCGATTACCGCTCTGATGAAGAGCTGGATCGAACAACCCGGGCATCCTCTCGTTCAGGCCCAACGAAACGGGCGCAACCTCACGTTGACCCAGAAGCGGTTCACCTATCTCGAGAACAGGTCCAATCAAACCTGGCAAATACCGGTGACCCTAACCGTCTATGACGAAACCGGCGATTCGAGGACGATCTCAATCCTTTTTGAAGAAACATCAACCCGGATCGATCTGGGTGCGGCGTGCGTTGCTTACAAGGTCAACGCCGGTCAGACCGGATTTTACAGGGTGGCGTACCGGACGCCGGAGGATCTGGCGGCCATCGGCCAACGGGTAGCAGGTAAAGATCTTTCTCCTGAAGATAGATGGGGACTTCAAAACGACCTTTTTGCCCAGGTTCAATGCGGTGCAGCCACCATTGACGACTATTTGGCATTTTTGAAAAACTACCTCGACGAAGACGCCTACCTCCCTTTGAGCAGCATGGCGGACAACCTGTTCCAGGCCTACCTGGTTTTTGACGGTCCCCGTCAGGAAGCGATTCGCTCCTTTGGAAGGTCCGCGCTTGACAAAACCCTTTCGGCCATCGGGTATCTCCCGGTACCTGATGAGCCCCTCACCACTTCTCTGTTCAGGGATCAGATTCTCTGGCATGCCGCGATCTACGGGTCGAACCCGGCTGCTGTGTTTGCCGCCGACCAGTTCGAGGCATTGCTTCAGGGCGAGGCAATTCATCCGGACATTTTAAAGAGTGTGCTCATGGCCGGCGCTCTTGCGGGGGGGAGGGATACCCTGGAATGGCTCATCCGCCGGTTCGAATCCTGTGACAGTGAACACGAGCGGCTTCAGGTCCTTGCAGCCCTGGGATGTTTTCGGGACCTTGGCCTGATCCAAAAGGCTTTGGCGTACTCCCTGGAAAAGGTTCCAGGGAGGAACCGGTACATTCCCATGACGGTGGCGGCTGTAAACCCGTATGCCACCGGTGCCATGTGGCAGTGGTTTGCGGATCATGTCGATACACTGGAAACCCTGCACCCCCTGCTGTACGAGCGGGTCATCGCAGGGATCGTTCCGGTGTCCGGTCTGTCAAACCCGGAAGACGTCAACATCTTTTTCAGACGGTATCTCGACCAAAAGCCTCACCTCGAGGCGGTGGTGCGGATGAGCCTGGAGCGACTGGAAATCAATCACAGGATGCGAAAGTCAGTTTAGGTTGCACGAACTTTTACGATTGAATCGGGCTGAATCGAAACAGATCTCCGTTTTTCTCCAATACCTTCAAAAATCTTGCTATTTCATACGCACCATCTTCTACACGTTGAACACATAAATGGTGGTCGGCGGACATTTTAAATTGCATGGCCTGTTCAAGGTCTGTGAAATCGACCCCGGTCAGTTCAAGACAGGAATGAGATCCTATACGATGGTTAAGCTGCTTAACTAGTTTCTGGGCAGGAACCACAACCGGGACAAGGCCGTCGAAGCCTTCTTCAAGGGTTTCTCTGCCCATGATTAGGCCAAGAACCATCAATCCGGCAGTGTGAATCCCGCAAGTCAATGAGGATAACATACCACCGAACATGGCCCCGGCACTTCTCATCACCATAGGTTCATCGAGGTTTAATGATTCCATAAAAGCCGCCAATATGCTTTGGGTACAGCTATCATACTTTTCCATGTTCGATCGTGCGGCTGCACCTATCTCATTCGACCAATCACTTGAATGTGGAAGTACGATATCGTATTTTTCGTCTGTCATAGTGACTCGATTCGTCTCAACTTTACTACTTTAGACGGGTTTGATTGCGCTAATCGAAGCCGAAACAATATGGTCTTCGATTCCGTATTCGGGAAACCATTCTTTGATAAATTCTCGACTTTGCGCCAGCGACTCGATCCGGACATCTTTAAATCCGGCATCCCAAAGCATCTGTTTCACATCTTCGACACACTCTGCGCCACCCACACAGCCGGTAACCAGCGAGAGGTTGTGTCGAACTTGTGAGGGCAGGGGTTTTGTGGCGACAATGTCAGATATGGCCAGGCGTCCTCCGGGTTTAAGGACTCGAAAGGCCTCAACAAATACCGCTGATTTTTCAGGAGAAAGGTTTATGACGCAGTTTGACATGATGACATCGATGCTGTTGTCGGCCGCCGGCAGATGTTCAATTTCACCCAGCCTGAATTCTACGTTCGAAATTCCATTTG
The DNA here is from genome assembly GCA_937998305.1 of uncultured Desulfobacterales bacterium. Taxonomy (GTDB): domain Bacteria; phylum Desulfobacterota; class Desulfobacteria; order Desulfobacterales; family UBA11574; genus UBA11574. Next base: position 2,365 of record CALLDL010000216.1, on the reverse strand, counting down.
TTTCAGCATGTTGTCGTGCCTTTTCTACCATTTCCGGGGTCATGTCCACACCGATGACACGACCGGAATTCCCGACGTTTTTAGCGGCCAAAAAACAATCGAAGCCGGCGCCGCTGCCCAGATCCAGTACCGTCTCTCCGGTTTTCAGCCCTGCAATCGCCCGGGGGTTTCCACATCCAAGGCCGAGATTGGCCCCTTCGGGAGCAGACTGGATGTCGTCTTCAGAATACCCGAGCGCCCGGCTCACGGTTTCAGCTGAGATTCCGGTGTCGCTGTTGATGGTCGAAGGCGTGTTGCAGCCGCAACCCACGGCTTTTTGGCCGGCAATACCGGCGTAGCGTTCGCGGACTGCCTGTCGAATACGGTTTTGATGTTCATCTTTCATACATGACCTCCTTTGTTGGATAATTCGAAAACAGTCGAACAATATGGGCAAAAAATTTTATGTTTAAAAGGCAAAAAACTCCCTGAGTGCGTTTACCAGATCAGGGTCCACCCAGCACAGGATTTTTTGACCGTCCCTGCGGGTGCGGATAAGTCCAACACGACGCAATTCCTTGATATGATGCGAGACAGTGGATTTTACAATGTCCAATTCCCGTCCCAGATCACCGACGCATGCGGTATCGTCACTGTCTAACACGCTGACAGTTCCCGGTATACAGCAGGATGCCAGGAGGGTGAAGATTTTCAAGCGATTCGGGTTGGACAGGGCTTTAAAAATTTCTGCAAATTCTTCAGGATCTATGGTTTTATAGTTCGACATATATCGAACAATAAGAACATGGTCTCAATCTGTCAAGCATTTTTTTGAAAAATTCTGTATAATGTAAATATCCGGGGTGTTTTTCTCTAAAATCGCTTCATGGATCATCATACGTATGATATTATAATGTGGATCATCTCCAAAAGAGTTGGAGTGATCCGAAGGATTCAAGGGTCCAAGGATCCAAGGATTCGAGTGCAAATGCTTTAAAAACCACTGAAGGATCCAAGGGGTCGAGGGTCCAAAGATTCAAGTGAGGAAAACGATCATGATAAAAAAGATCATATCAGGGGGCCAGGTCGGCGCCGATCAGGGTGCGCTGGATGTGGCCATAAAATACGGCATCCCACATGGCGGTTGGATTCAAAAAGGGCGTAAAACCCAGAACGGGATACTGCCGCCAAAATATCACTTGAAGGAGATGTCGACAGCCAGCTTCAAAGATCGTATCGAGCAGAATGTGATCGATTCTCATGGATCGATCATCATTACACGTGGTACACTCGCAGGCGGTGCGGATTACTGCCTTAAAATGGCCCAAAAGCATGGTCGAACATGCCTGCATATCGATTTAAACACGTTGTCGGAATTTACGGCCGCATCCAGGCTCAACGCATGGCTAAAAGAGAATGACATCGAAGTTTTGAATGTAAACGGTTCAAGGGCCAGTGAAGATTCCGGCATATATAAGGACACCATGGACATTATCGAATCGGCCGTGGTTTTGGGACTTGTAAAGACACCGCCCGCCGGACAGTGGAAGGACCGGAAAAAAGAGGACACGCCTGAAGAACCCCTGCCGGCATCGGTGGATGAAGCCGTGGGTCGGATTATCGTCGATATGCCGCTCAAAGACCGCGTAAGGATTGCAAATATGGAGAGAAAAGCCCTGGAATCTCTCAATTCGACTCTGGGCATTTCTATCCAAAAAAGAATTTTCAAAAATGATGTTGACGGCAAGCTTTTTGCGTTGTGCCTTTCGGTTTCTGGCAAAGACAAACTCGACGGGAGTGGTGCGGCTTTTGTCATCATCGAAAAGCTGTGGGAAAAATTACAAAAGACGCATAGCATAAGAATTGTTTAATAAACAAATGAGGCACCCAACAATCATCATATATACGTGTGCATCGCGGTATTCAGGAAGCCTTTTTTGTTAAATTTCATGATGCAGTCTTTCCCATGCCGGCCAAATGGGTGCTCTTGTCTGCTTTCGTTCGTTTAATTCAGGTTAAACCTGAATTTTGCACGAGTCGGAGGCTTTCATATGCAAGGCACTTAAGGGCGAAGCTATAGTCTGCTATCTGCTATTGCAAGCCCTTAATAACGCAGCAGATGAAATCCTCCGGCTTGCCCTTTGGGGTGAAAATTGATGAGAAAAAAAGGACATCATCCGATTTACCATTTGAGTAAAATGTATGATGGTATGATGTTGTTTAAACTCGCTTTAATTAAGAATTGTAAAGAATCCTGGCCCAAAGGACCAGGCTTTGGTTTACCCCTAAAAGGGGCTGTTTCCCTGAAAGCCAGACAAGTTAAAAGTGTCTATCTCTGGTTATCCGGTCAACCGGTTAGCCAGTTGGCCGGTATTAAATTACGGGC
>CALLDL010000215.1 GCA_937998305.1 uncultured Desulfobacterales bacterium | reverse complement strand
ATGTTTCCAACGGTCTGTCACATCCGTGTCCGACCATATTCTGTTCTTTTCTGCATATACAAGGAGCAAGTACAATTTTTGTACGTGTTCAGGGGGTGCACTTCCCCGAATAACGATATTGGCGGAGTGACTTCGTCAATTCAATGATTTAGCAGTGGAGGAGACCGCGGCTCCCGCATGCTTTTCGCGGGAGAACGCGGAGGGGGCAGGAATGGCACCGCTGCTAAGTTGTTGAAATGACCAGACACGTAGACACCGGAGTGAAGCGGTGGAGTGCACCCCCTGAACACGTACAAATTTTTGACTGTTTTTTTATGATACTTTCCGCCTCTTCATAGGGCATAACGTTCATTTCAGCGGAAATGCTTTTTGATACAGAAATTAATTAGATATTCGTTTTTCTAATTCTCCTTCCTCACGGCGTATACCAGATCGGTGATGTATAAGCACGTTCCGTAGTGGTCATCGGAACTTCCTTGGGCATATTCACCTTAAAGTACTTGGCATCGAATGCTGTCCATCGTGGTGTTGGAATCTCAATCACCCGCGCGTAGTAAAAGGCACTCTGCTTGGCATCGAAGTCGGGATCCTTCCAAACGGTGATAAGCTCGGTGTCGCCGATGGTATTGGTCCAGGTGGCGTTGGCAACATCCACGGTGTTACCAACAGGAGGTAACTTGCCGGTTTTGGGATCCAATTTTCGATCATCAGACCATGCTACATTATAAACCTTTTCATGCAGCTTGTCTTTGCCATCCATCCAGCCTTTGATAACCTGAATACGATCCAGGTTACCACCTATGGGATCCTTCAATGCAGCAACGAGGAATGTAGGCGCCTTCTTTCCTTTGGGTGCCACGGATAGATTACCTCCCATGGGCACACCCTTGGCATAACCTGTTCGAGCGGGCAGTCGGCTGTTGGCGTCTTTACTGTCAAACTCCCAGCCACCGAAGAAACGCACAATCATACGGCTACCGGTGGTGGCATAGGTTTCCTTGCGTTTCATCGCATCAAAAATGGATGCACGGGTATTTTGTTCAGCCCACACCGCGGCCCAACCCGATGCAAGCGGTGAATAACCTTTATATTCAACATCTCCCATCTTGGCCATGGGGTGCTTGTAGCGATCCTTGTTTGGCTCCCCACCGGAATGTTTGCCAAAAAAGTTATCTTCTTCTGCCGTTGCCAGCGCTGTATGACTGTCGGTGGAGCCAATCAGGCCAAACTGATAGGGATTGGTCCCCAGCTTATTTTCCAGCCGCAATCCTATTTTTAAAGCCGAGCGGGCATACTCAAATTGCAGCATCTCGTTTTTCTTCATCACACTCAAGTCCAGATTGCCCTGATCCCAGGTGCCATAGTCTGCAAATTCGTCGTTGGGTGAGAGGAAGGGATGGGCCTCACCGTCACCCTTGATCTGAGTCACTTCATAAAGCGGCTCCCAGCGTGCGCGGGTCTCGACATATTTCTTTTTAATTTTTTGGCCAAAAGCTTTTATTTCCGGGAACATGATACCGTTACTCAGATTCCCGTTATGCGCAATGGCCAAAACCTGTCCGGCCGTTTTTGTCTCATAGCTGTCCATCCATTTCCACAGATCGACAGGGTTGGTGCTTCCTATTGGAGGAGAAGCAGTATAAGGCTCCATCAATCTTGCACGATCAGCATTATCACGATACATCACAACGCGGTGCAAGTTATTACCCTTAACCAGAGACGTCCACTCATAACCGATAAAAGCAGTAAAATGACCTGGGTCATTCGCCTCTTCGGCAGCATTAATGGTGTCATCCCAGGTGGAACGATAGATGCTCGTGCCAGGCAAGGATTCCAATGTTTTAGGAAACTTTCCCTGAGAAAAGGCACCAATGATCTCGGCTGCAGCCTTCACGCCTTCCTGGCCACCCGCCTTAATCAATTCATGCCATCTGCGCCCCTTTTCATCTGCCATCACATAGGGGGCGCCTGCCTGCAATTTTGGAAAGAAACCCATGTTGTCCGAGTGATCGGCAACCACCAGAAAATCAAGAGGGCGGGATAACCTAACCGGTTGGCCAGTCGATGAAACCACTTCTTCACCCTTGGCAAAACGATAGGCATCCGGCGGCAGCAGACGGGCACCAAAAGCGCCGGCATCAAATGAAATTGCAGTGTGCAAATGGGTATCACCCCACAGTGGCATGGTAGGGAAGGTACGCTGCGCATAAGGGGAATAAGGCTCTGTTGTTGCCGCAGCACTCAAGGATGTCTCATCGTCGGTGACAATCCCTCCTCCCGATGAAAATGCACTCAGACTTAGTCCCAAAGTCATTATTACTGTTATTGAAATCAGTTGAAAAAATCTCCATCCTTTCATGATTACCTCCTTTGATACGGTGTATCCATAGTCACATCAAGATGTTCGGCTGATTTTGCTCTTAAGATCGATCATGGTCTGTTGGCTTACGCTGAAGATCTCTTGGCGTGGTCGCTCTAAATCGGCACTCAGGGCCAAGACGATTGAAAATGTAAGTATCAGCACAAATTGGCTATGGGACTTCGCTTTCCGGTCAGTCCGGCCTGGTATCCCAGCATTGCGATAGAGAGAAAAGTCACAAAGTAGGTAGCGGTTTCGCGAGCCGGCATTTTTCGTTTTCCGTGCAGGTCTAACACATCATTCAAAGATTTGATGAATAGTGCTGTGATACCAGAGTATCTAGTATTTTCTGATAACGCAACTACTTTTGACCAGAGCCGGCTATGTAATTCTTCCGATTTTACAATGACCTGTCGGACTGTCTCCATCCTGTCTGTCTGGAGTTGTGCTCGAGCATCTATATATTCACGTAAAAGATCCTGAAATTCTGTACGATAGGGTTCCTGGAGCAGTTATGCTCGAAGGTAAGTCGTTTCAATTGCATTCGTCTCATCAAGGCCCAGGATGAACTTTCGGGCTTGTCCTGGAAAAATATATAGCCCCTAGGGCTACATTTACCCAGGGGCTATAGGAGGTAGGCTAAGATGAAGTAGCCTAACACTCTTAAAAATAATGCCAAATGGTTATAGATTGCTCCATTAAAAAGAAATCGAATTAAAAGCGATCAAAAAGGAAACTGTAATCCAGCCTATGGCAATTGCTAAAAGAATCAAATCTATTTTCAGAATGATTGATAGGGATAATGCTCTTTGACAATTTGTTTATTTTTTAAGTTTTTTTACAATTACTGCAAGACCAACCAAACCAGAGCCAAGCAGTAAAAGTGTAGCAGGCTCGGGGACCGCAGAAGCGCCATTACCACCTGAAGTATTGTCACCGAGACCGACTTGTGGGCTATCAACAACGTTTGACGTGGTACCCGAGGGTAACAGTTCATTATTATCTGGGCAGCCTGCAATTCCAAAAAACATAATCACAATACATAAAAAAATAAATAATTTCTTCATCATCTTCATTTCTTCATCTCCTTGCCAAATTCAATCATAAACAAGCTATATTAAATCTGAAGTAACTTTAATGATGTCACACTCGGCAGTCCAGGTATCATTTCAGCAGGAGATATGTCTTAGGAGAAGTTCAGCAGGATTTTTGACCAGTAGTTTTCCGTTACTCGATTTCGAAGAATAAAAACAACTATTGTTTTATTTTATCATGCAAAAATCATGCAAAATCAGGTGGTTGTGATGTGTTTCAATTTATATTGCAATAAAATTAGATGGTTATATCGATTGAATGGTCTGGTTGATAGTATTAATTCATACTAAACCATCTGAAAATATGAGGTAAACTACATAATATTTATGAAAATTTTTACATAATACCAACCCCACGGGCTAGGCGCGTACGGCTGAAAAGGACGTCTCTGGTCCCTGCCCGTGGATTAACTTCAGGAAGAAAGTGAACATGATGAAGATAAAGAATTTAATGTTTTAACTCCTGCGGAAATTTTATCCTTCTTAGATACTGCACCTGACTTAAAACAAAAAAAAGAGGTTACAGTATGAACCATAACCTCTTGATATCATTGGAGGCGGCAACCAGATTCGAACTGGTGAATAGCGGTTTTGCAGACCGCTGCCTTACCACTTGGCTATGCCGCCAAAAAAAAATGGAGCGGGAAACGGGATTTGAACCCGCGACTTCGACCTTGGCAAGGTCGCACTCTACCACTGAGTTATTCCCGCTCAATAGTTAAGTTTTCATAAATAGATTTTCCGATTTTGTCAATAGAAAATTTTAAAACAGAAGAAACCTTCTGTACCGGATAAAATAAGCTGCACCCGACCAAATCGTTAACGTCAACGCAACCCACAAAAAGATGGTCCCTATTGCATGAAAATCAATGCTAAGATAGGGAAAATGTATCATCAGGGGAATGATGGCCGCAATTTGAAATCCGGTTTTATATTTTCCAAGGCTGGACGCAGATAAATCACTGCCCTTTTGCGCGATAATATTTCTCAAACCGGTTACGGCAATTTCCCTTCCAATAATAATGCAAACTATCCATGCAGGAACCCACCCTAAAGCGGTCAGCATAATAAAAGAAGCTGAAGTCAGAACTTTATCGGCAATGGGATCCATAACTTTTCCGAAATTAGACACCAGCCCTTTAAGTCTTGCAAAAAAGCCGTCCAGAAAATCGGTTATAGCAGCTGCGCTGAAAATCAGTGCGGCAATAAATGCCCTGGTTCTGCTCGGGGACAAAAGGAGAATCACAATAATTGGCGATGCAGCAACCCGGAACAACGTCAACCCATTGGGATTGCTCAATATGTTTATAATTTTTCCCTTCGGAAACATTTTCTTGATTAAATTCCTAATCATTTATCGTCTCGGAATTCCTACAAACAGTTTCTCCATTGTTTGATCATTCTCCCGCTATATACCGAGATAAGCGAAGAAGACTAGCTTGTTATCTACTTTTTCGCTTTATTCCAGTCATCCAAAAATGCCTTGAGACCTTTATCGGTCAATGGGTGGGCCGCCAATTTGCTGAGAACATTAAATGGAATCGTGGCAATGTCGGCACCCATTAAGGCAGATTCCAGAACATGAATGGGATTGCGAATGCTTGCAACGATGATTTCAGTATCAAAGGCATAGTTGCTGTAAATTTCAACAATCTGTTCCACCAGCAGAAGACCTTCTAAGGATATGTCATCTAAGCGGCCAATGAAAGGGCTTACATACGTCGCCCCGGCTTTTGCAGCCATCAGGGCCTGAAGCGGTGAAAAAACCAGTGTTACATTTGTTTTTATCCCTTCTTCTGAAAGTTTTCGTGTTGCTTTTAAACCATCCACCAACATGGGGATTTTTACAACAATATTATCGTGAATTTTTGATAGTTTACGGGCCTCTTCAAGCATGCCTTCGGTGTCGGTGCTAACCACCTCGGCACTGATGGGGCCGTCCACTATTTCACAAATCTCTTTTATAATCTCTTCGAAATCCCGACCCTCTTTTGCAATCAAACTGGGATTCGTGGTCACGCCGTCAACCATCCCCATGTCGTTTGCTTCCTTAATTTCATTGATGTTTGCAGTGTCTATAAAAAATTTCATCCGCCATCCCTCCTGTGTATTATATTTGCACCTGAATCTTGCATGAAAATTAATGAGAATCTTTTTGTAATTCCCCTATGGGTAATAGTCGAATCGATTCCTATTTGTTTACATTTTTTTCTAAAAACTTATCTTTGCATTCTTTACTGCAGAAATATACATCTTTTCCTTTAATATTTAAAGACACGCCATCTCTTTTAGCGAAATATATTTCACAATAAGGATCTTTGACCATGACATCATCGATCTTGCCTGTTTTATTCTCAAACGCCGCTTTTTGCGACGATTTATCTTTAAGCATCCAGGACTTCAGTAACCTGTAACACAGGTACAAAAGACCCATAAAGACTAATAATCTCATTTATACTCGATAATCCTTTGCTCATTATCATCCAGAATAGCCAATAGATCTCGCATTTCTTTTTTTAAAACAGGATGAACAATTGCTGGATCTATATCACAGATCGGTTTTAACACAAAACGCCTTTTGTGCATTCTGGGATGAGGAATAATCAGACCAGATGAATTTGTCACAACATCATCAAACAAAAGTATATCCAAATCGATAATCCTCGGCCCGAATCTCACAGGACCGTCAATGCGTCCGGCATCATGTTCGATGGATTTTAGTTTTTTTAACAAATGAAAAGGATCAAGAGCGGTTTCGATCTTGATAACGACATTTATAAACCAATCCTGATCTTTATAATCCACGGGTTCGGTTTTGTAAAATCGTGACCATTCCTTTATTTGTGTATTTTGGGCTCTTGATAGAGCGATAATTCCGTTTTTACAGTTTACAAGTTTGTTCCCAATGTTGGAACCAGCCCCGATGTAAGCAGTATGAATTTTCATTATTCAGTAAAAATCCTGGCCCAGAGGACCAGGTTTTCAATGTAAAAAAATCATGATACGATTTTACAAATCGTCCTTCCAGGCATCTTCCCAGAGTTGCGCCTTGTAGATAATGCGAGCATCCCCCTCAAGATAAATGTCGTAATATTGACCTTCTTTTTCTTTGAAAAAAATATTCAGATATCCACCGCTTCGTGTCAGAACAGAGAGCGGAGAGTCTAACTTCATTTTATTCGCCATAACAATGGCACCCGCAGCAGCGCCTGTACCACAAGCCAGCGTTTCATCTTCAACGCCGCGTTCATATGTACGGATGGCAATGGCATTGTCTTTTATATGGCAAACGAAATTAACATTGGTGCCGTCAGGCGAAAACTGGTCGTGGTACCGGATCTCTCTTCCTATTTTAACAATATCGACAACGTCGATGCTGTCCTTTACAATCACGACATGTGGAACACCAGTGTTGATACTGGAGATGGAAACCAAACCGTTTTTAAGTTCGATGGTATCATCGATCTTGAGTTCCAACGGATCTGTCATTTTGACTTTAACACACTCACCGATAACCTCTGCCTTAACAAGGCCGGCCAATGTCTCAAAAGACATATTCGACCCTGCAATATCATTTAAATATGCAAAGCGTGCAACACATCGGGCACCGTTTCCACACATCTCTGCAACACTGCCGTCAGAATTAAAAAACCGCCATTTGAAATCTGCACGGTCCGTATTTTCTACGAGGATAATACCGTCCGCGCCCACGGCCATCTTTCTGCGGCACACTTTGGCAATAAAATTTGACAGGCCGTTTTCATCAACAATATTATTGCGGTTGTCAATGATAATGAAATCGTTACCACTGCCGCTCATTTTATAAAAATTAATTTTTTTCATTTTGCCAATTTTGGAATTACTAATAAATAAATTAGATGCTCAACATAACCCTTACTATAGTGCCAAAGTTTAAAGTGATCTAAAACGCCTATTTATCCCGTATTAAACGGGGAAGTTAAGGTATTCTATCAATTTTAATTATAATTGATCGCGCTGGAAGCGGAGCCGGAGGCCAGGTCGAGCTTTAGCTCACTTTAGGCACTTTCAACTTTAGCTCACTCTAAAAACGGAGGTGCCGATTCACCATTCACCAGATCCTCGTAACTCTCACGATCCCTGACAACATAAAATCTGTCATCTTTGACCATAACTTCGGCCACCCTCGGCCTGGAACAGTAATTGGAAGACATGGTAAAACCATAAGCACCCGCACTCATCACTGCAAGAAGATCGCCTTTTATCACATCGGAAATTTGGCGGTCCAATGCCAGAAAATCTCCGGTCTCGCAGATCGGTCCCACGACATCTGCCGTTATCTGTCGACCTTCATTATCTACGACCGGTTCGATGGCATGAAAAGCACTGTACAATGTGGGTCGCATCAGATCGTTCATCCCCGCATCAGCAATAATAAACTCCTTGACCTTGCCCGACTTTCTGAACAAAACCTCAGTAACCAGTATTCCGGCGTTACCGACGATGACCCTTCCGGGTTCCAGAATAAGTTTTAGCTGAGAGCCTGTAAGGGACGCCACGATTTCTTTGGCATATTCACGGGGATGGGGCGGCGATTCATCGTTATAGGTTATGCCAAGGCCTCCCCCCATATCCAGGAATCGGATCTCGACCCCATTTTTTTTGAGTTCATCAATCAAATCTTTTATACTTTTCAGAGCTTCGACAAAAGGTTTTGCATCGGTAATCTGAGATCCGATATGGCAATCAATACCCACAACATCAATGTTCTCTAACCGTCTTGCAACATTATACCCTTCGATGGCTGTCTCTTTATCAATGCCAAACTTGTTTTTTTTAAGACCGGTTGAAATATAAGGATGTGTTTTTGGATCAACGTCAGGATTCACCCGAATCGCCACAGGTGCCCTGGTTTTTAAAACACCTGCCCTTTCATTAATAAGCCCGAGTTCTTCGATAGACTCTACATTAAACATTAAAATGCCTGATTCGAGCGCATAATCGATCTCGTCGACGCGTTTACCCACACCGGAATAGACGATTTTATCCGGAGAAAAACCTGCTTTTAAACCGCGATACAGTTCTCCACCCGAGACAATATCAAGTCCACTGCCAAGGCTTTTAAACAGCTTTAAAACAGACAGGTTTGTGTTGGCCTTTGCAGAGTAACATATGAGTCTGTCCAGGCCCTCAAAAGCCTCGTAAAATATTAGATAATGGCGTTTTAACGTCGCATGGCTATATAAATAAAACGGCGTACCGATATGTTCGGCTATTTTCCGGACCGGAACATCCTCACAGTACAATTCATGGTTGCGGTATTTAAAATGATGCATAATAACCTGCTTGTTAACAAAGATTTTTGGTCTTGTAAAAAGTTGAAAAAGTGAACTTTTCTCCGAGAGTGTTTTGTATTTAGTGTTTTGTGTTTGACAATTTAATAAAATAGTATTTCTGCACATATTATTAATAAAACACGAAATACTTAACACCAAACACTTGATGAATTCGACTTTTTTCGAATTCATCAACATTAAATGTCAAGGTTTCTTTATGTTTTGATCCCCGGAATTTTTTACAGGCGGTTTGGGCGGCGCCTTTTTACCGCATGCTGAAATAAAAGGCGCCAGCAAAATAGCAACAAAACATATTAAAACAAGACCCTTTTTTATTTTTTTTTTCATCCCTTAATCCATTTTTATCTTAAGCTTTCTCTCGGCCTCCTTTATTGCGGCCTTCACACATTTCAAGGCCGTTCCTCCAATGGATTTTCTCCGGTTGATCATTTGATCAGTGGTTAAAATTTTGAATATGTCTTTTTTAATATGAGATGAAAAGGATTTTAACTCTTTGAGAGTGAGTTCATGAAGCTCCTTTTTCTTACTCGAAGCGTATACAACCGCGCCCCCGACACAGCCATGTGCCTGGCGAAACGGCATACCGCCGGCCACAAGATAGTCCGCCATATCGGTTGCATTTAAAAATCCCTTGGATGTCGCCCGCTCCATCGTTTCCTGATTTATCTTCAGTTTTGGAAGCATTTTTATATAAATTTCAATGCATTTTTTTAATATGTCTACGGTTTGGAACAAGGCGGTTTTATCTTCCTGCATGTCTCGATTATAGGACAATGGCAATGCCTTCATCATCGTCATAAGGGAAATCAGATCTCCGAAAACACGCCCTGTCTTTCCTCGCACCAGTTCAGGCACATCAGGATTCTTTTTTTGAGGCATAATGCTGCTTCCGGTGGTAAAGGAATCCGGAAGCTCAATAAAGCCAAATTCGGTTGAAGACCATAAAATAAGCTCTTCTGACATGCGGCTTAAATGAATCATGCAGATACTTGCAGCTGATAGAAATTCAATGATAAAATCTCTGTCTGAAACCGCATCGATACTGTTCGCCGATACTTTGGGAAAGTCGAGAAGCTGTGCCGTGTACTCCCTGTCAATGGGATATGTTGTTCCGGCGATGGCCGCACTTCCTAAGGGCAAAACGTTTATTCGTTTTAAACTGTCATTGAATCTGTCGATATCTCTTGAAAACATCTCATAATATGCCATGAAATGATGGGACAAAAGAACCGGTTGAGCCCTCTGCAGGTGTGTATAGCCTGGCAGAACAACATCAATGTATTTTTTTGCAAGGTCCACGATGACCTTTGCAAGCATAACAAGGTGCTTTACTGTATTTAAGGTCTCATCCCTTAAGTACATCCTCATATCCAATGCGATCTGGTCATTTCGGCTTCTTGCAGTATGAAGCTTCTGGGCGACCTTTCCAACTTTTTCGATAAGCCTGGTCTCAATGTGCATGTGAATATCCTCCAGGCCCTTATCAAACCGGAACTCTCCCCGTTCAATCTCTCGCTTGATCAAACCGAGTCCTTCAATCAATGCCAAAGCATCTGCGTCTGAAATAATAGAAGCCTTTGCAAGCATGCGGCAGTGGGCAATACTTCCTTCAATATCATAAGAATATAAGCGTTTATCGACATCAATGGAAGATGTAAAGTCTTCAACCATTCTATTTGTTTTTTCGGAAAACCTGCCGCTCCACAGTTTTTCAGACATGGATACCTCGCTTTACTCCATATCGCCGTTTATCTTATTTTTTCATCATCTTCTGAATTCTCAATCTTAGTGCATTCAAACGTATAAAACCTTCTGCATCTTTCTGCCGGTATACGGCATCGTCTTCAAACGTGGCAAAATCTTCGCTGTAAATGGACAAATCGGATTTACGCCCGAGAACCATGCAGCTACCTTTATAAAGCTATAGGCGTACCTTTCCAGAAACATTTTTTTGGGTCTGGTCAACCATATTCTGAAGCAGTTCCATCTCGGGTGAAAACCAGAAACCATAATATACCAGTTCCGAATACTTTGGAATCAGTGAATCACGCAAGTGCATGACTTCTCTGTCCATGGTAATCGACTCCATGGCCATATGTGCTGTCCTCAGCACTGTGCCACCCGTTCAAAGAGAAGGTCAAAATCCTCTTTGGTAAAATCTAAAAGCGTCAAAATGTCTTTTTTCACGGTAACCTCATTACTACAGGTAAAAGGTTATGGGTTATGGGTAAAGTTTCGTGCCAATATTTGGTCTTATGCCCCTTACCACTTACCCATCACCTATTACCCTTTTTAGCCCAATATTTCATCCAGGCATGCCACAAGCGCATCAATCTCTTCTTTTTCGACGATGAGCGGAGGAATAAACCGCAAGACATTTCCCTGGATGCAGTTTATCAAAAATCCTTTCTCCATGCATGAGTTGACAATGGTACCCCCGTCTATTTTGAGTTTCATCCCCAAAAGGAGTCCCATTCCACGAACATCCACAATCGATTCATGCTTGGCTTTCAACTCTGACAGCCTTTCTTTAAAATATGCACCCATTGTTGCACAATGATGAATGAGATTTTCTTCTAAAAGCACCTTGACAACCTGGACTGAAGCAGCGGTGATAATGGGAGTCCCTCCGAACGTTGACGCATGGGCTCCCGGTCCAAATGCTTCCGCAACTTCTTCACTGGCCAGCATGGCTCCTATGGGCAATCCATTGGCAAGGGCTTTTGCCAGGGTCATGATGTCCGGTTCAATCCCAAAGTGTTCGTACGCAAAAAACTTGCCTGTTCGCCCCATTCCGGTCTGGATTTCATCAAAAATCAAAAGAACATCCGTTTCGTCACATAGGCGTCTTACAGCTTTAAGGTAATCCGGATCCGGACAACGAACACCGCCCTCACCCTGGATGGGCTCTAGTAAAACAGCACAAGTAGATGGCCCGATGCTTTTTCGCAGTGCATCAATGTCGTTAAACGGTATATAATCGAAACCCTCAAGCACCGGTTCAAAACCCTTTCTGATTTTCTCCTGACCGGTGGCGGAAAGGGTGGCCATTGTCCTGCCATGAAAAGACTTCTCCATGGTAACGATTCTGTACCGCTCTTTTTCACCTTTGTCATTGAAATACTTCCGAGCCAGTTTGATGGCGGCCTCATTCGCTTCAGCGCCACTGTTGCAGAAAAATACCCGGTCTGCAAAACTGTTTTGGGTAAGTCGATATGCCAGCTCTATCTGAGGCTCTGTATAGTAAAGATTAGATACATGTAAAAGAACATCAGCCTGTTTTGATAATGCTTCTGAAACCTTTGGATGGGCATGGCCCAGATTGCAAACAGCAATGCCGGAGACAAAATCCATATACTTTTTGCCTTGGGTATCCCAAAGACTGCACCCGTTCCCTTTTGTGATGACAATAGGAAATCTTGTATATGTTTTTGCGATAACCTTATCTGCTTTGTTCATTATATGTCGGCTCATTTCAGGTCTCTTGATCTTATATCTTGATGTTAAAGGAGCTTCAGATAGAGTTAAGTTTTTTTCTGGAAGCTGTTTGAGTGGATTAGGGATCGTTTTGAAAAAACCCTCATCGATATGAGGTTACGCGAATATATTGTCTTTGACCACCTACCCTTATCAAAAGATAAGACCGGTTTTTTCATTACGAGCCGTTATCCACGAGTTTTATCCGCCTTTGGCGTGATCTTTCAGGAAAAAATTTAACTCTATCTGAAGCGATCGATTTTCAAGAAGCTATACTCTTACCATTTATGGATGGACACTAGTTATAAAATATACCGGCTTAGATCTTCGTCGTCTTTAATGTCCTTTAGTTTGTCTTCCACAAATGTTTTGTCAATAACCACCCGTTTTTCTTCCATATCCGGAGCTTCGAAAAGAATGTCTTCCAACAGACACTCCATAAGTGTATAGAGCCTTCTGGCCCCTATATTTTCGGTCATGTTGTTGACCTCTTCAGCAATTCTCGCGATTTCTTCAACAGCTTCATTTTTAAAAACAACGTCAACATCTTCGGTCTTTAAAAGCGCCAGATATTGAAGAAGAAGTGCATTTTTCGGTTCGGTCAATATCCTCACAAACTCTTCCCTGCCAAGTGAGTCCAATCCCACCCGGATGGGGAACCGGCCCTGAAGCTCAGGAATCATATCCGATGGCTTCACGGTGTGAAATGCTCCTGCAGCAATAAAAAGAATGTTGTCCGTCTTAATCGGGCCATACTTTGTCATTACGGTGCTACCTTCCACAATGGGAAGAAGATCTCTCTGAACGCCTTCTCGGGATACATCGGGGCCTTGTGTGCCGTCCTTTCCGACAATTTTATCAATCTCATCCAAAAAGATGATTCCTGATTGTTCGACTTTGTTAATGGCTTCTTTTACTACCTTATCCATATCCACCAAGTTTTGAGCCTCTTCGGCAGAAAGCATTTCCATGGCTTCAGGCACTTTTACTTTTCGTCGTTTTGTATTTTTGGGTAGAAGATTTCCTATCATGTCTTTAAAGTTAATGCCCATTTCTTCCATACCCACATTGGAAAATATTTCAACAACAGGCATTGCCCGATCTGAAACGTCAAGATCAACATACCGATTGTCCATTTTCCCTTCACGGAGCATTTTTCGAAGTTTCTCTCTTGTAGAAAAAGATGTTCCTGTACTGCCTGAAACAAGTTCAAACTGCGGTTCGCTTCCATCTTCTGGCTTAGGAGTCGATTTTAATCCGCTTTTGGGGAGTAATAGATCGAGCATCCTCTCTTCGGCAATCCGATGCCCTTTCTCCTTCACAGCCTCCTGTTCTCTTGTTCTAAGCATGTTTACAGTAAGTTCCAGGAGGTCTCTTACCATAGATTCAACGTCCCTGCCAACATATCCCACTTCTGTAAACTTGGATGCCTCAACCTTGTTAAACGGTGAATCGGTCAGATTCGAAAGCCTTCTTGCTATCTCGGTTTTTCCAACGCCGGTGGGTCCGATGAGTATGATATTCTTCGGTACAATTTCATCACGGAGATCTTCCGGAACCTGCTGTCTGCGCCAACGGTTCCGCAAAGCAATGGCCACTGAACGTTTGGCATTATGCTGGCCAATTATATATTTATCAAGTTCTTCGACAATTTCATTGGGTTTAAGATTGCTCATTTTATCAGTTCTACACCATCGGTTTAAAGTTTATAATTTTGGTTCCTCTCCAAATTACTTGGAGAAAAGGATTCGAGGATTCAAGGATTCCAGGGATCAAGTGATTGTAAACGCTTTGATTCAGATGACGTTAACATTGGAGTTTTTTCTGCCCTTATTCATCGATCTTTTCAAAAATATGTTCTTATAAGAAAGTGACTCCAAGGATTAAGATATTATCTTTATTTATTTGTTTTTAAAGCTTTTTCACTCGAACCCTTGAATCCTTGAACCCTTGGCCCCTTATCAATCCACCAGCTCTTTGGGAGATGATTCATAATTCTTCAATCGTGATGACATCATTTGTAAAGACACAAATGGAACCCGCTATTTTCATGGCTTCTTTAACAATACCAGCAGCATCCATATCCGTATTTCTAATCAGAGCAGTTGCCGCCGCCTGCGCTCCGGCGCCGCCTGATCCAATCCCCATGACACCTTCATCCGGTTCAATCACATCGCCATTTCCTGAAATAACAAACATGTCTTTGTCATCTACGGCAATCATAATTGCTTCGAGACGTCTTAAGTATTTGTCGGTTCGCCAATCCCGGGCCAATTCTACGGCACTACGCATCAGGTTTCCATTGTAACGCTCAAGCTTTTTTTCCAAACGTTCTGAAAGGTTCAAGGCATCAGCTGTGGCCCCGGCAAATCCCACAATGATTTTGTCGTTGTAAATCCTCCGAACCTTTTTGGCCTTATGCTTGATAACGATATTGTTCAATGTAACCTGACCGTCACCGGCCACAGCGACTTTCCCCTTATGTC
This sequence comes from uncultured Desulfobacterales bacterium, assembly GCA_937998305.1. Taxonomy (GTDB): domain Bacteria; phylum Desulfobacterota; class Desulfobacteria; order Desulfobacterales; family UBA11574; genus UBA11574. Next base: position 22,496 of record CALLDL010000215.1, on the reverse strand, counting down.
TGACAGCTAGAATTGTCGTGCCATGTAATTTCATCGTTTTAATCTTGTTTCCTCGGGTTTCGCACCCACATTTTTTATAGCCCCGTCACTATTTGAAACGCTCAGTTTAGGCCGATGTTAGCAGTGAAACACATCGCCGCCTTCATCGTCTCGGGTGCGCCTTGTCATAGGTTTCCATCAACCTGTCAATGCTCACGTGGGTATATTTCTGTGTCGTGGATAGACTTTTATGTCCCAAAAGCTCCTGGACCACCCTCAAATCCGCCCCGGCATCCAGCATATGTGTTGCAAATGTATGACGCAGAGCATGGGGAGAAACAGGTATCAAGAGACCACATTCCCTTGCCGTTTTTTCAAGAATTCGGGCTATGGAGCGGCTTGTCAGGCGACCATGGTCCTTGTTTAAAAAGAGTGGCGTGTTATCATCTTCTCCTGTACCCGCTTCCCCTTGCAATCTTTTTCTATACTCTTTAATCGCAGCTATGGCCTTTTTGCCGATGGGGACAATCCTTTCTTTGTTTCCTTTCCCAACGACACGAATCAAACATTTTTTAAAATCCACATCAAAGACATCCAGACCTTCGAGTTCTGAAACACGGACCCCGCTCGAGTAAAGTGTTTCAAAAATAGCACGGTTTCTGATGCCGGCCAGTGTATCGGTCTTTATCGAATCGAGCAGCCTAAAAACGTCATCGACGGGGAGGTATACTGGAATTGCTTTTTTCTGTTTCGGTGTTAAAATCAGATCCAAAGGGTTGTCCAGTATAACACCATGCTTGACAAGAAATCTGAAAAAAGAACGAACCGCCGAAAGTTTTCTCGCTATGGTAACTTTTTTGTTTTTCTTGTGTAAAAACCCCAGATAACCTCTTATCATCAGGTTGGTGATCTGATCGGCTTTTAACAGATCAGCACCCTTTTGATTTTCATTTGAAAAGTAGTTTTCACTTACAAATGAAATAAACTCGTTAAGATTGTGCGAATACGCACGACACGTGTTTGCAGCGTACCCCTTTTCAGAGTGAAGGGAATCGATAAAGGATCTGATCTGATTTTTCAAAGATTGTGAAATCATCAAAATTCAATCAAAGGCTCAAGCTCTTTCCAAGTGCCGACTTCCACGAAAGGATGACGTTTTCTGTTCCATGGTTGCTTGAAAATAATAGGTGTAACGCCCGCCTCGAAAAGTGGATAACATGTTTCAAGTCTGTCCTCCACAAAATAAGAAATATCTCTGTTTAAAAGCACATCGACCTTGGCGTCAAATGAACCTGTTGCAACAACTTCTATCGAATCAGGATCAAAAGACAATACGCTTTGTATCCATTCATATATGGGTTCCCTGGTCGATCGAGCGGTCACAAATAAAATCGGGCTGTGCAGTCGGCATAATCGGTTCAAGACATTCCTGGCACCTGGCATTGGTTTCAAAGGTACTTTATGGGTTCCATCCATTATCCGGGTTAAAATAGTCTCGATAAGAACCGGATCAATATCGACACATTCTTCCAATGTATAACACGTGATGTCTTCGTATTTGACATCGCGAATTTTATATTCTTCCCGTGCAATATCGAGAAACAATGTCATGGTGTCTGCAAGAACACCATCAATATCAAAAGCCAATGAAGATGGATCGATCATAAATTTACGGTTTATCACTGTTGCCTACCAATGATGATTGGCCGGCTAGCCCGCCCTGCGAGTCTTTTTCTTCAGTTTTATAATACGGCGTCGATAAATATCCGCCATTTTTTTATCATTGTCATTCAGAGCATTTTCGCGATTTGCCTTAAGTGAGATAATTTTCTTCTTAATTTCACGAATTGAGGCATCAGGCGTTGTCGCGGTATCTTCTGTGATCCCCCTTGCTTTTTTAATGGCGCTGACGAGCTCTGCTTTGTTCATGCCATAAACACCTGTTATTTCAGGTAGTTGCTTCCCAACTTCTCTCAATTCTTTGGCTGTCATTTTTTCCAGGGGTTTTTCTTTGGCTTCCTTTTTCTTCACACCCATGCTTCAACGTCTCCTTTTCTGAACAATGGTTAAAAAGCACAAGCGGAGGCTGTAATACCCCCGCTGTGGATTAAATTTTTAATGTTTTGAACCCGCTTAAATGAGTTTTTAAAATACGCTATAAACCTATTATTATATCATTATCATTAAAAAATTTAATTAAGCAATTTTTTTAAATGATGTCAATAAATAGATGAATGTTATTCCTTTTCTTCTTTTTTTGTTTTGCCCATAGCATCAAGAAACGGTTTGAAAAGATCAATAGGAAACGGAAAGATTGTCGTTGTACTCTGCTCGGCAGACATTTCGCGCATGGTCTGAAGATATCTTAGCTGCAGGGCCATGGGGTGTTCACGAATAATTTCAGCGGCTTCAGCCAGCTTTGTTGCAGCTTGGAACTCACCTTCAGCATTAATTATCTTTGCACGTCGCTCCCGCTCAGCTTCAGCCTGCTTGGCCATAGATCGCTGCATTTCCTGGGGCAAATCAATATGCTTAAGCTCTACGGTTGCGACTTTTATTCCCCACGGATCCGTATGGGTATCGAGAATTTCCTGGAGTTGAGAATTGATTTTTTCCCTTGCAGACAGTAGTTCATCAAGCTCCGCCTGACCGCATACACTTCTCAAGGTTGTCTGGGCCAGTTGGGACATCGCATACGTGTAATCTTCAACTTCAACAACAGCTTTTATGGGTTCAATGACTCTAAAATAGATGACCGCATTCACCTTTACGGAAACATTGTCCCTGGTGATGACATCCTGAGGGTCAACATCCATGGCCACAAGGCGCATGCTGACCTTTACCATTTTGTCTATCAGCGGAATCAGTATGATGAGCCCCGGTCCTTTTGCCTTTATCACTCTGCCGAGTCTGAAGATAACGCCTCGTTCATATTCGTTTAAAATGCGGATGGCTGCAGAGAGAAAAAAGAGCGTCAATACAACGGCTACAATTAACGTATACATTTTATTCTCCTTTATCTATTCTATAGGTTCCACTTCCAGAACAAGGTTCTCAACTTTTACAACTCTGACCTTGGTCCCTTTTTCGATGGGATCTTTTGAAATCGCTTTCCACAGTTCTCCGTGAACAAACACCTTGCCTTCCTGCAATATGGGTTCTTTAACCACCCCGATTTCACCCAAAAGACCCCTTGCACCTGTTTTTGGCTTTGACAGCTGAGATTTAAAAACCAGCCCTGAAATAACGACAAAAAAACCGGAGACGACCGTAAGTGTCGGTATAAGCACTTGCCACGACAATCTCATATCAGTGCCGTTGTTTTCAAACAACATCAAGGAGCCCAATAAAAGTGAGGTAATGCCGGCAATACTCAAAAGACCGTAACTCGCGATTTTCATCTCCATGATAAAAAAAACAATGGCAAGAATAATAAGCAGAAATCCGGCATAGTTGACCGGTATAGTCTGAAATGCAAAAAATGCCAGAATAATCGATATCCCGCCGACAACTCCAGGAAGCACAGCACCGGGGTGAGACAGTTCAAAATAGAGACCGGCAAGGCCGATCATCATAAGAATATACGCTACATTCGGATCACTGATGATCTTTAAAACCTTGGTCCGCAAGCTTTCCTCAATAATCGTTTTTTTAGGATTATCAAGTTTTAAAACCCCTTTGTTTTCAATTTTACGGCCGTTAATCTGACGTATCAAATCATCCAGATCTTTTGCCACAATATCGATGACATTTGCCTTAAGGGCTTCGGTCTCCGTCACGGAAACGCTTTCGCGAACCGCCTTTTCAACCCATTGGACGTTCCTTCCCCTTTTCTGGGCTATACTTTTGACATGGGCAACCATATCATTGGTGACTTTTTCAGACATTTTCCCGCCGATATCCTTGCCGCCGGCTCCCACCGGATGTGCGGCACCAATATTTGTTCCCGGCGCCATGGCAGCAATGTCCGCAGCGATGGTAATCATGACACCTGCCGAAGCGGCTCTGGCGCCGCTTGGTGCAACATAAGTCACAACCGGAACCTTGCTTGCAAAGATTGCCTTGACGATTTCACGCATCGATTCAGCAAGGCCGCCGGGCGTGTCGATCTTAATAATGATACATGAAACGCCATCCCCGGAAGCCTTGTTAATTCCCTTTTTTAAAAAATCAGCCACAGCGGGATTGATGGAGCCCGAAATTTCAATGATATAGACTTCATTTTCGGCCGACAAATTATTTCCGGGAAAGCAAAACAAAAATAATAACATAGCCGGTATAATAAAAATTATTCTCTTCATTTTAAAAGTCTTACTAATAAGCACATTAATTGTTCGACATAAATAATATTGCTGGAAAATCTATCACAGTCGTTACAAGAGTGACTAAAGTTAAAAGTGATCTAAAGTGACTAAAGTTGAGGAAACGCTATCGCGTTGACATTCTAATATAAATTGCCAGAATACCTTAACTTTAGCTCACTTTAGTTCACTTTAGGCACTCAACACTTTTTCTATCCTTATCACCAAGAAGTTTCGCAAATAAAATAATGTCAAGTATCTAATTTACTGATTAGCACCCATGGCTTTGATTATTTTTTTCATATCCTCCCAAACATCCCGCTTCTTGTTTGGATTACGAAGCAAATATGCAGGATGATATGTCGGTAACACCTTTGCCCCCATATAATCGTAAAAACTTCCTCTGAGTTTTGAAATCGGCGATTTGGTTTCAAGAAGTGTCTGAGCGGCAAAAGTCCCCAGTGCACAAATAATATCCGGTTTTATGGATGCAATCTGGCGTTTTAAAAAAGGAAAGCATGCTTCGATCTCATCTGCCATTGGATTTCTGTTTCCGGGAGGACGACACTTAATGATATTACAGATATAGACCTGGTCTCGCGTATGATTTATCGCTTCGATGATTTTGGTAAGAAGCCTTCCTGCAGCCCCGACAAAGGGTTCGCCCATTTGATCCTCATCATATCCCGGTCCTTCACCCACAAACATGAGCCTCGCATGAGGATCGCCGGTGCCGAATACAATGTTTTTCCGTTTTTCAGAAAGCCTACAGCGTCTGCAATCCCCCAGATCCGTTCGAATTGCCTCAAGGGTTTCTGACGAAAACCCTTCTTTACGTCCCCAGTTTTTAATCTTTTTGAGGCTTTCCTCTGAACATTCAAACCCCTGACATCCGTTTTCAGACAATAATCTGAAAAAAGTCTTTATATCTTCAAGTGTAGTGGTAATCCCTGATTTTAATAAATGGGGATTGGATTCGAAAAATGTCATAATATTTTTAATATCCGATCCATCAAAAGATTTGCGACATTATCTTTGGGCATTTCGGGTAAATTTTCTTTTGTGCCGTCTTTATAAAACAGTGTTACCTTATTTGTGTCGGCACCGAAACCGGAATCAGGATGACCCACGATATTCCCGACAATGATGTCGAGATTTTTTTTAGCCCGTTTTTGTTCTGCATGTTGTTCAAGGCGTTCTGTTTCCGCAGCAAATCCTACGAGAATCTGTTCTTTTTTATTCCTGCCGATTTCTTTAAGAATATCCTGGGTTCTTTCCAGAGATAAAACCAGTTCATCCTTTTTTTTCTTGAGTTTTTGTTCTGCATGATCCTTAGGTCGGTAATCGGAAACCGCAGCTGTTTTGATAATGATATCGGAATGTTTTATGTTTTCAAATACAGCAAGGGCCATCTCTTTGGCGGTGTTCACTCTGATCACGGCAACATTGTTGGGATCCAAAAGGTTTGTGGGCCCGGTAATCAAAGTAACTTTGCCGCCTCTATACTCGGCAGCCCTTGCAACGGCAAAGCCCATTTTGCCGGAAGAAGGGTTGCTGACAAATCTGACAGGATCGATAGGTTCTCGGGTGGGACCGGCAGTAACAAGTATTTTCTTATCTTTCAGATCCTTGGGCGTAAGATAAAAAATAGTTCTGTCCAATATGTCATGAGGTTCAGGAAGACGACCGGGTCCTGTAGTTCCGCATGCCAGGCTCCCGGACTCCGGGTCTATGATAAAATACCCATCAGACCGGAGTATTTCAAGATTTCTCTGTACGGCATTGCTTTCAAACATATGCGTGTTCATTGAAGGGCAGAGAACCACAGGACACGTTACTGCCATCATGAAGGTACTTAAGGCGTCATCGGCTATCCCGTTGGCCAGCTTACCGATAATGTTGGCGGTTGCCGGGGCAATCACCACGGCATCTGCTTGTTCGGCCCAGTCAATATGCCTTATGGATGCATCATCGCTTTTCTTAAAAAGATCCGTGCACACCCCTTGACCGGATAAGGCTTCAAAGGTCAATGCACCCACAAACGCTTGGGCGTATTTTGTCATAATGACCCTGACATTGGCACCTTCTTTCACAAAAAGTCTTAAAAGCTCAACGCTTTTATATGCTGCGATGCCTCCGGATACTCCCAAAACGATATTTTTGCTGTCGATAATACTTTTCATGAGTTTGTCATTTCTCCAAAAATTGATTTAAATTTGGCGATACATTCACTGTACTGTTCACGGGGTTTGCTTCCCCGTGAACACGTACCATTCACTTGCTGTCTCTGAAATAATTTCTAAACCTCATAAGTTTTTGAACGTTATGATACTTAAGCAGAAGATCAACCCACCTGCTGAACAGTTTGATAAGATCATCCGGCGATTTTTCATTGAGTTTCCTCTCAATTTCAGAAAGTGAATCCATAAGGTCCTGGCGTTCGGGTTCGCATTCTAGAAGGTATCTGTAAATTTCGGCGGCTTTTGATAAATTACCCTGATCAGCATAAACTTTTGCCATTGTCCGGGTATAAAAGACATCGTCTTTACTCAATTTTTTTTGGACCTTTCTTTTTTTGGTTCTTCTCCAAATTAGTTGGAGAAAAGGGCTCGAGGATTCAAGGGGTCAAGTGATTGCAAACGCGTTGATTCAGCTTCCTGCTCCGCTTCCAGCCCGTAGGGCTTACAGGCCGGAGGGTAGAGCATACAGTTCGGAGAGATGACGTTAACATTGGAGTTTTTCTGCCCTTTTTCCTCGATCTTTTTAAAAATTTGTTTTTAAAGCTTTTTCACTCGAATCCTTGAATCCTTGGCCCCTTATTAATCGACCAACTCTTTGGGGAATGATCCTTACTTTTTTATAGCCCTGTCACTATTTGAAACGCTCGGTTTAGGTTTTACTTTGATGATTACCTCGTCTTTGCCGATGACACCCAGCTCCTTTCTGGCCACATCTTCAACATATCTGGGATCATTCTTCAACCGCTCTATTTCACGATATAAAGAGAGATTTTCCTTTTTAAGCTCATCGGTTTTTTTCGACAAGTTATCCTTTTCCTTTTTAAGTTTATACAGATCCGTAAGGCCATTCTCACCGAACCCGATAAACAACAACATCAAAAACATCGTCATTATTGCTAAAACAAGCATTATATTTTTCTTTAAACCCACGCTTTACCCTTCCCCTTTCTGGCTATGGCCATAACCTTTTCCAACTCCCGACTTTTAAGCAATAAAGAAAAAGAACCATATAACACGAGGCCGATAATTATACTTCCCACAAGTCCAAAGAAAAGGCCCATCAGACCCCCGCCCTCAGAAGGAATAATGAATAGCGCAGCCGCCCAGACAGCAGCACCCATAGATATGGAACAAATTATTGTCTTATAAACGGACGTCATAATCGTTTTCAATCCCAGCATGCCGAGCTTTGTCTTTAAAGACCGGACAAGAAGTCCGAGGTTTAACATGGAAGCCAGTGAGGTAGCAAGTGCAAGCCCTCCATGCCCCAGTGGCCCCATGAGAACGACGCCAAGAATGATATTGGCACAAACAGATATGACAGCTATTCGTACCGGAGTTTTTGTATCCTGCAGTGCATAAAATGTTGAAACCACAATCCTCACGGCAGAAAAAGCCCATAATCCCACACTATAGTACAAAAGGGCATATGCAGTCAAATGTGTGGTCTTTGCATCAAAAGCACCCCTTTTAAATAATAACGCAACGATCGGTTCTCTTAAAACTATCAGACCGACCATCGAGGGAATGGTAATAAAAAAAACCAGTCTCATAGCATATGCAAAGGTATCCCGAACCGCCTGCAAGTCCTTTTTTGCGGCCTGTCTTGAAATGCTCGGCAAAACAGCGGTTGCTGTTGCTATTGCAAATATCCCAAGGGGAAACTGCACCAAACGATCGGCATAATATAGATACGAAACACTCCCTTCGGAAAGCAGTGAAGCCAAAATGGTCCCCACCAGGATATTGATTTGATAGACAGCAGCGCCAAATATGGTGGGAAGCATCAACAGGCCTATCTTCTTGAGGCCGGGATGGAAAATTTTTGCTTTCTGCCAAAAATAGAATCCTTTTTTAATCAAAAACGGCACCTGAAACCCAAGCTGCAAAATACCACCGATCACCACACCGACCGCCAGGCCTGTTACAGGATCGGTCATGTGCGGTGAAATAAATAAAACGGAACATATAATGGAGATGTTCAATAAAACAGGGGCAAGGGCCGGTGCAGCGAAGTGTCCAAGAACATTAAGGATTCCCATGGAAAGAGCAACCATTCCGATAAAGAAGATATACGGAAACATGATTCGCGTGAGAAAAATGGTGACGGACAATTTTTCAGGTGAATCGATAAAGCCGGGTGCAATGATGCGAATGATAAGTGGAGACAAAAAAATACCTGCAATGGCAACGACAACCAGCAGCACCGACAACAGTCTTATGGCGGATCTTGCCATTTCAAAGGCTTCATTTTTTCCTCGATTCATGAGCGTGTCGGTAAATACAGGGATAAATGCAACGCTTAAAGAACCCTCGGCAAAAAGCCTTCTTAAAAGGTTTGGGATTCTGAAAGCCACAAAGAATGCATCTGAGCTCAATCCGGCACCGAAAAACCAGGCAATGACGACATCTCGTATCAATCCGAAAATACGGCTCAATAGTGTCGCTGATCCAACAACTCCCGCGGCTTTTGTTACGCGGTCATTTTCATGATCGGTTTGTTTTTTTGAAGGGTTCATGATTCGCAATAAAATCGTGTAACGATTTTATGAAACTCCCTGCTAAAACAGAGATCTTTATTAATAGCCCGGGCAGGTTCTTTCATTACGAGCCTTTATTCACGAGTTTTATCCGCCTTTGGCGTGATCTTTCAGCAAAAATTTAGTTATACCTGAAGCGGTAATGTTTTCAAAAGGCTGAAGTGTTACAAAAAAAATCTTGACATATATTTAATAAGTTAATAATTTACACTTTTTAAATTAATAATGAAAGGAGTTTATTAAGAAATTGGCCAATCATAAATCAGCACTTAAACGCGCACGTCAGAACGAGATCAGGCGTAAGCGTAATAAAGCCGTTAAAACAAGGGTAAAAAGTATTGTCAAAGATATACGACTTTCTGTGAGCGAAAACTCGAAAGAAGCAGCATTGGAAAAGCTCGAAATGGCGAAAACGAACATTGATAGGGCAGCCCAAAAAGGTGTGCTTCACAAAAAGACTGCTTCTCGCAAAATTTCACGCCTATCGAAATTGGTAAACACCATCTCCGCCTAACCGGAAAAAAGCGCAACGTACAAAATGAAATTTCTACATTCTTTGTACGATGCGCTTTTTTGTTGAGTTCTTTAAAAATTGTCTGTTAAACGATTGTGGACTTTTTCTGCAAGTTTTTTAGAAAGGGTTTCGATGGCTTGGCGCTTGTTGAGCTCGGTAGCCTGTTTGTCCGTCTCCACATCATATTCTTCGAATTCAGAAATGCGTGATGCGGACCATTTTACCCCACCACCCGAATCTGTTAATTTCAAATTGATGGTAATTTCGACCCGCCTTGCGAGAGGGCTTTGCTGCGCTTGACGGGAAATTGTCGTGATGCGCTCGGATTCAATAACACCGGTAAGGACTCCGTCAGCCTCCTTGCTGTTTTTCCGAACACTCCTTCCCTTCCGGGTAAATTCATATATCAGGTCATTTGTAATGATATTTTCCAGCCCGGTTTCCGGAGTGCGGTTTTCAAAAATTTCTATGGCAATCGTCTGTATTCCTCCCGGCAAATTTCCACTCCCTGCAAACCGATAACCGCAAGCCGAAAAAAACAAAGGGATAAAAATGACCGCCCAGATATACTTTTTATGATAAAAAAAGTCTCTTATAGCTGTAAAGTTCATAAAGTAAAGAATCCGGACACAGAGGACCCGGCTTTGATATAACCCCTGGAAGGGGCTGTTTTTCTTAAAGCCGTACAAGTTAAAAGTGCCTATTTCTGGTTAGTCCCGCAATGCGGGATTAGCCGGTTGGCCGTTATTAAATTACGGGCAAACCGGCATAACGGGCCGACGGGCACAACCTTTTTTAACTATAGCTCACTTCAAACTCTTCCAGCGATTCTTCAGGCAGAGCCAATTATCTCTGACCTGACTCAGAGGACCAGAATTTAAATGTTAGATTATACCACGATATTGACAAGTTTCTCTTTGACAACAATAATTTTTTTAATGGGTTTGCCATCGATGAATTTTAAGACTCTTTCGTCTGAAAGCGCCATTTCTTTTAGGGTGTCGTCATCTGCATCTGCATCTACGTGGAACTTGCTTCTAAGTTTGCCGTTGACTTGTACCACGATCAAGAACTCATCTTTGGTTAGAGCGTCCTCTCTGTATGACGGCCATGAAGCCAGTAGGATGCTGGTATCAAATCCAAGCGCCTCCCATAATTCTTCGGCAAAATGAGGAACAATGGGTGATAAAAGAAGCGCAACAGATTCCATGGATAGCCGCATGACCTCGATCTTTTGGGGGTTCTTTTTATCAAAATCGATTCCGTACATTGTATTTACGAGTTCCATTACCGCACTGATAGCGGTATTGAAATGAAATCTGTCTTCGATATCCCTGGTGACCTTTTTTATCGTTGCATGGTTTTTTTTGAATAGCGCGCGAGAATCGCCCTCCAGCTGATCCGGACTGCCATTAAACGGCTTGGCGTCACGAATTAAGCTCTCCCAATTTAAAGCCAGTCGCCACACACGGTTTAGAAAGCGATAACCGCCCTCAACGCCCTGTTCGCTCCATTCCAGGTCTCTTTCAGGCGGAGCTGCAAAAAGGCAGAAAAGTCTTGTGGTATCTGAACCAAATTTTTCTAAAAGGATATTGGGATCGATAACGTTCTTTTTTGACTTGGACATCTTTTCAACGCGACCGACGATGGTCTCCTGACCGCATTGTTTACACAGCCGTTCTTCACCGGCTCCTTTTATTTCTTCAGGGAGAAGAAAACCGTGTTCAGGACAGGAAACCGTCTCTTTACAAACCATTCCCTGGGTCAAAAGCCGTGTAAAAGGCTCTTTATATTTAACAAGGTCAAAATCGTATAGAACGCGGGTATAATATCTGGAATAGAGCAGATGTAAAATCGCATGTTCAACACCACCGATATACTGATCAACAGGCATCCAGTAATCTACGGCTTTACGGTCAAACATGGCGGTTTTACATTTCGGACTGCAATATCTCTCATAATACCATGAAGACTCTACGAACGTATCCATTGTATCGGTTTCTCGTCTAGCCTCGGAACTGCCACATGCCGGACAAGGCGTCTTTGTAAAATATTCAAGGGTCGACAATGGTGATTTACCGCCTTCAAGAAGATCAGCATCTTCCGGAAGCAAAATGGGAAGGTCTTTTTCAGGGACTGGAACAATACCGCATTTTTCACAATGAATGATGGGTATTGGTGCACCCCAGTATCGCTGTCTTGAAATCCCCCAGTCCCTTAGCCTGAAGCTGGTTGTTTTCTTTCCGAGGCCCTTTTTTTCCAGATATGAAGCGATATCGTCCAGCGCTTGTACACTGTCTATTCCATTGAACCGACCGGAATTAATCATAACACCTTCACCGGTAAAGGCCTCGGTCATTTTGGCGGGGTCGAGATCGGCATCATGAGGTTTTACAACCACAATGACTTCAAGACCATACTTACGGGCAAATTCAAAATCTCGCTGATCATGCGCTGGAACGGACATAACAGCCCCGGTACCATATTCCATAAGCGCAAAGTTGGCTGTATAGATCGGCATACGAATACCGCTTAAAGGATTGATACAATATGCACCTATATAAACGCCCTCTTTTTCATAACTTTCCACGGCTTTAACCGATCGATCCTGTAAGGATATGCGATGGATAAACTCGGACACTTCTACTTCTTGAAGAGTTCCTCTGGACAGTTTGACCACCAGCGGGTGCTCCGGTGCAAGGCACATAAACGTCGCCCCATATACGGTATCCTGCCGTGTTGTAAACACCGGTATTTGCTCATCCGAGTTTTCTATGGGAAACCGAATTTCTGCACCCGTACTCTTTCCGATCCAATTTTTCTGCATCGTGAGAACTTTTTCAGGCCAACCCGGCAGCTTTTCACAATACGACAGAAGATCCTGGGCATAATCGGTAATGCGGAAAAACCATTGCCAGAGCTTTTTCTGTTGAACCTGTTGGCCACATCTCCAGCACAGGCCGGCTTCTACCTGTTCGTTGGCAAGTACTGTCTGGCAGTGTTCACACCAGTTCACAAAGGATTCCTTACGATAGGCCATCCCCTTTTCATACATTTTTAAAAAAAGCCACTGTTCCCACTGATAATATTCAGGACTGCAAGTAGCGATTTCCCGACCCCAATCATAGGAAAAACCCAGACGCTTCAACTGGAATCGCATGGCATCGATATTTTCATAAGTCCACTTGGCCGGGTGACTATTATTTGCAATTGCAGCGTTTTCCGCCGGCATGCCAAATGCATCCCAGCCCATGGGATGAAGAACATTAAACCCTTGCATTTTTTTGTATCTCGCAACAACATCTCCGATGGTATAGTTTCTCACATGCCCCATATGGATTTTCCCGGAAGGATAAGGAAACATCTCAAGCAGATAATACTTTTCTTTATTCGGATCCTCTTTGACTTTAAAAAGCTTTGCCTCTTCCCAGAAATTTTGCCATTTAGATTCTATTTTCCTGGGATCGTATCGTTCATCCATTTTATATTATTAACCTCGAAAATTATTGTAATCCAAATAATTATACTTATAATATCCTAATTTAATATCTGAATCTTGCATGAAAATTGATGAGAAAAAAAGAACATCATCCTAATATGACAATAGGTTTCATGCCACAACACGATGCAAATAGCAAGTCATAAGACCTGAATTTTGCACGGCCAAGAAATCGTTTGACTTGTACATGACAATTTCATATTCATTTAGAAGAACAAGTGCTTAAGATTAAAGCCTGTTTTCGCACATAAACAAGCCTTATTATTTAGCGAGCCCAAAGCCGGAAGTCTCACTCAAATTGTTTTTAATCAAAATTGGACAACCATTTTATGAGTAATAAAATCCTTATCAATGCCATAGATCCTGAGGAATGCAGAATTGCAAAAGTCAAGGAGTTGAAGCTTGAAGAATTCCATATTGAAAGTTCAGGAAAAGAAATTATCCATGGCAACATTTACAAAGCCATCATCACTCGCATTGAACCAAGTCTTCAGGCCGCATTCGTAGATTTTGGCGCTGATCGTCACGGTTTTTTGCAAAAACATGAAATCCACAGCGATTATTTTCAGGACAATCTCTCTAAAGACAGATCCATATTAAAAATGGTCAAGCGCGGCCAAGAGCTCTTGGTGCAGGTGACCAAAGATCCCTTCATGAAAAAGGGTGCCATGCTTACAACTTATATATCTTTGCCCGGTCGATACGTAGTGCTTATGCCTGGAAGCGACAGCCGTGGAATCTCACGCAAAATAGAAGATGAAGACGAGCGTAACCGTCTAAAAAGTATCGTCGGCAAGCTTAAGATACAGGAGGGATTCGGTATTATTGTCCGCACTGCAGGTATAAACAGCACTAAATCACGCATGTCAAAAGATGCAAACTATCTTTTGCGCCTGTGGAAGAACATCAAAAAAAATGTGACAAATGCAAAAGCACCAGTATTGCTTTATAAAGAGCAAAACCTTGCCGTAAGATCCATACGCGATTACTTCACCCCCGATGTAACCGAAATCCTCATCGATGATGATACCGTATACCATGTTGTTAAAGACTTTGTTAAAATCATATCGCCGAAACATAAAAAAATCGTCAAACATTACAAAGGGGACAGGCCTATATTCGCCAAATACCAACTTGAAGATCAGATTTCATCGATTTACGCGAGTCATGTAAAACTTAAATCCGGCGGCACTCTTGTAATAGCACAGACTGAAGCACTCGTCTCCATCGACGTTAATTCAGGTAAGGCAACCAAAAAAAAGTCCATTGAACAAACCGCACTTCAAACCAACATTGAAGCAGCCGAGGAAATTGCACGCCAGTTACGACTCAGAGACTTGGGCGGCCTTATTGTCATCGATTTTATCGACATGAAAGACCCCAAACACAAATCAGAAGTTGAAAAGGCCGTTAAAAATTGCGTAAAATCGGATAAGGCCAAAACAAATATCGGTAAAATCTCAAAATTTGGCTTGATGGAAATGTCGAGACAGCGAATTCGTCCCTCTATCGAATCCAGCAGTTTCGAGCCCTGCAGCCATTGCAAGGGAAAAGGAATGATCCCTTCTACTGAAATGCTGGCACTTGACTTTCTCCGCCGACTTCGCCTTGAAACCATAAAAGCTGAAATTTCAAGTGTCAAAGGAATCGTCCCGCACGATGTTGCCGATTACCTTTTAAATAAAAAACGCAAAGAAATTCTAGATCTGGAACTCAGGAGAGGCCTTTCCATCACCATTGAGGGGGATACAAAAATTATTCCCGGCATGAGCGAAATTAACTGTGAAAAATAAAGTTGATCTTATACAATTCATTATCATGTATCCAAAGGTATAGTTATGCCAAGAAAACCTGTAAAAAAGACAAATAGAGTTATTGGAGTTGTTATCATCGCTATGGTGCTTGTTGGAGCATTTACGGGTTTTAGGTTTCTGATGAAACAAGAATCGACGCCCGAAACACAAAAAAAACCTGATAAAGTTCAAATTCCTTCAAATACGGAACCGATTATTGATTACAACAAAATTGAAGAAGACAAAGAACTCAAGACACTAATGCAACAGCGAAAAGCAGAATATGGAGTTAATAAAGGGGTTGATATTATTGCAAAATCCAATGAATCAATTAAAATTGGCGATTCTACGGTTTCAATGCAGGAAATTTTGGAAAAGATTCGTCTAAAAAGTGGTGATATCGTTGAAAAAGACATCAAATCACAGGATGCGACGACAAAAGAAAAAATAGAATCATTCGGGATTCACGTGGTCCGGCCTGGAGAAAATATCTGGAATATCCATTTTACCTTTCTAAAAGATTATTTCGATTACAAAGGTGTCCAACTGTCACCCCTTTCGGATGAACCCCTTGAAAAAGGAAGCAGTTCGGGTATCGGTAAGATTCTTAAATTCTCGGAGCATACGGTGAACATCTACAACATCAGAGAACATAAACTTGATGTTGACCTTAATTTGATCTTTCCCTTGACCAAAGTTGTCGTCTATAATATGGATCAAATTTTTGCATTTCTGGATCTCATTGACTATAAACATGTAAACCGTATTCAATTCGACGGCGAGACGCTCTGGATGCCGTCGAATTAAAGAAATATTTGACCTGAGAGACAAATTACAGTATATCAACCCATTTTCATCATTTATAGGTATATAGACAAACTGTTAAACATATAATCCAAACAACTAATAAGGAGGTTTTACATTGATAAATACTGCTTATGCAATGGGCCAGGGCGGAGCTGCGTCAGGACAAGGGGCAGGTGGATTTACATCTCTTATCCCCATTGTCCTCATGTTCGTCATATTCTATTTTTTACTTATCCGACCCCAGCAAAAAAAGGCCAAGGAACATCGTGAAATGATCAGTCAGGTTAGAAAAGGGGACCGTATCGTAACCAGCGGCGGATTGCATGGTCGAGTAACAGCCGTCAGTGACTCAACATTGACGGTGGAAATTGCAGACAGGGTCCGTGTGAAGATTGACCGTGGAAATGTTTCCAAGGTGGCACAATCCTCGTCACCGTCTCAGGATAAGAAAAAAAAGTAAGACAAATTCATAATCATCAATAAGGAAAAGATCATTGAATAATCTTTCTTGGCGAGTTCTGGCTGTTTTTGGAGTTATGATTGCAGCGATTATTTATGTTCTGCCCACCATAGAACCATCCTTTTGGCCGCACAAAAAAATAAATCTTGGCCTTGATCTTCAAGGCGGCATGCACCTGGTCCTTGAAGTCGATACCGATAAAGCTGTGGAAGGCACCATTGAACGTATAATTCAGGAAATACGGAGTTCTTTAAAAAAAGAACATATACGATATGCCGCTTTGAGTCGCATAGAAGGAAACCGGATATCGATCAAACTAAAAGGACAAAAATATATTGATGGATTCGAAAAGACTCTCGACAAGGAGTTTCAAAATATGCGGATCCTTTCAAGATCAATGGATGGCGACGTCCTAACCATGCAGATCGATCTTCCGGATAGAGAGACCGATCAAATCAAAAAATTGGCAGCTGATCAGGCTCTTGAAACCATCAGAAACCGGATCGACCAGTTTGGCGTCAGCGAACCAGATATCCGCCGTCAGGGTGAAAAACGGATCCTCGTCCAACTCCCTGGAATAAAAGATACCAAGAGAGCCAAAGCCTTAATCGGCAAAACAGCACTTTTGGAATTCAAACTTGTGGATGAAACCCACGACCTTGATAACGCTCTTAAAGGAAATGTTCCTCCCGGAAGTGAGGTGCTTTATGGGGTTAAGGAAGACCCCACCACTAAGCGTATTCATAAAACCCCATATCTCTTAAAGAAAAGGACCCTTTTGACCGGCGCCAATCTTACTGATGCAAGGGTGCAAATCGACTCTCAATATAACGAGCCTTATGTTTCAATCGATTTCGACAAAAAGGGCGGAAGAGATTTTGCAAGAATCACCGGAGAAAATGTAAAAAAACGTCTGGCCATAGTATTGGACAAAAAGGTTTATTCAGCCCCGGTTATCCAGGAAAAGATCTCCGGCGGAAAGGCCCGTGTTACAGGAAACTTTACCACTGAAGAAGCGCGGGATCTCGCCATTGCACTCCGTGCAGGCGCCCTTCCGGCACCGGTTAATATTCTTGAGGAAAGGACAGTCGGCCCTTCGTTGGGAACCGATTCCATAAGAAAAGGCCTCATTTCCATGTGTGTCGGCGGCATCCTTGTTATTCTGTTCATGATTGTATATTACAGGGGTGCGGGACTCATTGCAGACTTTGCACTTATTCTCAATATTCTTCTGATTGCCGGAGGTCTTGCCGGATTTCAGGCAACCCTGACACTCCCGGGCATTGCAGGAATCATCCTCACTATCGGTATGGCTGTGGATGCCAATGTTCTTATATTTGAGCGGATCAGGGAAGAACTGCGTATTGGTAAGACACCGCGTGCAGCCGTGGATTCCGGCTATGACAGAGCGACACTTACCATCCTTGATGCCAATGTCACGACACTGATCGCAGCACTTGTCCTCTTCCAGTTCGGCACCGGGCCTGTCAAAGGATTTGCCGTAACACTCAGCCTTGGGGTCATTGCAAGTCTGTTTACAGCCCTGATTCTTACCCGGATGGTATTTGACTATTACTTAATAAAACGAAAAACCAAGCGTCTAAGCATTTAGGGGTCATTCATGCAGTTCGTAAAACCTGATATTGATATCAATTTTATTGGTAAAAGTAAAATCGCTTTCTCTATTTCTCTGGCAATGATCCTGATCAGCATCGCTTCTCTAGTAATCCACGGAGGACCTAAATTCGGTATCGATTTTGCCGGTGGAACACTGGTTCAGGTTAAATTTAACGAACCTGTAAGTTTGAAAAATATCAAATCCGGTCTTGCCGCCATAGATCTCGAGAAATCTTCGGTCCAAGGGTTCGGAGAGCAAAGCGAAAACGAGTATCTTATCCGCACCGACAGGTCTGTCATGACCTCAGGAGGATTTTCCCTAAAGGTGCAACAGGCCCTTGAATCCTCAACGGGAAAAGGCGTAACAGTGCGTCGAGTTGAGATGGTTGGCCCCCAGGTGGGGAAGGATTTGCGGGAAAAAGCCCTGTTTGCCATGTTTTACGCACTACTTTTTATCGCCATATATATATCCGGCCGGTTTGAACTCAAATGGCTTTTAAGCGGCGTTATTGCCGGAGTGCTCATGGGGGCAGTTTATGTTCTTTCTATTTTTAACGTCAGTGTTCCTTATCTCATAGCTGCGGCATTACTTGTAAGCCTTGCACTTTTCTGGTTTCTCGGGTTGAAATACGCTATGGGTGCCACTGTAGCGCTTATCCATGACGTTACCATTACTGTCGGCATATTCTCCATATTTAACAAGGAGTTTACCCTTCCGATTATCGCCGCTCTTCTCACAATTATCGGATATTCACTCAACGATACCATTATTGTTTTTGACAGAATCAGAGAAAACTTAAGAAAACATCACAAGAATCCTTTGGAAATCATAATTAATAGAAGCGTAAATGAAACCCTGAGCCGAACGATACTGACCTCTCTGACAACCCTTGTTGTGGTTGTTGCTCTGTTTGTTTTGGGAGGTGGAATTATTCATGACTTCGCATTCGCATTGCTTGTGGGCATCGTCGTCGGGACCTACTCTTCAATTTACGTTGCAAGCCCCATACTTCTTGCCTGGCAGGTTCGTGGAAAAAAATAAGAAGTGGATAATATTCTACCATGGTTTGTCCTGAAAAATGTCCCCGGTATAGGGGATCTCCTTTTCAAGCGCCTTATAGACCGTTTTAATTCTCCGGAGCTTGTTCTTGAAGCAACCCGGGAAGATCTTGTCGAGGTTGAAGGTATTACGCCTCGTCTTGCCGCTGCAATAAAACAGCGCAAAATTGGTAATTCTGTGAAAAAGGATCTCGATCTCGTTATGCAAAAAAGATATAAAATTGTCACCATGACAGATACCGAGTATCCCCCTCTCTTGCTTCAAATACCTGATCCACCGCCTTTTTTGTATGTTTTTGGTCGTCTCAACGGTTCCATTAGAAACATAGCGGTTGTCGGTTCCAGAAATGCAACCCGTTATGGAATCTCTACAACCCGTCGGCTTTGTCACGACTTGGTTAAGCTTAAAATGACAATTGCCAGCGGCATGGCTTTGGGTATTGATTCGGCTGCACACGAAGGGGCACTCATGGGCAAAGGAAGTACCATTGCTGTTCTTGGAAGCGGTCTTGAAAGGGTTTATCCGGAACAAAACCGAAAACTTTTTCATCAAATTGCCGAAAACGGTGCTGTTATTTCGGAATTCCCACTGAAAACAGAGCCCGATGCTCACAATTTCCCCAAGCGCAACAGGATCATCAGCGGTATGTCCCTTGGCACGGTGGTCGTGGAAGCAACAAAACGAAGCGGATCACTAATAACAGCGCGTCTGGCGGCGGAACAGAACCGGGATGTATTTGCGGTTCCTGGAAGTATCCAGTCCTTTAAAAGCACCGGAACCCACACACTGATTAAACAAGGCGCCAAACTTGTGGAACATGCCCAGGATATTATGGAAGAACTTTCACATATGATAAAAATTCCTGTTGGAAAAGACAAACCCGCCGATAATAGAATAAAAAGAATATCACGATTATCACCCGATGAGAAGCTTGTATTTGAATCTCTTGAACCGTATCCTGTTCACATCGATGACATTGACAGAAAGCTCTCCATTGAAGCCGGCAGGCTTTCGAGCATTCTGTTGCAACTTGAACTCAAAGGTATTGCACAGCAATCGCCGGGCAAATTGTTTTTCACAACAGAGAAAAAGTGAGGTAATATAGTGCACAAACCCCTTGTAGTCGTGGAATCCCCCACAAAAATAAGAACCATTAAAAAATATCTCGGCAATCAATATAACGTCGCCGCCACCGTCGGCCATATAAAAGACCTTCCGGCAAAGGAAATTGGAATCAACATTGAAGAAGGGTTCAAACCCAAGTACACGAATATCCCCGGCAAACAAAAAGTTATAAAATCTTTAAGACAGGCCGCCGGTGATACGACAGACATATACCTTGCGCCGGACCCGGACAGAGAGGGCGAAGCCATTGCATGGCACACAGCTGCAATACTTAAAAAGAAGGGAAGAATATTTCACAGGGTACTTTTTCATGAGCTCACAAAAAATGCCATCCATGAAGCGATAAAATCGCCTGACAAACTCAATCAAAATAAGTATGAAGCACAACAGGCACGCAGGATTCTCGACAGACTGGTGGGATACCAAATCTCCCCTTTGTTGTGGCGTAAAGTAAAAGGGGGGCTCAGTGCCGGGCGCGTTCAGTCTGTTGCCGTACGAATCATTTGTGATAGAGAGCGGGCCATCCAGGCCTTTGAATCTGAAGAATACTGGTCGATTACCGCCCATCTCGAGGACAATTCACCCCCGCCGTTTACGGCAAAACTGGTCAAAAAAAATGGGGGAAAAATTAAAATCCCCGATGAAAAAACATCAAATGTTATCATTGAGGAACTGTCCGAAGAAAAATTTATCGTTGAAAAAATACAGAAAAAAACAGTAAAAAGGAATCCATCCCCTCCGTTTATCACCAGCAAACTACAACAGGAATCTATCCGGAAACTTAGATTTTCCGCAAAAAAAACCATGGTTGTGGCTCAGCAGCTCTATGAAGGTATAGAGCTATCCCCTGGTGAACCTGAAGGACTCATCACCTACATGCGTACAGATTCCACCCGAATTTCCAAGGAAGCTGCAATGGAAGCCCTTGAACTCATACGGGAGAAATTTGGGGATGAGTATGCACTTCAAAAGCCGCGTTTTTTCAAAAACCGAAAAAAAGCTCAAGATGCCCATGAAGCCATACGTCCCACATCGGTCTTAAATACACCGGAAAAAATTAAACCTTTCCTTTCAAAAGATCAGTTTGCGCTATACGAGCTTATCTGGAAACGCTTTGTTGCATCACAGATGAAGCAAGCCCTTATGAACAAGATCTCTATATCTATTGCGGCCGGTCCATATCTTTTTTCAGCAAGCGGTTCATCGGTGGCATTTCCCGGTTTTATGACGCTGTATATGACCACTGATTATCAAATTGAAAGTGACAGCCAAAAGAAAAAAGATGAGTTTCCCGAACTGAGCGAAGGGGGGATTTTAAAACTCAATGAATTGGCGCCAAAACAGCATTTTACAATGCCCCCTCCGAGATTTTCAGAAGCATCTTTGGTTAAAGAACTCGAAGAAAACGGCATTGGCCGACCCAGCACCTATGCCGCCATCCTGTCTACCATAAGGGAAAAAGGCTATGTGGATCTCGTAAAAGGATATTTCAAACCGAATGAACTGGGATTTATCGTTAACGATCTTCTGGTGAAAAGTTTCCCTGATGTATTCGATGTGGAATTTACCGCCAATATGGAGAATGATCTTGACCGCATTGAAGCCGCTGAGGTGGATTATTCAGAAGTTTTAACACAATTTTACGACGCGTTTGAAAAGGAACTCGAAGCAGCTTCAACAGGAATGCTCAGTGTAAAAGGCATCGGGTTTCCAACAGATCTCACCTGTCCTTCATGTGATCACCGGCTTCATATCCGAATGGGCAGGAACGGACAGTTTTTAGGGTGTAACAATTATCCGGAATGCACCTATACCCGAAACTACACCCGGGATGAAAAAGGGGTCGTTCATCCCATCGAACCGGCTTCTGATCAGCCATCTGACAGAATTTGTGATAAATGCGGCAAGCCCATGCTCATTAAAGAGGGAAGATACGGTACATTCTTTGCCTGCTCCGGTTATCCGGATTGTAAAAACACCCAGTCAACAAATTCAACCGGCCCCGAGAATAAAACCGGGGTAGATTGTCCTGAAAAAGACTGTGACGGAGAACTTGTTCAGCGATCGTCAAAACGGGGAAAAATCTTTTACGGATGCAGCCGTTTTCCGGATTGCACCTTTGCAACCTGGGACAAGCCTGTGGCAAAAGAATGTCCCGAGTGCAGCGCCAAGTTTCTGGTGGAAAAAACAACGAAAAAACAGGGAACTTTTCTGGCCTGCAATACCAAGGGTTGCGAATTCAAGGCAACGTCCGAGTAAAGAATCCGGGCCTTGAGGACTCGGCTTTGATATAACCTCTGGAAGGGGCTGTTTTCACTTAAGGCCGTACAAGTTAAAAGTGCCTATTTCTGGTTAGCCGGTTAACCGGTTAGCCAGTTGGCCGGTATTAAATTACGGGCAAACCGGCATAACGGGCTGACGGGCACAACCTTTTTTAACCCTGGCCCAGACCGATCACCAACACTTGATATTCAAAAAGCCATGTCTGTAATGGTGCATAGGTCAGATCTATATATGAACGACACGCACCAGGGCAGGCTTTAGCTCACTTCAAACTCTTG
>CALLDL010000214.1 GCA_937998305.1 uncultured Desulfobacterales bacterium | reverse complement strand
CGCAGCACAAATGGAAGCAACAATTTGTGCATCCCGGAAATGGAGCATATCGATTGTTTGTTGCGGACATGACGCCGCACAAAGTCCGCATCCCTTGCAGGACGCTGGAATATTCTTGGCGCGATACCCCTTACCTTCAATCTCTTCCAGCTCAATTGCATTAAAAGCACAGACTTCATCGCAAAGTCCGCATCCGATACATTTTTCAGCATCGATCTGTGATACCAACGGCGAAATCTGAACAGAATCTTTTGCCAGAATGGTCGTCGCCCGGCCGGCCGCCGCCATGGCCTGGGCAATGCTTTCGTCAATGGCCTTTGGATAGTGGGCCAGCCCGCAGAGAAAAATACCGTCTGTGGCAAAATCCACCGGCCGAAGCTTGGCGTGTGCCTCCATAAAAAAGTTTTCAGCATTGAGCGGAATTTTATAATATTCCGAAATTGATGCATTATCAGCCGGGTCAATGG
Organism: uncultured Desulfobacterales bacterium; assembly: GCA_937998305.1. Classification (GTDB taxonomy): domain Bacteria; phylum Desulfobacterota; class Desulfobacteria; order Desulfobacterales; family UBA11574; genus UBA11574. Next base: position 8,683 of record CALLDL010000214.1, on the reverse strand, counting down.
CTGTGGCAAGATTGACGTAGTCTGCCTTTATCTTTAAATTTCTTTGCAAAATAGGGTCAAACACATCAACTTCAAGTCCATCGTCGACTTCGACGACCTTGGGCCTGCTGTCGAGTGAATATCGGACAAATATGACCCCTTTTTCTCTTGCCTTCTTATATAATGCCTCCCTTTCACCGTAAGTTCGAATGTCTCTGTACAGTATAAAAACATCGGTTTCCGGGTCCTCTTCTTTAATTGAAATGGCCTGTAATATGGATGACGTGCAGCAGATCCGTGAACAATACGGTCGATTATCATCTCTTGATCCCACGCACTGGATAAATACCACACTCCCGGCATCTTTTAATTTTTCGGGTTCATGTTCCAAATCATGCCAGCGCATCACCCTTGGATTTTGATTGTAAAGGTATTCATCCGTATCGGCTGCCGTGCCCCCGGTTGCAACAATGGTCACCCCGTGTTTTACCGTCCTCGTGTCATCCCCATTGGACACCTGGGTCTCAAAATTGCCCACAAATCCGGATGCGTCCACTACCTGAGCATCGGTCAACACATCAATGTCAGAATGCTGTTTGACCTGATCTATAAGGCCGGAAAGATATCCTTTTACATCCTGGCCCTTCCAGGTCGTTTTTAGATCTTTTGCTGCACCACCGAGATCCGATGATTTTTCCACAATGGTTGCCGGAAATCCCTGGTCAGCCAGGCTCAGCGCTGCGGTCATACCAGCGACACCACCGCCGATCACGAGGGCTGATTTTTCAATTTCAACGGAAATATCCGGAATCGGCTCCAGCAAGGACGCTCTGTTTACGGCCATCCGAACCAGATCCTTGGATTTTTCCGTAGCGGTTTCTTTATCGTCGGAGTGAACCCAGGTGCACTGGTTTCTAATATTGGCCATGTCAAACAGGTATGAATTTAGGCTTGCGTTGCGCAAAGTTTCCTGGAATAACGGTTCATGGGTTCGAGGTGTACAGGCTGCAACAACAATACGGTTTAACTTTTGCTCTTTGATGACCTCAACCATTTTATCCTGAGTATCCTGACTGCAGGAAAACAGGTTCTCTTCCACATAGGCAACATCGGGTAAACTCTTTGCATACTCGGCAATGGCCGGGACATCGGCAATACCGCCAATGTTTACACCGCAATTGCATACAAAGACGCCAATTCGGGGCGCTTGGTCCGCAACATCACTTTCGCTTGGAAACTCTTTCTCATTGATCAGCGTCCCGCGAGCAGACGCGAGATTAACACCGGCTCTGCAGGCCGCGGCACTTGCCTGCATAACAGATTCCGGGATGTCCTTGACCCCCTGTATGGCACCGGCCACATAAATTCCCGGTCTTGAAGTCGCAACAGGTGTGGTATCGCTTGTCTGGATGAAATTATAGCCGTTGATTTCAACCCCCATTTTTTCCGCCAAATCAACCGCAGAATCAGAAGGTTCCATGCCCACGGACAATACCGCCATGTCGAAATTTTCATCGATCATTTCTCCGGACTCGCTCACATAACTCAGGGCGAGCGTTCCGGTTTCGTCCGCTTCAGTGATGGTATGAACTCTTGAACGGATGCATCGAACCCCCTCAGCCTTGGCCCGTTCGTAATACTTTTCGAAATCTTTACCATGAGTACGAACATCGATAAAAAATATTGCTGGTTCAAAGTTGTTGCCGATATGCTCCTTGGCGATTATAGCCTCTTTGATGGCATACATGCAGCAAACCGATGAGCAGTATTCGTTATCGCATCGATTCAAATCACGGGAACCGATACACTGGAGCCAAGCGATTTTTGCGGGCTCTTGATTATCCGAAGGTCTCAAAACATGCCCGGTTGTCGGGCCCCCGGCAGCCAGAATCCGTTCAAATTCTAAACTGGTAATCACATTGGGAAATGTTGCGTATTGATAATTGTCAAAGTTTGACGGATCAAAGGGCTTAAAGCCAGACGTCACGATCACCGATCCGACGTTTAGAGTTACCGACGCTTCTTTATCATCAAATTTTATGGCTTCGGTGGGGCAGAATTTTTCACATGCTTTGCATTTGCCTTTTGTTTTCTCCCTGAAATAGATACACCTGCCCGCATCAATGACATATTTCAACGGAACCGCCTGGGGATAAGGCACATAAATCGCTTTTCTTTTGGATAGCCCCTCGTTGAACGCATCAACCGTCTTGGCAGGACATTTTTCTTCACAAGCACCGCAGGCGATACATTTTTCCATGTCAACATAGCGGGGAGATTTTTTTACTGAGACGGAGAAGTTACCTTCCTCGCCATCGATGGAAGTGACTTCGGAAAGGGTCAGAAGTTCAATGTTGATATGCCGGCCGACCTCGACCAGTTTTGGCGAGATAATTCACATGGAGCAGTCATTTGTGGGAAAAGTCTTATCAAGTTGAGCCATTATTCCGCCAATGGCGGGTGACTTTTCAACCAAGTAAACATAATAGCCGGAATCGGCAAGATCCAATGCGGACTGCATACCGGCAATGCCGGCACCCACTACCAGTACGGAACCGTTGACTTTCTCGGTCATATAGTGCTCCTTATTTTGTTTTTTAAAGTAGGTGAGGAAGATTGAATCCGGATTTCGTTAATTTACGAACTCCTGGATCGCAAACAAACAAGACTTTTACTCTTTATATTATAAATTTGTCAACCAAAATTATTAGTTTGTTCATAAAAAAAACTTTTACAAACCCAAAAATAACGTATCAATGATGGATGAATAATATTCATTAAATACAAAGCGTTAAAATAAAGATTTACATGATTCACAGAATCTGTCATGTTACCCGCATATTGCGCATTCAAAAAAATCAAATTTCATTACGACAGCCCATCGAAACCAATGAATAAAAAAAACACGATGACCCCAAAAAAAGAACTTGTGGCCGACTGGCCGGCCCTGACACGAACATTCATCCGGCCGGAAAACGAAGCTGCAAGGTCAACATTGATCAAATACATGGAGCAGATCCTTTTCGGGCTCCACGATTTTCTTAAAACACATGTCGGTTTTACCGAGGAGATCAGTCTGAAGGATTTGGCCGATAGATTTACGGACAGCCTTATCAGCCAGAATCCCGAAAAAAAACTGGCCGACGTCATTACCGACCTGATTGAAGACATTGCCCCCCATGCGGTGAATGTGGCCTCACCTTATTTTGTCGGTCATATGACATCCGCCATTCCTTTTTTTATGGTCCATCTTAAAACCATCGTGGCTGCTTTGAATCAAAATGTGGTTAAAATCGAGACCTCCAAGGTGGTGTCGGTGGTGGAAAAGCGGGTACTGGCTAAAATTCACCGGCTGATTTACCGAAAAAACGATGCCTTTTACAATGAACATATCCAGAGCACAGACACGACCCTCGGCTGCTTTACTGAAAACGGAACACTCTCCAACCTGACGGCGCTGTGGGTGGCCCGAAATACTCGATTTTCCCCAACAAACGGTTTTGACGGTGTGGAAAAAGAGGGTCTGCGGGCTGCCTATCAGGCATACGGAATAGAACGAAGCGTGGTTCTTGTGTCGAAACGGGGGCACTATTCACTCAACAAGGCCGGAGGGCTGCTCGGCATAGGCAACCAGAATATTGTGGCCGTAGATGTGGATGAAAAAAACCGAATAGACCTCATAGCGCTTGAAAAAACCATCAAAGCATTAACAAAAAGCCCAGAAAAAACAGCAATTTGGGCGATAGTCGGTATTGCCGGAACCACGGAAACCGGCTCCGTGGACCCGCTTTCAAAACTGGGGGAAATTTGTGACCGAAACAGAATCCACTTTCATGTGGATGCGGCCTGGGGAGGGCCGACGCTGATGTCGGAAAAATACAGTCATCTGCTCTCGGGCATCGAGCTTGCCGATTCGGTGACCATCGACGGGCACAAACAGTTTTACATGCCCATGAGCTGCGGCATGGTTTACTTCAAAGATCCCACCATCATGGATAACGTCATCTATCATGCCAATTATGTCAACCGCCCGGGATCTGTGGATCTTGGCATCAAATCACCGTCAGGATCACGGGAAGCCAATTCCCTGATACTCGACAGCGCCCTTAAAATCATGGGAAGCCGGGGGTATGGTCTGCTCATCGATCACGGTATCGAAACCGCCCGCAAGTTTGCCGATGAAATAGATAAAAGACCGGATTTGCAAATCATTACCCCCCCTGAGCTCAACATCCTGACGTATCGATTATGCCCCTTTGACCTTCAGGAAAAACTCGCCGGAAGCGATGCAGAGCAGGCCTTTAGTATCAACGAAAAACTAAACGACATCAATCGTAGGATTCAAAGACTCCAGCGGGAAGCCGGCAACAGTTTTGTCTCCAGAACAACACTAAAGGCTAAGCATCCGACTGAACAGGACATCGTCGTTCTTCGGGTGGTCATCATGAATCCCATGACAACCATCGAAATTCTCCGCGAAATTATAGACGAACAGGAAAATATTTACAAAAACACGTTTGCCTGATTCAATTTTAAACCATTTCACCCTTATAACTGACGCGCTGTGTTTTTGAAGATGGGGCTTGGCAATCCTGTTGCTTTGCCCCATCTTCAAACCCGTATGGTTATGGGTGGCTGGATATTTTATTTGACCGGTGTTAATTCAACCCGCCTGTTTTTGGCCCGGCCTTCCTTGGTCTCATTGCTGGCTGCCGGGTTTGTAAAGCCAAAACCCTTCGTGGTGAGTCGATTAGTATCAATTCCTCTGCTAACGAAATGATCTTTTATGGCTTTGGCCCGTTTTACAGAAAGGGTCTTGTTATACGCTGCGGTTCCGGTGCTGTCTGTATGTCCGTCGACCTCAACCTTGAGATCCGGATTCTTTTTCATTATCAAAACCGCTTCTTGGAGCATGGGATATGCTACAGATTTTACCTCGGCACTGTTAATATCAAACAGCACCACCGCGGCGTAGGTCCAGCACCCCCTGGCATCCACAGTGGCCCCCATTGGAGTGTCGGGGCATTGATCCAGATTATTCGCCACACCGTCACCGTCACTATCCAGCGGACATCCCATAGTATCTACTTTTACCCCTGCAGGAGTATTCGGACATTTATCCAGATAGTCATAGACACCGTCACCATCTGAATCTATCGGACAACCCTGTGCGTCTACTTTAACTCCTTTGGGTGTATCAGGACACCGGTCTAAATTATCATGTACACCATCCCCATCACTGTCCATGAGTTCGGTTAGAAATACTTTTTTCACAAAGCTTGCCATGTCATTGCCAGTTTTTAATCCATCGGCACGCACTGAAAATCCACAAGTAGTTTTTCTGGCGATTCTTTCCATAAGCTTTTCGCCTTCATAGCTATCTCCCACCAATACCGTGTATATGCAAAGCCTGTCACCGAACTGGCTTTGCATTTTCTCCGCAGCCACAGCCGGCGCATTATGCATATCTACTCCATCGCTAACAATTATGACCGCTATTTGCCCTTGAGTTGACTTCAAGTCATTACTCGCAGTGCTGATGGCTTTTGCCAGAGGACTAATTCCACCGGGCTGTTTCACAGCTTTTAAGGCCGCATCAAACCCTGCACTTGAATATTCTGTCGGTTCATAAAAAGGGACCGGCGACTTTTTCGACCCACTGGAACTTGGGCCAAAAGTCCTGAGTGCGCCATTGAATTTCAGATCAGGAAGCGTCTGATTCATAGCATTTAAGAAATCCTTGGCAACTTGGAACTTGCTAAATCCAAGATATTTATTTGACATTGAAGACGACGCGTCAAGGATCACGATAAAATTACCCACCTTAGGTTCATATTGATCAACATTTAATTCATATGGTTTAATAAGGGGTTCCGTCGTTTTAACTTGTTTGCCTCCACAATTGATCAGGAGAGTGCTGATCATCATAATAAACAATACTTTTAAATAAGATTTTGCCATAATTTACCTCCTTTTTCTTGTTTAAATTTTGTTATTTCTTTTGGTAAAGACATCCGAAGTCTTACTGCAAAAAACTGCCACTAGAATCAGGGCATTTATTTGATAACCCCCATCAGTTCGTTGGAACCGTAACGATCGGTGCACCTGACTTTTCGCCGGTTTCAGTGAGTGAAAACAGCATCATCAAAAATGAAAATACGCGCTTGGAGTCAAGATCCGTATCGTCAATCCAGAACCAGTTATCCCGGTACCGGATACTCACCAAGGCATCTTCCGGATGAGATGCACCGCTGTGGATGCGAATCAATGGGGGCATGTCAGTTGCATTTTTGTCAGAAAATTTAGCTGCTCGTCCTTCGTCGATATCTTTTGCCGGCACGTCGATATAAGATGCCAGCTCGATCATAATTTGAAGCATGGAGCGGGTGAGCATGGCGATTTCCTGATCATCAGCGGCAAAGGCGCCATATACCACGCGAATCTCTTTAGCATCAGGATTAAGACCCAGTATCTGCCGAACGGTATTTATGTCCTTAGCAATTTCATCACTAAGCTTGCTCCTAAAAAATACGACCACTGCCTTTTTATCACCCATCGGCTTGACCCGCATGCCGAGTCCACCTAATTTTTGAATCCGCCGCATGGCATCAATGAGACGGCGAAATCTTGGATCAGCAGATTTTCCCATCGCCTTTGCGCCAAACCGGTTATCAACACCGTTGATCGTTTGCACACCTATCCGAAACAAAAAATCCACCGGATACTCGGACTGTATCAAAAATAAAAAACCTTTGATGGGAATTGGTGTCATCAGGCTTCGAGAAAACTTATCTCCCGTGAGAGGACTATAGGTGATGGTGGGTCGGTCGGTATATTTACCGCTGCCTCCCAACATTTGACTGTCACCCAGTATCGGATCATTCCAAGAAGCACCCAGATCAATCTTACCCTCAACTGCGTATTGGCTGATGACTGATGACACATCTAAAAAGACTGGCGCATCTAAATATCGTATCTTAACCAGGTTGAGGAGAATCTGTTTCTTCCAGGAGCTGGAAAGGGCGTTGACATAATCAAACCGATCACGTTCCACCGACCCCGGACCAATTCCCGAGCAACCGGCCAGCAGAATCAAAATCAACATCATAATAACTGGATTGAATCGGAAGTTTTTAAACATCGGCTCATCCTTTTTATCTGTTTTCATTTTGCAAGGTCACACATATCGAATTTTATCCTAATTTATGCTGCCTCATAAAAAATAAGGGACTTAGCGGCCACGATGACAAATGCCGAAGGATTCCAAATTCTAAAAATATAAATATTTGATACCCTTTTAAAATTTGAAACGTTCAGTTTAGGTTTCAAATAGACGAAGGCTCAGGGAATTTTGCCGTTGCCCCGTGAATGAACAACGCTTGTACTTTATCCCAGAAATTACCGCCCAGAACGAACAGACTGGATACAAACATCATATCCCCGATTAGGTTCACAAAAAAACGGTGGGCCTCGTAGCCCGGTAATAAATGCGGTGCATAGGGTGCCAACCAGCCGAAAAAAATCGGAAGCAAAAACATGACCAACCCGATACGATAGCGCGTCCGGCTCACCCTGTCTGCCGGGCCGTATTTCTTTAAGAAGCCGAAAAAGCGCTCTTTAATATAATTAAAGCCAGGTTTACCCATTATGGCAATGGCTATGACACTGAACAGCTCGGGGATGCCGACAGCAAGACATCCGGAGATGATGGCTTTCCATTTTGTCGGCAGTTCGCTAGCGGTAACCAGAGGGATCAACAGAGGACTTAGAAAGCCGATAACAAATACAATAATACCTAAGCGCAAGCGCCAACGCGTCTGGTTTAGTTCCGTTTCGGTTATTATTCCCGGGGTCATCGTCTGACTCCTTTTCCAGAAACATCTTCAGAGGGATCAACTGACGAGCCGACGTCTGTGGTCTTTTTTTCCAGCAATTCACGGATCCCCACGCCCCAATGGCTCAGGACCCGCGAGACATCGCCTAAATTTGCGTCCAGAATTTCAAGCCGATTCTGATTGACGACCTTGACAAACCCGGAAAAAGCCGCGGGCGCCCAGGGCAGAAGCACCGTGTATTGTCCATCCCCATGATCCTCGATGATGTAAACAATTTCACGCTCACCGCCCGTAGAGTTTAAGACCGCTGTTTTAAAAGCGCCGTCCTTTTCTGCTTCTGCAAAGCCGGTTGTCAGGCTCTTTAGGGCCTTGTAGACGGGCAGGCGGCCCAACACCATACGCTCGATCCAGCGACCCAAACGCCTCCCATTTTCGGAACGCAATGCAAGTCCGATCAGAAAGGATGCACCCATAATCAGAATCAGCCCTACCGCTACGGGATGCTTGATCTTGTCAAACGTCCCTTTGGGAAACAGATCCGCAATGGGTCCTGCCAATGCCACAATCAACCCCAGCGCTTCGGACAACAGCAGATAAAGAAGCAGTACCGGCAGCAATACAAAGAGGCCGCCCATAACCGTTGTCTTTAAAAACTCTATTAGTTGTTTCATTTTAAAAATCGCACCCCCTTTCACTTCATCCGAACAAAAAGAACATCAAAATACTGTCTTGAAACCGCATGGTAGTAATACCCCAGAAGAGCATCTTTTTCTGACACATACACCAGGGTGTAAGTTGATCCAGGGTATCCGACGTCGCGCAGCTCCACCTCGACCTTGATATGCTCTTTGTCCTTGGAGGCTTGGGCC
>CALLDL010000213.1 GCA_937998305.1 uncultured Desulfobacterales bacterium | reverse complement strand
AGCAGGCCGGGAAAATTTTTTAAGGTATTACTTTTTTTCTTTTTTCAGGTATAGCACCCTACTTTTCCCCAGGATGGGATTGAGCATTTTGTCTAAAAAGTGCGTGACCCAGGGCTTTTTCATCATATCCCATACCAGAAGACGGTGATACGCATTGACCGGTCTGCAATCTTCACGTTCTGGTCCGACAAGGCATTTCAGCCACCAGTAAGGCACATGAAGGCTGTGGGCGAAATGAAATCCCCATCGAGTCAGGCCCGCACTTTCCAAAAGATCAACCAGCGCTTTCTTTTTATATATGCGAACATGCCCGTTACGGACAGTATGGTAATTGTCGGAAAGTGCCCAACAGATTCGCTCCGGGAGATATCGTGGAACACTGACTGCAAGGGTCTGACCCGGCTTTAACACCCTGACAGCTTCAGAGACTGCGGTTTTGTGGTCTTGAATGTGTTCCAGCACCTCCGAGCAGATAACAAGATCAAAAAAGTTGTCTTTAAAAGGAAGCGCACATATATCGGCAACAGAAACTCCACACTCGCCACCCCCATGGTCTCCAAGTTCTTTATGCGTGTTCAGCCTTTTTTTTGTCTCAACAACATCATCAAAGTTAATGTCTATACCCATGGCAACAACCTTCGGGAATCTAAATGCAGCACAGGTGTGTCGTCCTGTTCCGCACCCGATATCCAGTATCCGGCAACCGGCCAAACGGTTCGGATCAGACTTGCAAAGCCGGTTAAGGTCGACGGTAATCACGAATGGTCTCCCTGTAAGCCTCAATGGTCATTTCAGCCGCCCTCTTCCATGTAAAGCGATCTCGAACCCTGTTAAAACCTGCACGCCCCATTTGTTTAGCATGTTCAGGATGATCCATCAGGGACAGAATCGCCTTAACCAGCGCCTTGGGATTTGCGGGTGGAACCAGTATTCCGGCATTCCCCACCACTTCTGGCAAAGCCCCGCCTGTGGTGCTGATCACCGGAAGGCCACACGCCATGGCCTCTCCTGCCGGGAAACCGAATCCCTCGTATACGGACGGAACAATTGCAAGAAAAGCTTTTGCATAGTGTTGAACAAAGGCATCATTTTCGATGCGGCCCGTAAATGTAACACATTCATTTATGCCCAATTTTGTTAAGAGCCTTTCGATATCACCGTTTTTTCTCAGGGTGCCGACGACAACGAGTTTGATTTTACGAGTCGTGGAGATTTCAGCCACCGCCTCCAGCAGATAATGGAGTCCTTTTAAGGGTGTCTCGGCACTGCTGGTGACAATGATACGGTTTTTTTCTCTTTTAATCTCGGGAATTGGATGAAACAGATCCGTATCGATCCCGTTAGGGATGACCTTAAATCGTTGCAGCGGTATGTTAAAATCCCTGCCGATGTCATGCATGGAACTTTTAGAAACCGTGATGATGCGGGATAAGGTTCTGGCCACCCTTTTTTGCATACCGATGAAAGAATACCACCTCAACTGTTTAATCTTTGTCCAAAACGACGAAGCCGCTTTTACGGCCAGGTCCCTGTCCACCGTAATCGGATGATGAATTGTGGCAATGGTTGGAACAAACCTGTTAATGGAGCGAATGCCGTATGAGATGCTCTGATTGTCATGAACGATATCGTATTTGGATATTCTTTTTTTTAAAAATCGATACGCCCTGATCCCAAATGTGAACGGTTCCGGGAATCCCATAGTGGAAACGCCCAGCCACTCCATAAGGTTGACGGGATCTGAAAGCTCTTTTAAAGAAGGCATCCTGAAAGGATCAGCAGGGTTATAAAGATCCAGGCCGGGAAGCTGAAAAAGATTTATTTTTTCATCTAGCTGAGGAGCGGGTGGTCCTGAAACCACCTCGACCTGATGGCCCAAAGTCTTGAGGGCTTTGCTCAAGTGATTCACATAAACTCCCTGCCCGCCACAGTAAGGATGGCTCCTGTAACTTAACAGACAAATGCTTAACGGCGCGGAATTATCCAACGGTCTCATGGAACCCCTACCAAATGGTTTGTGCAGTTTTTAACGTTTTATAAGTTGAAACTCAATATGAAAATTTTTGAAAACCTGCTAAGATATTTGGCAAATTTTTTCCTTATTCATCTTGTTCACACGTTGCTTATCTTTTTATGATATCACGGCGTAAACATACAAGATATCAAATGTTTAACGTCTGATCCTTTCACCATAGCATCTTGTATCTCTATACAAATTAGAAAAGCGTGGAATTTTGTCGTCAATCCGCGCTTTCTAATTCAGAGGTTTGAGTGTACGATGGTAGCCGTTTTAAGGTTTTCGATAGTGATAACTGCGTATCGCATACTGTAATGCAAGATGCCATAAAATTTTCATGATATTGAACCTATATTCCCTGTTGCCGGAATGACCCAAATCAACAGGTGATTTTCCTTTCTTGGTATTCTTTTATCTTTTCAATCAGCATTGGCACAAATTCCCGACAGTCATCAACAATACCATAATCGACCTGTTCAAAGACCGGTGCATTGGCATCATTATTAATGGCCACCATCACCTTGGCCCCGACAATGCCGACCATGTGCTGTAATTCACCCGACAAACCGACGCCGATATAGAGTTCCGGGCTTACCATTTTGCCGCTCTGTCCGATCATCGTTTCCAGTTCTGTCCAGCCTTCATCTACCGCCGGTCGGGTAGATCCCAGAGCAGCATTTAAAATTTCGGACAGGCCGGCGATGATTCGCCATCCTTCTATATCACCGGCGCCCGCACCGCCGGCAACGACGATGGGTGCTGACTCCAGAGGTATGCCTTCAGGTTCTTCACGGACAATTTCAAGAGTTTGAACCCGGGGTGAGATTTCGTTTGGGATCTCAAGGTGAATAATTTCTCCGGTTCTGCTTTCATCCAGTTCAGGATGAGGGAAAACCCCTGAAGCGATGGTGGCCATTTGGGGTCGTTTTTCCGGACAGATAATGGAGATCAACCCACCATAAGCAGGTATTCTCTGCTCCAAGATTTTATTGTCATCGATGATGAGGTCAATGCAATGTGCCGTCAAGCCGGTACCGAGTCTGGCCGCCACCAACGGTGCCAGTTCAGTCCCCATGGATGTCGAACCGATCAGCATGATTTCCGGTTGGTGTTCTTTTGCCAGTTTGACAATCATTTCAGTATACATTTCCGGTTGATATATGGCCAGCTCGGGAGCATTGCCAAGATATATCCGATCTGCACCGGCTGCAAAAAACTCTTGAACTCTTTTGTCCATTTGATCTCCCAGAATAACTGTTTCAACGGACGTATTTAGTTCTTTGGCCAGCTTTCGTGCTTGACCGATGAGTTGGAGCGAAACTGGAAGTATTCGACAGTCAATCTGTTCAGCAACGACCCAAACCGAGCCGCATTGTTTATTCATTTTTTTTCCTTCCTTTATATCACAGCAGCATCTGCCAGTTTTTGAACCAATTGCTCGACTTTGTCTTCCCTTGTACCAGAAATTATTTCGGCGATCCGTTTGCTGTTTACAGTGGCAAGGCTTGAAACAATTGTCGGAGATCCTTTTTGTCCCACGGTTTCTTCCAAAACGCCTAACTCATTAAGATCCCAAAGGGTTATCTCTTTTTTTCTGGCTTTGATAATTCCCGAAAAACTGAGTGTTCTCGGGGTATTCAGTTCTCTGCTTACCGTAAAGACAGCCGGAAGTTTAACCTGCATCAGGCGATACCCGTTTTCCAGGCTTGCCTTTACCTTCCACCATTCTCCACCAAATTCAACAATCTCATTTACTCGTGTTACCACTGGTACTTTTAAAAACGCGGCCATCTCCGGACCTACCCACTCCGTGCTGCCGTCGCTGCTGGCCATCCCGCAAATGATTAGATCAAACTCTCCAATTTTCTCTATACCTTTGGCAAGGGTATATGCTGTTGCATAAGCATCGGCGCCGCCAAAAGCCCGATCTGAAAGCAAAAATCCCTGATTAGCACCCAGAGCTAGACATTCCTTGACAATATTGCCTGCCACAGGAGGACCCATACTGAGTACGGTAATGTGTGCATCCAGCTGCTCCTTAAGCAGGAGAGCCAGCTCCATGGCATTCTTATCAAGCAGATTCAATACCAGCGGAACGTCGGCTCTGGTGAGGGTTTTGGTGGCAGGATCTATTTTAATTTTGTGAGCCTCTTTAGGGTCTGGAACCGCTTTGACACATACGATAATTTTTAGCATCTAAATATTTCCTAACTCGGATATACCGTGAAAGTGACTAAAATGAACTAAAGTTTGAAGTGCTTAAGTCAGGGGATCGCTTCGCTCCATCTGTTCATATAAAAACTATTTGAATTCATAAACTTTAGACAATTTAGTCACTTGTTTGCTTTCAACTCAAATAAACTTCTGCAGAAATTGTACATCGAAAAAACTAAATTGAACTGCTGAATTAGGTCTACGAGAGCGCCCAGCGGCCGATAATAACCTTCATAATATCTGAGGTTCCTGCAGACGGGCCCAGGACAAATGAGTCCCTCAAATAACGGCTGACCGCATATTCTTCCATGCAACCATAGCCGCCATGAATGTCGACAGCCATCTTTGCTGCCCTCTGGGCTGCTTCTGTAGTGAAATATTTTGCCACAGCGAATTCGTTACTTGATCGCATGCCTTTATCCTGCATGGATGTCGCTCGATACCCCAACAGCTGACCTGCTTCCAGATCGATTTTCATATCCGCCAGTTTATTTTGAATGGTCTGCAAATAGCTGATCGGTTTACCATAAAGAATCCGTTCGTTGGCAAACTTAATGGATGCTTCCAGACAGGCGGCCTGCAATCCTAAAGCGCAGCCGACCATACCGCCTCTGCCCACATCTCCAATAGCAGCCAGGGCAACACGCATGCCCTTGCCTTCATCTCCGATAAGATTTTCAGCGGGAACACGGCAGTTTTCAAGGGCCAGCTCACCGGTATTACAACCGCGCATGCCAACTTTATGCTCTTCACGTGTAGCTTTGAATCCTTCCATTCCCTTTTCCATAATGAAGGTCGAGAAGGCTTTGGGATTTTCACTATCCTTGGCCAGAATGGTAATGGTGTCGCCGATATGGGAATTGGTGATGAAGCACTTTCGGCCATTGAGAATGTAATCACTGCCTTCTTTCTTGTATGATGTCCGGATACCGGTAGGATCCGATCCTCCGGTTGCTTCGGTTACAGCAGTTGTTCCGATTCGCTCGCCTTTGGCCATGGCAGGCAGATACCTCTTTTTCTGCTCCTCGGTTCCGAATTTGAGGATGGGTTCGATACCCAAGGCACAAACCTGGAGCATCATACCTACAGCCACGGAAACTTTGCTGATTTCTTCTATGGCAATCATGCGGACCGTATACCCCAAATCCAGGCCGCCATATTCTTCCGGCACAGTCAATGCCATCATTTCTGCTTCGCCTAATGCTTTTACAAGGTCATCGCTAAACTTACCCGTTTCTTCCATTTCAGGAACCTTGGACGCCACCATTGTTTCTGCAAATTCACGAGCTGCTTTCCTGAACATTTCCTGTTCTTCTGTAAATGTAAAATCAATCATCTCTCTACCTCCTTTGCTATAAATATTAGGTTTTCTCGTTGCGCAAACGACTTTCCAAAACTGTAAATGATACAGCGATCATTGGAGATTAGAAATCCTGTCCGCCGATGCCGTTTTTCGGGTGCCCTCTACATATTTATGTTGAAGGGACCGACCTGTCGGTGTTAATCCTGCCAAAAAAAATATCGCTACATGAGCCTTCCTCAAGGGACAAGTTAGGGTTTTAGATTCTCAAGATAATCAATCAGCGAGTTTACGGTTTTTTCCAGGCTGTCGTCCGATTTTTCGACACCAAAGTTCACGGAAGCCCCCAGTATGCCGGCAAACAGTATTTCTGTGACGGCTTCGGTATTGACATCGCTGCGCAGTTTGCCGGTGGCTTTGCCTGCTTCCAAATGTCGTTGTATGAACCGTTTGAAGCCAACCCAGCCCTTGTTGATGTCATTGGCAAGATGGGGACGTTGATCGATAAGCTCAACCATGAGGGTGATAAAAACACAACCTCCCGGAAAATTTTCCGAATCTTTCAGATACCGCTTGTAAAAGTTTTTTAAAAGCTGCTTGATCTTATCCACCGGGTCTTCGATTTGATCCAGCCCAGCCAGGTTACGATCCCGCCAGATACTCCGGGCCTTATCCATCACATGAAAAAAAAGGGCTTCCTTACTTTCAAAGTGGTTGTAGAATCCGCCTTTCGACGTTCCCACGGCGTCAAGAATGTCGGTAATCGATGTGGAAAGAAAGCCTTTTGTGGAAAACTGGCGCAAGGATTCGTGGATGATTCTCTCTTTCAATGTCATGGTGTTATTGCCTTATTATTAAATATAGGACACATGAAGACAGACCGGTCGGTCTGGTTTGTTGAATTTTCATACATTCCTTTAAAGATAATGTCAATATGTTATTTCTTTACCAGGACTGTCTGCCAACGATAGGTGAACTTAGTTCGCTTCGCTCAAAATTGGAATGATGGAATGCTGGAATAATGGTAAAATTTGTTTTGACGATAAAACTAAAAGATGGTTAAGAGTTTGAATATCAGCAAGTGTATGGATAGAAATGATGATAACAGTAACCTGCGGGATCACTGTATTGCAATTCCGTATCGATCATACACTGCCCTATGGTATTTTTGGAAATTTTTTCATAGTCCGGCCGTTGTTCTTCTTCTTTTTTACAAACCATGCATATGGCTTGATGATCATAGACAGAAAGAATTCTGGGATCTTTTGGATCCATCTTCTTATCACATCTATGACACGAAATGGCACATGACAGTTTTTCGGTCCAGTTGTCCTGTATGATAGGCTCCTCCTTGTATCAATCTATAACCTATCTCAAAAACAATCTAAGTGCCCATGGCTGCGTTGTTAACCGGCTCAAAATACTCACATACTACGTGTATGCTCCGCTTTTTAACCGTTTAACGCCTTGCCCTGAACTCTAATTTTATTTTTGAGATAGGTTCTATTATTTAAAAATATTTATTTTTTTATGGTATTGTCAAGCATATAAAACCTTCCACAGGATATTTATAAGCCTTTTAAAATTTCAAACAAAAAAGGTTCACAGCATTTTTATTGCCGTAAACCTTTGATATCCATGGTAGGCACGATTGGATTTGAACCAACGACCTCTACCGTGTCAAGGTAGCGCTCTCCCCCTGAGCTACGTGCCTCTATTTTCGAAAATCTGTTAACACCTCTTTTTAAGCCTGTCAAGAAAAATGCCCGAACAAGGATGC
>CALLDL010000212.1 GCA_937998305.1 uncultured Desulfobacterales bacterium | reverse complement strand
TTCCATCATTCCAATTGTGAGCAAAGCGAGCTAAATTCGATGAAATCACTGACCACAGATTCCTTTTTTAACGGCTGCATACAGGTTAAGCAGAATCGGTCCGGCTATCGTTTTTCTATAGATGCTGTTTTAGTGGCCTGGTATGCCGATCCGAGCCCGAATGATACCATCCTCGATTTGGGAACAGGTTGTGGCATTATTCCCATGATACTGGCGTATCGTAATCCCGAAGTCAAAATTTACGGTATCGAGGTGCAGACGGAACTGGCCGATATCGCGAACCTCAATATTACAGAAAATGGTATGGAAGATCAAATTACCATTCTTTGCAGGGATATGAAAACATTAAAACATGAGGACACTTCCGGGCCCGTGGATCTGGTCATCAGTAACCCGCCTTTTAGAAAGTCAAAATCCGGTAGGATCAACCCGAATCAGCAGCGTGCAATTGCACGGCATGAAATTAATATGACCCTTTACGATGTCGTTGAAGCTGCACGCAGGATGTTAAAAACTTCAGGACGGTTTGTCATGGTCTACCCTGCCGAACGTATGACGGATATTCTTACCCAAATGCGCGCTTCCGGAATAGAACCAAAGTCGATTCGAATGATACATTCAGAGAAAAAAACAGAGGCAAAGATAATTCTCGTTGAAGGAAAAAAGGGGGGACGTTCAGGCCTAAAAATCGGTTCGCCCCTGATCATTTATCAGGAGAACGGTTCTTATTCTGATGAGGTTGAAAAAATATTTAAGCCCTGATCCGAAGGGGCATTAATCCAGCTTATTTATCACCTGGCCGGCAATTACTTTTGGGAAAAAATAGGTTGCCTTGCGAGGCATAATAAGGCCGGCTTTGGCAATATCGCGCACCTGCTCAATTCTTGTTGGATTAAGTATAAAAGCAATGTCATGTTTTCCGGCAAACACTGCGTCTATGGCCTCTTTTGCAATGCTCGAATAGGCGATCAACTGCTCATTGTCGAGCCTGGCTTGATCAAAACCCAACAGTTCCATAAAAATAAGACGGGCCAACACCGTCACATCAATATTTCTAATCACCTCCGGCAATTCATCACCAAACATATTTTCCATAACGTCGGGTTTGAGTATCAACAGGTGGAGTTCCGGACGATCTTTCGTGCATACGCCGATACAATTCTTTGAAGTATTCGATTTTAGAATCGAGGTAAATTTTTCAAAATTTCCATTGTGTTGATCACTATCGTAAGGAAACGTTATGATGTCAAAATAATCTTTCGCTTTTTGGATCAGCGATTCTCTTGTTTCGACTGGAACTTCGTTTAACATGCGGTGTGCGGGAAGAACAATTAGTCCTGGATCCTCCATGCTGCAAAGGTACATCATGACATAATTTGCTGGATGATTACCATTGAAATTAGAAGTACGGGCCGACAACCAATCTCTGTAATTAAGCGCTGTTTCGTATCGATGATGTCCATCAGCAATAAAGATTTTTTTATCCTTTAAAAAATCGGAAATATATTGGTGAACCGAATTATCGGTGATTCGCCATAGAGTGTGCTTTTGTTCGGTTTTGTCCGTAAAAACAATATCTGCTGATTTGTTGCAGACTGCATCCTTTAGTTTATTGTAAATACGGTTTTCTTCATCGGAAAACAAAGAAAATATTGGGCTGAAATTGGCATGGCATGCTTTCATCAGCTCAAGCCGCTCCGATTTTACTTTTGAAAAGGTTTTTTCATGCGGTAAAATAATACCCTTTTCAAATGGCTCAAGGCGAATCAAAGCAATCAGACCATAACGCGTCACCCGATTCCCGTCAAAGAGAAATTCCATCGACGTCAGGTAAAATGCCGGCTCTTCGTCTAACAAAATGACACCATCTGAAAACCATCTGTTCAGACATTCTGCTGTTCTAGTATAGCGGTTGTCTGCAGGGGTGTCATTTTCGGTAGTTTTACCCAAAGTCAACCTGATGATATTTTGGGGATGGCGTTCATGAAATTGAATCTGCTCCTGTTCTGAGATAACGTCAAAAGGAGGGGCCACAACATCTGCCAGATTGTTGATCTTGCGAGTATTATAGAGAATTCCCTTAAAAGGGATGACTTCAGCCATGTTTAACTATTCCTTTTCGATGCATTATTTTTACCTTTTCAAACAAAAAAGAACTGATACTATAAAGGATTCTGTTATTCAAGGAATAAAATAAGATTATTGACATGCCCCATTAAAAAAGTATATTGAACCTACCTGTATTTTAAAATTTAAAGTGCTGGAGAGGTGGCCGAGCGGCTTAAGGCCCCGCTCTCGAAAAGCGGTATCCTGTCAAAAGCGGGATCGTGGGTTCGAATCCCACCCTCTCCGCCAGAATACAGCACCTTAAGAAATCGATATCACCTTTAATTTTTCGGAGAGATGTCCGAGCTGGCCGAAGGAGCACGACTGGAAATCGTGTGTGCTGTTAATAGCGGCACCGAGGGTTCGAATCCCTCTCTCTCCGCCATATAAATATTAGTTTTTTAAAATTGAATTTCGTGCATTTTTTTGCAAAAAACTTTGATATGAGTTGCTGAATCTTTGATGATAAATGGTTTAGCCCGTTTTCCGGTTTGCCAGTGATTGTTAATCAATTGGTTTTCTAACCGGCCAACGGGCACACGGGCCAACCGGCTAAACTTTGTTCATTTGCGACTGTTGCTTTCACATCTTTAGCTTTTTAAAACCTTATTTGGTTCCGGCCATTCCGAATTATGTACAGTATCCAGATTAGGAAAAAATCCTTATGTCCTATCTTGTACTTGCGCGTAAATACCGCCCCCAAACATTTGATGAGGTCGTAAAACAGGATCATATCACACGCACGTTAACCAACGCTATTTCAGCTGGTCGTGTCGCCCATGCCATCCTGTTTTCAGGTCCGAGAGGAACCGGAAAAACCACGGTTGCGCGAATATTGGCCAAGTCCATGAATTGTAAAGATGGCCCTACACCGGTTCCATGCAATGACTGCAGGTCCTGCAGAGAGATCACTGCAGGGAATGCTGCTGATGTGTTCGAAATTGACGGCGCTTCAAACAACAGTGTTGATCAAATCAGGGATCTTCGTGAAAATGTCAAGTACATGCCCGCCCACAGTCTTTATAAGATATATATTATTGACGAAGTTCACATGCTCAGCATCGCCGCCTTTAATGCGCTTCTGAAAACATTGGAGGAACCACCGCCCCATGTCATGTTTATCTTTGCTACCACAGAACCTCAGAAGATTCCCATAACAATACTTTCAAGGTGCCAGCGACACGATTTCAGACGTATTGATGTTGAATCGATTTCCAAACATATGAAAAAAATTTGCGTCAAAGAAGATGTCGACATCGACGTTGAAAGTTTAGGGTTAATCGGACGTGAAGCAAACGGAAGCATGAGAGACGGTCTGAGCCTTCTGGATCAGGTCATGTCTTGCACACAAGGTGCCATTGGCCATGACCAGATTCTGGATATACTTGGCGTCATCGATCGAGACATTATTTTTAAAATATCAAACGCTGTCATACAGGGAGATATCACGGAAATTCTCGATATTCTGGACGAAGTGTATAGCGCAGGTCATGATACGAAGAAGCTGTACACCGATTTGATCGAACATTTCAGAAATTTACTCATTGTCAAGATGGGGAAAAAGACCCGCAAGCTGGTAGATATCCCTGCGCATGAAATAGATTTGATGCTTGATCAGACAAAGAACGTCACAAAAACATTTTTGAATCAGCTTTTTGATCTACTCTTTAAAGAGGAACCGATTATAGAACATTCTTCACGATCAAAGCTTGCAATTGAGATGGTTTTTATCAAGATGTTTCAGATAAAACCTGCCTTGCCCATTGATGTTCTTATCGAAAAGCTCGATCATCTTAAAAAAGATTTCAATGAATCTCTGGAAACTTTTATAGGTACATCCAACAGCCCCCCTCAAGCATCATCCGGGCCGGTAACAGGGACAGCAGAATCCACAGAAACGTATGTCTCATGTCATATAGCACCAGCAGATAATGATGAAATCTTGGAGAATAAATGGGAAAAACTGTTATCAATATTTTTAGAAAAACACCCATCTCTTGCAACCAACCTTAAAAATTCCAAGATAAAAGGACTGACTGACAATCGGGTGGAAATCGAAGTCAATGGAAACGATTTTAATATAAAAATGGTCCGGAAAGAAAAAAATGTCGGCATTATTAAAAAGGTGTGCCGCGACTTTTTCGGAAAAGAGATCGACGTAATTATACGCACAAAAAAAAAGACGGAAAACAAACATCATCAAAAAAATAGCCGGAAGGTCCGTTTAAAACAGGAAGCCTTAAGCCACCCTCTGGTTACCGATGCGTTGGAGATTTTCAACGGTAAAATTGTTGATGTTAAGATTCTATAGGAGGTATTTCAATGAAAGGCTTGGGAAAGATGATGAAGCAGGCACAGCAACTTCAGTCTAAGATGTCAAAATTACAGGAAGAAATGTCTGAAAAGACAGTTGAAACAAGCTCTGGTGGCGGAATGGTAAAGGTTGTGGCCAACGGCAAACAACAACTGGTATCCATTCAAATAGAACAAGAAGTTGTGGACCCGGATGATGTGGAAATGCTTCAGGACTTGATATTGGCAGCCGTAAATGATGCATTAACCAAGGCACAGGATATGGTCTCCGGAGAGATGAGCAAGCTTACCGGAGGTCTTAATATACCGGGATTAATGTAGTTAGTGTCCATCCATAAATGGCCTTTTTGTCCAATATCTGCGTTATGCTCAAAAAATAATCCTCGGAATATTAAACATATGCCTGTGGTTATTTTTTTCGCATGCCTTGATCTTGAACAAAAACAATCATTTATGGGTGGACACTATTTAATTATTTTAATTTTGATCGTCTATTTACACTTTACTATTAACTATTCACTAGTTACTCTTAA